>JAICLE010000020.1 GCA_025927545.1 Gemmatimonadales bacterium
CGGTGAGGATCTCACGGACCACCCGCAGCCCGCTGCGCGTATCTCCCGGCAGGTCGATCTGGGTGATGTCACCGGTCACGACGATCTTGGAGCCAAATCCCAGTCGGGTGAGGAACATCTTCATCTGCGCGCCGGTGGCGTTCTGGGCTTCGTCGAGGATGATGAACGCGTCGGCCAGCGTGCGGCCGCGCATGTACGCCAGCGGCGCGATCTCGATGGTCCGGGTTTCGAGCGCGCGCTGCACCCGGTCGTGCGGCATCATGTCCTCGAGCGCGTCGTACAGCGGTCGCAGGTACGGATCCACCTTGGCCTGAAGGTCGCCGGGCAGGAAGCCGAGCGACTCGCCCGCCTCCACCGCCGGCCGGGCCAGAATGATGCGCTTGACCCGCTTCCGGGCCAGGGCCTCGACGGCCTTGGCGACGGCCAGGTAGGTCTTGCCGGTGCCCGCGGGCCCGATCCCGACGACGATGTCATGGGCGGTGATCGCCTGCAGGTAGTCGCGCTGGCCCTGGGTCTTGGGGATGATCGCGCGGCGGAGGCCGGGCAGGACGATCTTGCCGTCGCCCGTGGGCGCCGGCAGCTCGCTGGGCGGGCCCTCCGAGGCGAGCCGGTACACGTCATCCGGCGAGACCGGCTCGCCCATGCGGGCCAGGTCCAGGAGTCCCTGCACCACCGGCCCGGCCCGCTCGAGTTGCTCGGCCGTGCCCGTCAGGTTGACCGCGTCGCCGCGAAACGAGACCCGGACGCCAAGGGTCCGCTGGAGCTCGAGCAGGTTGGCGTCGTTCACCCCGGCGAACAGGAGCGGGTCCGCCCCTTCGGCGGAAATGCGCTGGTGGCTCTCGTCGGCCATGGCTAATCGTCGAGCGGTTGCAGGTGAAGCCCGCGGAGGTCGTCCGCACTCACCGGCGTCGGCGCGCCCTCGAACAGCGCGCGGGCCGCCGTGGTCTTCGGAAAGGCGATCACGTCGCGCAGGGACGACGCTCCGGCGAGCAGCATGGTGATGCGGTCGAAGCCGAGCGCGAAGCCGCCGTGGGGCGGCGCGCCGGCCGCGAGGCCGTCGAGCAGGAAGCCAAATCGCCGGCGGATCTCCGCCTCGGGGATCCCCAGCAGCTCGAAGATCCGGTGCTGCACCGCGGGGTCCGTGATCCGGATCGATCCGCTGCCCAGCTCGTTTCCGTTGTAAACCGCGTCGTAGTGCAGCGCGCGGACGCGCCACGGCTCCCCGACGAGCAGGTCGCGATCGGCAGGATGGGGCGCGGTGAAGGGATGGTGGGCCGGCACGTGCAGCCCGCTCTCGGCGTCGTGCTCGAACAGTGGGAAGTCCACGATCCAGGCGAACGCGTGCGGCGTGGCCGGCGCGGTGCCGGGACGCCGGGTGAGGGCCGTCCTGACGGCGTGAAGCGCCGGCGATGTGACCGTATCCGGGCCGGCCACCGCAAGGAGCAGGTCGCCCTCGGCCCCGGCCAGCGCGTCGAGCAGTCGTTGCCCCACCGCCTTGACCCCCTGCCCCTCCCAACCCGCGGCAGTCCGCCGGGCCCAGATGAGCCCACCCGCCCGCGCGTCGCGCGCGGCCGAGGTGAGCGTGTCGAGTTCCTTCCGGGTGAGCGTGGCGCCGCCGGGCACGACGATCCCCCGGAGCCGGCCGCCGGCTGCGCGGGCCTCGCCGAGGAAGGGCGCGGCATCGCCGCCGAGGAGCGGCGTGAGGTCCCGGATCTCGAGACCATACCGGAGGTCGGGCTTGTCGATCCCGTAGCGCTCCATCGCCTCCCGGTGCGTGAGCCGCGGAAACGGTCGGGCCACCTCGACTCCGGCCTCCCCCCAGAGGTCGACGAGCACGCGCTCGACGATTTCCTGGATGTCCTCCGGGCCGACGAACGACGCCTCGAGGTCGATCTGGGTGAACTCCGGCTGCCGGTCGGCGCGCAGGTCTTCGTCACGGAAGCAGCGGGCGATCTGGAAATACCGATCGTAGCCCGCCACCATCAGCAGTTGCTTGTAGATCTGGGGTGACTGCGGCAGGGCGTAGAACTCGCCCGGATGGACCCGGCTGGGCACGAGATAGTCCCGCGCGCCTTCCGGCGTGGGCTTGGTGAGAATCGGGGTCTCGATCTCGAGGAACTCGAGGTCGGTGAGCGTTTGCCGGGTGCGCTGGAGCAGCCGGTGCCGGAGGAGCAAATTCCGCTGCAGCTCGGGGCGCCGGAGGTCGAGCACCCGGTGCTTGAGCCGCAACTCCTCCGCCGGGAGCTCCTCCTTTTCCTTCCGGGCGACGGGAATCGGCGGCGTCTGCGCCGGCCCGACGACTTCCAGGTCGGTCACGTGGACTTCGACCTCACGCGAGCCCAGGCTGGTGTCGCGCGAGGCCTCCGGCCGGAGCGCCACCACCCCGCTCGCCAGGACGACGGTCTCCGCGCCGACTCCCGCGGCCCGTGCCATCACCGCGGGTGGGGTCCAATCCGGATTGAACGAGAGCTGCACCAACCCCGCGCGGTCGCGCAGGTCGATGAAGACGAGACCGCCGAGATCGCGCCGCCGATGCACCCAGCCCCCGAGCCGCACCTGCCGGCCGACGTGGGCGCGGGTGAGCTCACCGGCGCGATGGCTGCGGAGCGCCGTGGCGCTCACCGTGGCGGACATGGGGGGCTCAACGCGCTTCGGCGTCGAGAATGACGTGGCAGAAGGCATCGGCGTCAGCGGCCTCGAGCAGTTGCCGGCGGACCGATTCGCGGCGCACCAGCCGGGCGATCCGACTCAGGATCTTGACGTGCAGGCCAGCCGACGCCTCCGGACCGACGATGAGGAAGAACAATCGCACCGGCTCGCCGTCGATCGCGTCGAACGGCACACCCGCTGGGGTCACGCCCGCCACCATGGTGAGCTCGCGGACGGCCGCCGAGCGGGCGTGGGGGATGGCGACCCCGAATCCGATCCCCGTGCTCAGCACGGACTCACGCTCCAGCACCGCGCCGAGCACCTCCTCGTATTCCGCGCCCGCGACCCGGGCCAGGTGCCGCGTGAGTACTTCGATCGCGGTCTGCCGATCGCCGGCCGGCAGCGGAAGCACCACCCGATCCGGCGAGAGCAACTCGGTCAGGAGCACGGTGCGGCCTGGCGGGGCATGGCTCAAACGTAACCGTCGGCGAGGGGGGGTGCAATGCGAGAAATGGCGGGGAGTTAGGCCGATCCAGGCGGCATCCGATTAGGTTCCTGCCCCATGAGTCCGCGTACTCCGGTGGTCGCCCCGCCCCGCCTCCTGGATCAGACGCCCGCCGCGGCCGCCAGGCTCCTGGCGGGCTGGGCCGCCGAGCACGGGCTGCCCGCCTATCGCGGCCGCCAGATGTTCCGGCGCCTGTGGCAGGCGCCCATCGCCGCATGGAGCGACGCCACCGAGCTGCCGCGGCCGCTCCGGCTGGAGCTCGACTCCGCGTTCCCGCTCCCTCGGCTCGCTGCCGAGGCGGAGCAGCTTTCCGCGGACGGGACGCGGAAGTATCTCTGGCGCCTGGCGGACGGCGAGGCGATCGAGTCGGTGCTCATCCCCTCCGGCAGCCGCCGCACGCTCTGCATCTCGAGCCAGGCCGGCTGTGCCCTCGGATGCGCCTTCTGCGCCACGGGCCGGATGGGATTCGGGCGGAACCTCACGCCGTTCGAGATCGCGGGCCAGGTGCGCGAGATCGTCCTCCGGCACCCGGACGATCTGCCGAGCAACGTCGTCTTCATGGGCATGGGCGAGCCGCTGCTCAACTGGCCCGCGGTGGACGTCGCCCTTACGACCCTCAACTCACCCGACGGATTCGGCATCGGGGCCCGGCACATCACCGTCTCGACCGTCGGCATCCTGCCGGGCCTGGAAGCCTTTGCCCGGCGGCCGGAGCAGTTCCGCCTCGCCATCTCGCTCCACGCCCCGACGTCGCCCCAGCGGCGCGGGCTCATGCCCGTCGAGAAGAAGTACGACCTGGACGCGGTGCTCAGGGCGGCGGCCGCGTTCCGGAAACGGGTGACGTTCGAGTACGTGATGATCGCGGGAGTGAACGACGCCGACGCCGATGCGGACCGCCTGGCGCACCTGGCGCGCCGCCTCAGCGCGCTGGTGAACATCCTGCCCCTGCATCCCGGTGGTGCGCCCGATCTCACGCCCACCCCACCCGACCGGATCCGTGCCTTCGCCGCGCGGCTCCGCAATCAGGGAATCGAGGCCACCGTGCGGCGGAGCCGGGGACTGGACATCGATGCGGCGTGTGGGCAGTTGCGGGTGGAGACGGAAAGACGGAAAGGCGGAAAGACGGAAGGTGGGGCCCAGCTTCGCTCGGGATGACGCACTTGCCAGGCACCTCTTTCCGTCCTTCCGTCTTTCCGCGCCCTACCCTGTCGCCCCGAACCCCGTCGCAATGCAGTTGATCGACAGCAGCAGTGCCGAGAGCAGCTCTTCCTGCGATTTGTCGCCGCCGCTCTCGCGGAAACGGCGGAGCAGCTCGATCTGCTGGCGGGAAATCTGGTTCAGGATCGGCAGCCGGCGCGCCAGCTTCCGGCGGAACCGCGGGAAGCGGCCGGCGAGCTCGGTGTCGCCGCTGATCCGGAGCACGGCCTCGACCGTCTTGTGGTACTCCTCCTCGATCACCGGGAACACCGCGTCGCGCACCCGGGAGTCGGGCACCAGCTCGGCGTACTCCCGGGCCACCTCGAGGTCCACGTAGGAGAGCGTCTTCTCCACCTCGTCCACGATCAGCCGGAACAGGCGCGAGTCGCGGAACATGCGCTGCACCAGTGCCGCGCCCCGCTGGCCGCGGACCTGCAGGAAGGTGAGCACGCCGCTCCCCACGCCGTACCAGCCGGGGACGAAGTGGCGGTTCTGCGACCAGGCGAAGACCCACGGAATCGCGCGCAGGTCACCGAGCGAGCGGGCGCCGAATCGGCGCGCCGGGCGCGAGCCCAGGTTGAGCAGGGAGATCTCCTCGAGCGGGCTCGCGGTCTGATAGTACTGGAGCAGATCGGGGTGGTCCACCATCCGGCGGTAGGCCGCCTGGGCCGCTCCCGACAGCGCCTCCATGGCCTCATCGAACTCCACCGTCGGGGCGAGCGCTTCCTCGCGCTCGGACTTGAGCGTGTGCTCCACCACGCTCGCCGCGAGCAGCTCGATCTGGTACTGCGCCGTGCCCCGGTTGGCATACTTGAACGACACCACCTCGCCCTGCTCGGTAATCCGCATCCGCCCCTGAATGGAGCCCGCGGGCTGCGCCGCGATGGCGCGCCCGGTCGGCGCGCCGCCGCGGCTCACCGAGCCGCCCCGCCCGTGAAAGAAGGCGATCGGCACGCCGCTCTCCTTTCCCACCCGCGTGAGCTTGATCTGCGCCTTGTACAGCTCCCAGTTGGAGGTCAGGAACCCGCCGTCCTTGTTGGAGTCGGAGTACCCGATCATCACCTCCTGCACCCCGCCCTGCGCGCGCACGCTCCGCCTGATCAGCGGGATGCTCAGCAGCTCCCGCATGATCGCGGGGGCGCGCTGCAGATCGTCGATGGTCTCGAACAGGGGGACGACCGGCAGCGTGCAGCTCTCGATGCCGGCCGTGTCGGCGAAGAGCCCGCCCAGCTTGGCGAGCAGGTACGCACCCAGGATGTCGCCGACGCTGCGGCTCATGCTCAGGACGAAGGCGCCGAACGCCTCGCGGTCGATCTCCTCGCGCAGGACACGGACGAGCGGGAACATCCCCACCGTCTCCGCGCTGTCGCCGGAGAGCGCGGGGAGCCCGCTGCCGGGCACCAGCGGCCGCGCCAGCTCGGCGGCTACCCAGCTCCGCCACTCCTCGGAGCGGTCGTCCGGCGGCTCGCCCGCCTGGCCGCCGGCACGCCAGAGGTCGCGGAGCGCGGCGCTGAGCTTCGTGGTGTTGTCCCGCACGTCGAGCCGGACCGTGCTGAAGCGGAACGAGGCCACCTCGCGACGCACGGGACGCACGAAGGCGGTCGCGAGCTCGGGCCGCCCGGCCCGGATCAGCTCGTCCTCGATCAGCCGGAGATCGGCGAGCAGCGCGTCGGCCGAGGCGTAGCCGGCCGGATCGGGCTGCGTGTCGCCCCGCTCGGTGCGTTCGATCATGACCTGCAGCCGCCGCAGCACGCAGGCGAGATACTGGCGGAACACCTCGCCGGGGTTTCGCGTCGCGATCTCCTCCGCCTCCCCGGTCGCCGCCAGCTCGCGCTCGAGCGCCGCGCGGAACCGCGCCGAGACCGGCACCGCCTTGTCCGTGATGCTCAGCGCGCGCACCAGTTCGTCGATCCGCCGCCGGTAGCGCCGGAGGCTCGTCAGCCGGTTCTCGAGCAGGGTGCTCCGGGTGACGTCGTTGGTGACGAACGGGTTGCCGTCCCGATCGCCGCCGATCCAGGTGCCGAACTGGAAGAACGGCGGCACCGCCCACTGCTCGTCGGGATAGAACTGCGTCAGGGCGCGCTCGACCTTCTCCAGCAGATCGGGCACCGCCTCGAACAGCGTCTCGTTGAAGAAGTGGAGCCCCCAGAACACCTCCTGGGGCACGGTGGGCTTCTGCAGCCGGAGCTCGCCGGTGAGCCAGAGGAGCTCGATCTCGTTGCGGAGCCCGTCCACCAGCGCCTGCCGCTCCCGGGGCGTCCAGCGGGGCGACTCGAGATCGACGAGCCGGCGGTAGATGCGGCGGTGCTTCTCGAGCACCGTCACCCGCTTGGCCTCGGTGGGGTGCGCGGTGATGACGGGTCGGACGCGAAGGTGCTCGAGCAGCGCGCGAAGCTCCGCGGCCGGCACGCCCGCCGCCGCGGCCTCGGAGATGACCTGGGCGAAGGTCCCGCGGACCTGTTCGTACCCGCGCTCCACCTCGGTTTGCCGGCGGCGGCGCATCGCGGCGTTCTGCTCGGCGACATTCAGGAGCTGAAACCAGATCCCCTGCACCTGCAGCGTGCGCGACAGGAGCTCGGGGCTCAGCTCGTGGGCGAGCCGCTCGCCGCGCAGCACCGGCTCGAGCTCCGGTGCGCGCCCGCGAAGGAGCTGCAGCATGAGGTCACTGAGGAGCTCGACGACCTCGTTGGCGTACCGGGCCGCGCTCGCCGCCGCGGGGTCCGGCGACTCCGGGAGTTCGGTGGCCGCCGCGAACGGGTCCAGCGCGACGTGGCTCAAACGACCCGGTCCCGGAGCGGCTCCCCGGCGAAGAACAGCCGGAGGTTCTCGAATGCGCGCATGCCCATCGCCACGCGGGTTTCCTCGGTGGCGCTCCCCAGGTGCGGCAGCAGGACCACGTTGTCCATCGTCACCAGGGCCTGCGTCACCTGGGGCTCCTTCTCGAACACGTCGAGCCCAGCGCCGGCAAGGCGGCCGGACTCGAGCGCCTCGACCAGGCCCGCCTCGTCCACCACGTCGCCCCTGGCGGTGTTGATCAGGAACGCGCCGGGACGCATCCGGCCGAAGCGCTCCCGGTTCATGAGGTGGTGAGTTTCCGCCGTGGCCGGACAGTGCAGCGAGACGAAGTCGGCCTCGCGGAGCACGTCGTCCACGCTGGCCCGGGGCTCGGCGCCGAGGGCCGCCGCCACCTCGGGGGGTGGAGGATAGGGATCGTGGAAGATGACCTTCATCCCGAAGCCGTGATGCGCCCGCTGGGCAACCGCCCGGGCAATGCGGCCCATGCCGATCAGCCCGATGGTCTTGCCGCTCACTTGGGTGCCGAGCATGTGGGTGGGACGCCAGCCGGTCCACTGGCCCCCGCGCACGTGGCGCTCGCCCTCGCCGGTGCGTCGCGCGACCATCAGCAGCAGCGTCATCGCGAGATCGGCCGTGGCGTCGGTCAGCACGTCGGGGGTGTTGGAGACGGCGACGCCGCGCGCCTTGGCGGCCTCGACGTCGATGTTGTTGAAGCCCACGCCGAAGTTGGCGATCAGCTTGAGCCGGCGCGGCTCCGCCGACAGCACGTCGGCCGTAACCTTGTCCGTCACCGTCGGCAGCAGGGCATCGGCGGTCCGCACCGCCTCGCGCAGCCCCTCCGCCGTGAGCGGCCGGTCTTCGGGGTTGAGCCGTGCGTCGAATTCCCGAGCCAGCGCCTCGTGCACCGCGTCGGGGAGCCGCCGCGTCACGACCACCACCGGGCGGGCGCTCACGTGCCGACCGCCACGCGCCTCGAGAGCGAGTCCAGCACCCGTCTGGCCGTGGCGCCGAGATCGGCGGGGCTGGGGACCACGGTCAGTCCCGCGCCGCGCATGATCTCCACCTTCTCCGCCGCGCTCTCCCCGAAAGCCCGGATGATCGCGCCGGCGTGGCCCATCCGGCGGCCCTTCGGCGCCGTCAAGCCCGCGACGTAGCCGATCACCGGCTTCCGCATGTTCTCCTTGGCGAACAGCGCCGCCTCCGCCTCCTGCGGGCCGCCGATCTCGCCGATCATCATGACGGCCTCGGTCTCCGGATCCTCCTCGAACAGCTTGAGCATGTCCACGAACGAGCTGCCGTTGATCGGGTCGCCGCCGATGCCGACGCTCGTGCTGACGCCGACGCCGAGCTCCTTCATCTGCGACGCGGCCTCGTAGCCGAGCGTGCCGGAGCGGGTCACGAGGCCCACCGTGCCCCGCTGGTAGATGTGCCCCGGCATGATGCCGAGCATCGCCTTCCCCGGACTGATGATCCCCGCGCAGTTGGGGCCGATGGCCGTGGACCGCCGCTCCTTGGGATATCGCCACAGGTAGCGCTTCACCATCATCATGTCCTGCGCCGGGATCCCGTCGGTGATGGCGCAGATGAGCCGGACCCCCGCATCGGCCGCCTCCATGATCGAGTCGGCACAGAACGCCGCGGGCACGAAGATGATGGTCGCCTCGGCTCCGGTCTCCTTCACCGCCTCCTTCACGGTGTTGAAGACGGGTCGGTCGAGATGGCGGCGCCCGCCCTTTCCCGGCGTCACCCCGCCCACCAGCTGGGTCCCGTAGGCGATCATCTCCTTCCCGTGGAAGGTCCCCTTGTCGCCGGTGAAGCCCTGGATGATGACGCGGGTGCGTTCGTCGATCAGGATGCTCATGGCTTTCCGTTCCCGGCCGTGCTGCCCGAGGCCTTGAGGGCGGCTACGACCTTCTCGGCCGCCTCGGTAAGGGTGTCGGCGGTGGCGAGCTCGAGTCCGCTGTCCCGCAGGATCTCGCGGCCCTCCTCCACGTTGGTGCCGGCGAGCCGCACGACGAGGGGCACGGCCGGTTGCAGCTCCTTGACGGCGTTCACCACGCCCTGCGCCACCCAGTCGCACCGGTTGATGCCGGCGAAGATGTTCACCAGGATCGCCTTGACCTTGGGATCGGCCAGCACCAGACGGAACGCGTTGCAGACCTTCTCGGGCGACGCTCCGCCGCCGACATCGAGGAAGTTGGCGGGCGAGCTGCCCGCGTGCTTGATCAGATCCATGGTGCCCATCGCCAGGCCGGCGCCGTTCACGATGCAGCCGATCTCGCCGTCCAGCGCCACATAGTTGATCCCGTATTCCGCCGCCTGCGACTCGCGCGGGTCCTCCTCGGCGTAGTCGCGCAGCTCGCTCACGTTGGGCCGGCGGAACAGGGCGTTGTCATCGAACGTCATCTTGCAGTCGAGCGCCAGGAGCTGCCCGTCCGAGGTGGCCACGAGCGGGTTGATCTCCACCATGGTGGCGTCCAGGTCGCGGAACGCGCGATAGCAGCCGAGCAGCGTCGTGACGGCACGGGTCACCTGTGCCGGCTCCAGGCCGAGCGCGAATGCGATCTCGCGCGCCTGGAACGACGTGAGCCCCACCGCCGGCTCGACCACCGAGCGGATGATCGCCTCGGGCGAGCGCTCGGAGATCTCCTCGATCTCCATCCCGCCCTCGGCGGAGGCCACGATCATCGTCCGCTCGCTCTTCCGGTCGAGTACGAAGCCGAGATAGATCTCGCGCTCGATCGGGACCGCGGCCTCGACGTAGAGCCGGTGTACCGTGCGCCCCTCGGGGCCGGTCTGGTGCGTCACCAGACGCTTCCCGAGCAGCGCCTTGGCCGCCTGGCGAACCTCGTCCTCGTTGGAGCAGAGCTTGATCCCGCCCGCCTTGCCGCGCGCGCCGGAATGGATCTGCGCCTTCACGGCCCAGCGGGCGCCGCCGATCTCCGAGGCGCGGTAGACCGCCTGCTCGGGGCTGTACGCCACGCCCCCGCGCGGGATCGCGACGCCGAAGCCGGCCAGCAGCTCCTTGGCCTGGTACTCGTGGATGTCCATGGTGGGGTCTGGGTCCTCGGTGGTAGTCTGCCTTCAGTCGCGGGTCCCGGGTCGCGGGCCCCGGGTCGTGAGCTCTCCGTTCGCTACCCGCGACCCGCGACCCGCGACGGCCTCCTGCATCCGGACGACGTTCTCCGCCATCCGCGCCGATGCCGCGTCGATCATCTTGCCGTCGAGTTGCGCCGCGCCCCGCCCCTCCCGCGCCGCTTCATCCAGCGCCGCCAGGATCCGGCCCGCCCGCTCCACCTCGGCGGCCGGCGGACTGAACACTTCGTTGGCCAGGGCGATCTGCGATGGGTGGATCGCCCACTTCCCCTCGATGCCGAGCGCCGCGCCGCGCCGGGCGGAGAGCCGGTAGCCGTCGGAGTCCTTGAAGTCGCCGAACGGTCCGTCGATCGGCCGGAGCCCGTACGCCCGGCACGCCACGATCATCCGCGAAAGCGCGGCGTGCCACTGATCGCCCGGGTAATCGGGGTTGAGGCCGCCGATCACGACGGTGCGCGCCCGGACACTCGCGGAGTAATCCGCCACCCCGAAGTGCATCGCCTCGAGCCGCGAACTCGACTGCGCGATGGCTTCGACGTTGGCCATGCCGAGCGCGGTCTCGATCAGCACGTCGATGCCGATCCGGTGCTCGATCCCCTTCGCCGCCTCGATCTGGGTGAGCAGCGCATCAACCAGGTACACGTCGGCCGGCACGCCGACCTTGGGGATGAGGATCGTGTCGAGCCGGTGGCCGGCCTGCTCCACCACCTCGACCAGGTCCCGATACATGTACTGCGTGTCGAGCCCGTTGATGCGGACGCAGATCGTCTTCCCGTGCCCGCGCCAGTCGTGCTCGAGCAGTCCCCGGATCACGTTTGTCCGGGCCTGCTCCTTGTCCCCGGGGGCGACGGCGTCCTCGAGATCGAGAAACACGTAGTCCGCCTCGCCCCCGAGCGCCTTGACGAACAGTGCCGGACTGGACCCCGGCACCGCCAGCTCGCTGCGCTGCAGCCGCTGGCGGGCGGGCTCGTAACGCGTATGGCTCATCGCGCCGCGCCGGCGGTGGCCTTCTCCTTGGCCGCCGGTGCGGCGGGCTGCGCGTCCGGCGCGCGCGGTGGCAGGTCGCGCTTGGGGAGCGGCTTGGCCGTGCCGCGCCAGGACTCCTCCGCGGCCGCCACTCCGCTGCCGGGCGTGACCTTGATGCCCGCGTCCCGCATCGCCATTTCGGCGCCGGCCAGTCCGCCCAGCAGCATGAGCTCGTTCAGGTCGCCCAGGTGGCCGATCCGGAACAGCTTCCCGGACATGCGGGCCAGGCCCGCGCCGAGGGCCAGGTTGTAGCGGCGGTAGGCGATGTCGATGACTTCGGCGGCGTTGACGCCCGCCGGCACCATCACGGCGCTTACGGTGTCCGAGTACCACCGCGGCTCCTTGGCGCAGAGCTGCAGTCCCCAGCCCTTCACCGCCGCCCGCGCCCCCTCGGCCAGCCGGTGGTGGCGCGCGAAGATGTTCTCGAGCCCTTCCTCGAAGATCATCGCCAGCGACTCGCGCAGTCCATACAGCAGGGAGAGCGCCGGCGTATACGGGAAGTAGCCCGTGGCGTTGGCCTTCCGCATGTCCGCGAAGTCGAAGTAGCAGCGCGGCAGCTTGGCCGATTCGTAGAGCGCGGCGGCCTTGGGGCTCACCGCCACGATGCCGAGGCCGGCGGGGAGCATCAGCCCCTTCTGCGATCCCGTCACGGCGCAGTCCACGCCCCACTCGTCCATCCGGAAGTCGATGCTGCCGATCGAGCTCACCCCGTCCACCATGAGGAGGGCCGGATGCCGGGCGTCGTCCAGCGCCTTCCGCATCCCTCCCACATCGCTGGTCACGCCCGTGGCGGTCTCGTTGTGAGTGAAGAGCACGGCCTTGATCTCATGCGCCCGGTCGGCGGCGAGCGCCTCGTGGAGCCGCTCGATCGGCGCCCCCTCGCCCCACTCGGTCTCGAGGATGTCCACCTTGAGGCCGAGGCGCTGGGCCATGTCGATCCAGAGATAGCTGAACTGCCCGAAGCGCGCGGCGAGCACGCGGTCGCCGGGGCTCAGCGTGTTCGACAGCGAGGCTTCCCACGCGCCGGTGCCGCTCGAGGGGAAGATGTAAGCCTGGCCCTTGGTGGTCTTGAAGATCTTCTTGAGGTCCTCGAGCACCGGGGTTGCCAGCGACGGAAAGTCCGACGACCGGTGGTCCTCCATCGCGACGTGCATGGCGCGAAGGATTCGGTCGGGCGTATTCGTGGGACCCGGAACGAGGAGAAAGTTGCGGCCGGCCATGCGCGGAACCTCTCGGTGGGAGAAAGAACGAGGCCGAGGCAGGTCGCCTCCGCCGGATGTTAGTACATTGCAGGCGACCTTGCCTGCATTTTTATACGTCCGTCGATGTATACCACTTTGTGCTTTTTTTCACAAGGTTCGATCTTGCCCGCTTCCCCGGCGCTCCCGGCCGCCGAGACCCATCCCCGCGAGCTGCTGCTCGAGCTCTACGCGGCCGCCACCCACGCGGTAGACCCGATGCCCGCGCTCGCGGCGCGGTTGGCGGCCCTGAGGCCCGGCACCGGCCGGCGCCCCTGGCTGCTCGCCCTGGGCAAGGCGGCGGAGCCGATGGCGCGCCAAGCGGTGGACACCCTTGCCCGCTCGGGGATCGAACCGGCAGGCGGGATCGCCGTACCGCCCGCCGCCCACCCCGCCCCCCATCCGAGTATCCGCGTCGTGCCCGGCGACCACCCCGAACCGGGCGCGGGCTCGCTCGCGGCCGCCGAGGCGCTCGCCCGGATCGCCGGAGCCATCACGGCGGAAGACGAGGTGTGGGTCCTCCTCTCGGGCGGCGCCTCCAGCCTCCTCGCCGCCCCCATCGAGGGCGTCTCGCCGCACGAGCTCCGCGCGCTCTACGCCCTCCTCCTCGGATCCGGACTCGACATCACCGCCATGAACCGGATCCGGAAGCGCTTCTCCCGCTGGGGCGGCGGGCGGCTGGCCCGTGCGCTCGCGCCGGCCCGGGTCCGTGTGTTCGTCGTTTCCGACGTGATCGGCGACGATCTGGCCTCGATCGGCTCCGGCCCCTGCGTTCCCGATCCGGCCACCGCCGCCGAGGTACACGGCCTCCTCGAAGATGCGGGTCTCTGGGAGCGCGTCCCCGGCGCCGTCCGCCACGAGCTGCTGGCGGCGGAGTCGGGGGAAACGGCCGAAACGCCAAAGCCCGGAGACCAGGCCTTCGCGCGGGTCACCCACGACCTGATTGCCAGTAATCGTCTGGCCGTTGAGGCGGCGGCCGCACGTGCCGCGGCGTTGGGCCTCGTTCCGGAAGTGGCGCGAACGCCGCTCGCGGGAGAGGCGGCGAGAGCCGGAGAGCGTATCGCCGCTACTCTTTTACAACATTGCGGCCCCGGTGAGATCGCGCAACACTCGCCCCACGCTCCGCGACGGTGCTTCGTCTGGGGCGGAGAGACCACGGTCACCATGGGCGACATGCGTCCCGGCATCGGCGGCCGTTGCCAGGAACTGGCGCTCGCTGCCGCACACGTGCTCGTCGGCGCGCCTCGGCAGGTGGCGCTCCTGGCCGCCGGCACGGACGGGCGCGATGGTCCCACCGACGCCGCCGGCGCCATCGTGGACGGCGCGACGTGGTCGGCGATCGCGCGCGCCGGCCGCGACCCGGCCCACGATCTCGCCGCGCACGACGCCTATCGGGCCCTCGATGCAGCGGCCGCGCTGATTCGGACAGGGCTGACGGGAACGAACGTGATGGATGTAGTGATCGGGGTAGGCTGAGGAAAGACGGAAGAATGGAAGGACGGAAGGTCCCCTGACTCACCGCGTCTTCAAGGATGCAGCGGCAGCCGCGGCCGGTAGTCCTGTCCGAGCAGCACGGTCACGTCCACCCGCCGGAGCGTGTCGGGTGCGACCGCTACGCGTCCGACGCCGAGTCCTTCGGCCACGTCCCGTCCCTGTCCCGGATCGCCCTGCCGGACGAGGATGCGGGTCGAGTCCGCCGCCGGACCCGTGGCAAAGAACACGACGTCCAGGCCCTTGGCCCGCAGCGCCCGCGTGGCGGCGCGGGCGAGCCCGGGCCGCCGGGTCCCGTTCAGTACTTCCACCCGGATGCGGCGACCGGGGCCCGGGATGGGATACGCATGCCCGGCCACCTGCTCGGGTCGCGGCCGCAGGATGAGGGCGAGCACGCTCAAGAGCGCGAACACCGCGGCCAGCGTCAGCGCGACGCGGACGACTCGACGAGACTGTTCCAGAAGCCCACCGTTGAATCGAGCAGCGGCCATCCCGACCGGATCACGTAGGCGATCCGCTCCGCCGCGACCTCGGCCAGCACGCCGGCCGGATCCGAGGGGAAGCGGACTGCCAACTCGGCCCGATGCTCGCGCTCGAAGGGCCGGCCCGGCTCCAGATAGTCGGCGCAGTAGAGTACCCGCCCCACCATGTCCCACCCGGCGTGGCCTACGGAGTGATAGCGGACCGCGTCCAGCACGCCGCTGTCGCGCTCTCCCTCGGCTGCCGCGCACGCCGCGCTCGCGGGTCCGTGGCGCAGCTCGGGGGGGCCCGGCGCGTCCGGCGCCCAGCGGTCGAGCGCGGCGCCCTCGCGGAGCGCATCGTGCAGCCAGACAGCTCTGAGCCAGCGGCGGCGCTCGGCTTCGGGCACGCTCATCCGCGCCGCCCACTGTCCGGCCAGCGCGGCCACGCGTTCCACGTGCGCCAGACGCTCGGGCGTCACCTCCGCCCAGGCCGGGAGCCGCGGGTCCGTCACCCGCGTCAACCGAGCCCCTCCCCGAGGACGATGTTGTCGATCAGGCGAGTCCGTCCCAGCCGCGCGGCGAGCGCCACCACGGTCTCCGCCTCGACCGTGTCCACCGGCGCGAGCGTGAGCGGTTCCACCACCGCCAGGTACTCCACGGCCACCGACGGCTCGGTTTCGAGCACTCGGCGCGCCGCGGCGGATACGTCGCCGGCCCGGGACGCTCCCGCGCGGAACGCCTCGTGCGCGGCCCTAAGGGCCGCGCTCAACACCCCGGCGCGGCGCCGCTCGTCCGGCTCGAGGTACGCGTTCCGGCTGCTGAGCGCGCGGCCATCGGGCTCGCGCACGGTCGGGACCACCACCACCTCCAGCGCCCAGTCCAGGTCACGCACCATCTGACGGATCAGGGTGGCCTGTTGTATGTCCTTCCGTCCGAACGCGGCCAGATCGGGCTCGACCAGGTGGAAGAGTTTGGCCACCACCGTGAGCACGCCGGTGAAATGCCCCGGCCGCGCCGCGCCCTCCCACCGGTCGGCGGTCGCCCCTGGTACGACACGGATCTCCGATCCGGGCGGGTACATGACCACCTCCGAGGGAACGAACAGCGCATCCACGCCACGCTCCTCCGCCTGCCGGCGATCGTGCGGAAGATCGCGCGGGTAGCGGGCCAGATCCTCGGTCGGGCCGAACTGCAGCGGATTGACGAAGATGCTCATGGCCACCACATCCGCCCGCCGGCGTGCCTCGTCCACCAGCGCGAGGTGGCCCGCATGGAGAAAGCCCATCGTCGGGACCAGGGCCACACGGCGACCGGCTCCGCGCTGGGCGCGTACCCAGCCGCGCAGCCCGGCGACGTCGGCGAGTTCGATCATGGAAGACGGCGCGATTCAGTCGAAGCTGTGTTGCGGCCCGGGATAGCTCCCCTCCCGCACCTCGGACGCATAGGCCCGCACCGCGGTGCGCACCGCCTCGCCCAGCTCGGCGTAGCGCTTGAGGAACTTCGGGTTGAACCCCTGGTTGAGGCCGAGCATGTCGTGCAGCACCAGCACCTGGCCGTCGCAGCCGGGGCCGGCCCCGATCCCGATCGTCGGAATCGTGAGGGCGGCGGAGATTCGCCGCGCGAGCGCGGCCGGCAGCAGCTCGAGCACGATGCCGCACGCGCCCGCCTCCTCGAGCGCTTCCGCGTCGGCAAACAGCCGGTCCGCCGTCGCCTGGTCGCGCCCCTGCACCCGGTAGCCGCCGAGCGCGTGCACCGACTGGGGCGTGAGCCCGAGATGGCCTAGCACGGGGATGCCGCGGTCCACCAGGGCGCGCACCGTCTCGGCCATCGGGCGCCCGCCTTCGAGCTTGACGCCGTGGGCGCCGCTCTCCTGCAGCACCCGTCCCGCGTTCCGGATCGCCTCGGGCACCGACACCTGATATGTCAGGAACGGGAGATCCACGAATACGAGGGTGCGGCTGCTGCCGCGCCGCACCGAGGCGGCGTGATAGATCATCTGGTCCAGCGTGGCGCTCAGCGTCGAGTCGCGGCCCGCGAGCACCTGGTTGAGCGAGTCGCCCACCAGCAGCACGTCCACGTCCGCCTGCTCCAGCAGCCGAGCGAAGGCCGCGTCGTAGCAGGTCAGCATCACGATCGGCCGCCCCGTCGCCTTCATGGCGAGGAGGTCGGGCACCGTGAGGGGGCGTGGGTCAGCGCTCATGGATTCAAGCTCCGCCAGCTCTCGCAGCCAGAAGTCTCGGTTCGGCAGCTCGGGATGGGGAATGATAAGGCCTGGCTCCGCCACGTGCCGACGGCCGTAGCGCACGATGTCGAGATCGAGCGTACGGGCGCCCCAGTGCTCCGTGCGGACCCGGCCCGAGGCGCGCTCGATCGCCTGGCAGGCCTCGAGCAGCTCGCGCGGGCCGAGCCGGGTCTCCAGGAGCACCATCTGGTTGAGATAGGGCGGCTGCGCCATGCCCCCGAGCGGCGGCGTCTCCTCCACCCGCGAGGCCGCCGCCAGCCGGGTGGCGGGAAGGGACGCGAGCGCCGCACGAGCCGCATCGAGCTGCGCCGCCCGATCCCCAAGGTTGCTCCCGAGCGCGACGAACGCGCGCTCGGCCGCGGGCCCGCCCATGTCAGGTCTCGGCGATGAAGTGGCGGGCGATCCGCTGCAGGTCGGAGGCGACGTCGCTCAGCTCACGGATGGCGCGTTCGAGATCGGCCTGGCCCGCGGCCGCGTCGCTGGCCCGGCGTGCGAGCGCTTCGGTCTCGCTCAGCGTGCGGGCGGAGCCGGCGGCCACCCGGCGGATCTGTCCGGTGAGACCGTCCACCGCCCGCAGTTGCTCGCCGGCGGTGACGGCGATGGCTCGCGCGTGCCGACCCGCGTCGCCCGTGGCGCCGACGATCGCGTCGAGGGCGCGGGCGGCGTCGGCGCTCAGCTCCTCGACGCCGGTCACCGCTTCCCGCCCGCGCTGCATCTGCTTCGAGACCGCGGAGACTTGCGTGGCGATCTCTTCGAGCAGCACCCGCGCTTCGCCGGCCGCGTGCAGGCTCTGGGCGGCGAGATCGCGCACCTCGTCGGCGACGACGGCGAAGCCGCGGCCGTCCGCGCCGGCTCGCGCCGCCTCGATGGCGGCGTTGAGCGCGATCAGGTTCGTGAGGTCGGCTATCTCCCGGATGGTGCCGATGAAGCCCTTGATGCGGCTGGTCATGGCTCCCAGGCTCGCGACGTGCTCCGCGCTCGCGCTGACGAAGCCGTTGAGCCCGACGAGACGGTCGATCGCCTGGCCGATCACCGCGCGGTTCTGCACCGCCACCTCCGCGGCGTTTCCGCTCGCCTCGGCGGCCAGCGCGCCCTGATCGGCCATGATCCGGGTTGCCGCGTCCAAGGAATCGGTGGCCTGGAGCCCGCCCGCCACGAAGCTCTCCATCTCGCCGGCGCCCTGCCGCATGCCGTGCGACGCGTCGGCCAGGGCGAGTGCGGACGCGCCCAGCGACTCGGTCACCCGGACCAGCGCGGTCACCTGCTGGCCGATCTGCTCCACCGTCCCGAGCAGGGGGCGCCGCAGCTCGGCGATGTGGATCGCCGTCGCGATCTGGTGGCCCAGCGTGTTGAGCGCGGTGAGATCCTTGGAACCGTAGGCGTGGCGCTTCGGGTGGTCCACCTCCACCGTGCCGAGGAGCTCCTCGCCGAACCGGATCGGGTGGATGATCAGGCTTCCGATGTCCGGCATCGGGAGTCTGACGTCCGGATCCGTTCTCACGTCCTTGAGCACCACGTCCCGGCGCTCCGCGACCGCCTGCGCCCGGAACGGGCCGGCGCCCTCGGGCGGGGGCCCCCGGTCGGCGCGGCCCATCGCACCGCGATACGCCAGCGTCGGCGTCCCCTCCACCAGCCGGTAGATGCGGAAGTCGCCCCAGTCGAGCAGCCGATTGGCCAGCCGCTCGATCTGGTCGAACGAGCCCTGCAGGGTGGAGTTGCTGGCGATCGCCGCCTCCATCAAGTGCACCTTGTTGAGGTCCTCGGCGCCGATCGCCTCCTCGAGAATCCGCCGGGTGAGCAGCCCTAGCACCCCCAGCGCGAGCGCGACGGCCAGCCAGCCCACCGGCGCGAGCGATCGGACAGTGGCCACCACCACCACCGTCGCCGCCAGCGTGAGCAGGTATGAGATGATCTCCCATCGGAGGATGAGGATCTTCTCGGCGTGCTCGAGCTTGTCCCGGACGAGCAGGGTGAAGTAGAACAGCGCGCGGGTCGAGAAGAAGTAGCTGCAGATGAGGATCGCCGCCGCCGGCAGCAGATCGAGCGACAGCTCGGGATGGCCCGTGAGCGCCAGCACCCCGGCGTAGGGACCATACGCGGCCGCGAAGGCGAGCACTTCCCGGCCGGCGTTGATGAACCCTGCGCGCGGAAGCTTCCTGAGCCAGAGCACGTCCGAGGCGAACACGCCGGCCCAGAGCGCCAGCACCACGGGAGAGGGCCCGACGCACGCGCTCCCCACCAGCGCCACAACGCCGGACTGGGTGAGATAGGAATACTTGCTGAGCCGAACGGGCGAGACGCGGAGCGCGAGCACGCCGGCCAGCAGCAGCAGCGTCGCGACCGGTTGCCCCAGCCAGCGCGTATCCACCGCGAGCGCGAGCACCGCGACCACCAGGCCGCCCGGGCCAAGGACCTGGGCATAGCGCTCGATCAGGCGCTGCACGTCCCTCATGCGGTGGCCATCCGATGGTCGAGCGCCTCGCGGAGCGACGAGAGGAAGGCGTGCGCTGCGTCCACCCCTCCGGTGCCGAGGACGTCCACCAGCGCGCTCCCCACCACCACGCCATCGGCCTGCGCTGCGACGGCCCGCGCCTGCCCCGGCGTCGAGATGCCGAAGCCGACCGCCACCGGCAGCCTCGTGGCGCGTCGCACCCGCGCGATCGACTGCTCCAGCCCTTCCGCCAGCGCCGCACTGGCTCCGGTGACACCCAGGCGGGCGATCAGGTAGACGAAGCCCTCCGCACCCTCCAGCGCTGCCGTCATCCGCTCCGGCCGCGTGGTCGGGGCCACGAGGCGGATCAGGTCGAGTGGGCTCGCTCGGACCAGCGACTCGACGGATGGATCGCCACCCGCGGGGAGATCGGTGAGCAGGAGGCCGGCCACGCCGAGCGCGGCGGCCTCGCCGAGGAACCGCTCGACGCCGTAGTGCAGGATTGGATTCAGGTAGCTGAACACGACGACCGGTTTGGTGAGCCGCGCGCGCTCGATGAGCGCCAGCGTGCCGGCCAGCGTCATCCCCCGCCGGAGCGCCTCGAACGTGCTGCGCTGGATGGTGGGACCGTCAGCCAGCGGATCGCTGAACGGCACGCCGACCTCGAGGATATCGCACACCTCCTCCGCGGCGCGGAGCGCGGCGAGGCTCGCATCCAGGGACGGGTAGCCGGCGGTGAGATAGGGAATGAGCGCGGTGCGGTCCCGCGCCGCGAGCTCGGCCCACGCGGGCGCCATCCGCGAATCAGACAAAGTAGTCGCCGGGCGTGAGCCCGTAGCGTTCTGGACTGGTCACCTTGACGATGGAGCGGCGGTAGGCGCCGTCCTCATTCTGCTCGCTCAGGCTCACCAGCGTACCGGGCGGCGGCACCATGCCGCCGTCGGCATCCACGGCGATCCGCACCATCGGGCGGTTGAGCTGCTGGCCCTCGGGATTGGGCGCGGCGACAAGGCCCACCTCGAACGTGTCGAGAATGACGCAGGTGCCGACCGGATAGATGCCGATGAGATTGATCAGCGCCTTGACGAGGATCGTGTCGTAGCCGCGCTTGGGGTTCTGCCACATCTCGCGGAGCACCTGGTCGGGCTCGATGGGCACCGTCTGGTAGCTGCGGCGTGTGGTCGCCGCGTCGAACCCGTCGGCCACCGACACGATCCGCGAGTAGATGCCCAGTGCGCGCTCCCGGACGGTCTTGGGGTACCCGGTGAGATCGGTCTTCATGTGATGTTCGTGAGCTATCAGGATGCTGCGGAAGGGCAGCTCGTCGCCGGCCCGCATGCTGAACAGCGTGAGCGCGCCGAGCCACGGATGCGCCTGCATGATGCGCCATTCCCGCTCGTCGAGCCCGCTGGTCTTGTTGAGGATCTCCACCGGCACGCGCGCCTTGCCCACATCGTGCAGCAGCGCGGTCATCCCGAGATCGTAGAGCTGGAGCCGGGTGAAGCCGAGCTTCTTGCCGAGCGCTACCGAGAAGATGCACACGTTCACCGAGTGGGTGAAGGTGTATTCGTCGTAGTCGCGGATGGTGGTGAGCCCGACGAGGGAGGTCTCGTTATTGAGCACCTGGTCCACGATGAGCTGCACGGCGCGCTTCACCCGCTTGACGCTGGTGGCCCGCCCGAGCCGCGCCCCGGTGATGACGTCCTTGGTCACCGCCACGCCCTGCGAGTAGATCCGTTTGGCCTGCTCCTTGGCCTCTTCGGCGTCGGGATCGTGCTCCTGCTGGACGGCCCGCTCGACCTCGATCCCCTTCACGCCGCCGGCCGCGAGCCGCTCGGCGAGCTCCTCGAAGCGATCGTCGGGCTCGCCGTCCCCGGCGAGGCTCAGCAGCAGACTCAGCAGGATCTGCCACTCGCGCCGGTCCGCGCCGGCGCGCACCCGGAGCGCGCCGATCGAGAACCCGCGAAGCGTCGCCAGGATGTGGCTGAAGGCCGCATAATTGTCGAGCTCCAGCCGGAGGCGGGTGGCGTTGACGAAGATGAAGTCTCCCGCCATGCGCAGCTCGAGATCGCTTTCGACGGCCACCAGCGCGCGCGCGGTGGCATCGAGATCCTCCAGTGCCTTCTGCACTGTGGCGTTCTCGACCGGGTAGAGCTTGAGGCTCCGGAGTGCCGTGTAGAGCGTCAGCAGCAACTGGCGCCCGCCCTGTCGCAGGCGCCCCTCGCTGGCGCCGGCGCGCGCCGGCTCGGCGGGGAGGGTCACGCCGGGGCGTCCCTGAGCGACCGGCTCACCGCGTTCCGCACCACGAGCTCCTTGTCCTCGGCGGCCTGCTGGAGGAGCTCGCGGGCCTCGGGTGTCCGGATCTTCCCCAGGGCCATCGCCGCGCACGCGCGGGTCTCCGCGGATTGCTTGCGCCGGAGGAGCCCGCGGGGGATGAGCATCGCGCCCAGCGGCTTGACGCCACCGGCACCCGCGATCGCCCCGTAGGCCTCGAAGAACGCCATCTTTTCGGTGAGGTCCATCTCGTTAATCTGACTGCCGAGCACCACGGCCTCGACCCGGCGCTGTGCGCCCTTGTAGCCGCGCGCCCCGACCGCCCGCACCGCGGCCAGGCGGACGGCGCGGTCCGCATCCTCCAGCGCCGCATCGAGCAGCGCGAGCGCCGAGGGAGTGCCGAGCTGGGCGAGGGCCTGCACGGAGGCGAGCCGGACGGCGGGATCGCGGTGCTTCACCGTCTCCCCCAGACCGGGCACCGCCTGCGTGAGCTGCCGCCGCCCGCAGAGCGCGACCACCGCCGCGAGCGCCTCGGACTCGGGCGAGCGCAGGATGCGGATCACCTCGGGGGCATGCGTCTCGGCCAGACGGTCGGCCACCTGCTCGAGCACGCTCCGAAGTGCCGGGGAGGCGAGCAACGGAATCCAGGTGAGGACCGGCTCGAGCGCGCTCGCGCGCAGCTCGTGGAGCACCTCCGCGACGGTGGCTTCGCCCGCCAGGCCCGGCGCCTCGTCGAGTGATTGCAGCAGTTGGCTGACGATCGCCGGCTCGCTCAGCTTGGCCACGAAGCCATCGAGCCGGGCGGCATGCCCGGGGAGAAGCGCCGGCGCACGGCTCGCCAGCGCCCGGCACTCGCGGAGCACCATGGCCGCCGTGCGGAAATCGCGGGCATTCAGAAAGTTCGGAAACAGCGCCTCGAGGGTGTCGAGGATCTCCGCGCGCACCGGCTCTTCGGGTTGCAGCTCGAACAGGTCGAACAGGATGTTGAGCGCCGGCGAGCGCACGTCCCGCTGGTATTCCGTTTCGACCGCCCGCGCCACCTGGTGGATCTCGCTCTCATCGAGGAAGTAGAGGGTCGAGTCGAACTCGTCGAGATCGACCACGCCCTTGGGCCGGGGTGGCGCCTCCTCGGCCGCGGCAGCGCGGCGCGCCTCGGCGCCGGCCTGGTCGTCGGCGCCGGCGGGATAGGTGCCGGTCTGCTCCGGCCCGGCGCCGTCGCCCAGGAACTCGGTGAACTGGTACTGGATGAGCTCGAACTCCTGCTCCCAGAGCAGTGTGAGCAGGTCATCACCGGCATCGGCGGGGAGAAATCGCGCGCGATTGATCATCTCCAGGAATCGGGGGAGCTCGTCGAGCTCCGCACCCCGGCCGATCGTGAGCGAGCGCATCCCGTCCTTGAACAGCCCCCAGGCGATGCTGTCGGCCTTGCTGAGCTGATGGTAGACCACCTCGTTTTCCCAGACGAAGTCCGTCTCCGCCACCGTGAGCGTCAGCTCGTCCAGCACCGCCCAGATGGGCTGGAACGCCGTCCTGAGATTGTCGCTGGCCCGCTGGTAGATGGGATTGTTCGGCAGGTACATGTGATAGGCGCGCAGCGCCTTCACCAGCCCGTTGATGAGCTCCGCGACCTGCGAGGCCGGAAGGATGTCCGTCATCGGCGCCTGGCCGCTCGTCAAACGGGGTCTCCGAGCAGCGCGGCCACGTGGGCCACGTCCTTGTCGCCGCGGCCGCTGAGGCAGACGAGCACGATCGCCCCCGCCGGCCACCGTCCTGCCTCTCGGCGGACCCAGGCAAAGGCGTGCGCGGTCTCGAGCGCGGGGATGATCCCCTCCAGCCGGCAGACGGCCTGGAATGCGTCGAGCGCCTCGGCGTCGGTGGCCGACTCGTAGCGCACGCGTCCGCTGTCACGAAGCTGGCTGTGCTCCGGGCCGACGCCCGGATAGTCCAGCCCCGCCGATACCGAGTGGGCGGGCATCACCTGGCCGTCGGCGTCCTGCAGCAGGTAGCTCATGCTCCCGTGAAGCACACCCGGCGTGCCCGCGCTGAGGGTGGCGCTGTGGTGGCCAGTCGAGATCCCTTCCCCCGCGGCCTCCACCCCCACCAGCCGCACGGCGGGATCGTCGAGAAAGCCGGCGAAGATTCCCATCGCGTTCGAGCCGCCGCCGACACACGCCACCACCGTGTGCGGCAGCCGGCCGTAACGCGCCAGCAACTGCGCCCGCGCCTCGCGGCCGATGACCGACTGGAAGTCACGCACCATCCGCGGAAACGGATCGGGCCCGACCACCGAGCCGATGATGTAATGCGTCGTCGGGACGTTGGCGACCCAGTCGCGGAGCGCCTCGTTGGTGGCGTCCTTGAGGGTGCGGGTACCGGACTCTACCGGCACCACCGTGGCGCCGAGCAGTTGCATGCGGTAGACGTTGAGCTTCTGCCGCGCCACGTCCTCGGCGCCCATGTACACGACGCATTCGAGTCCGAAGCGGGCGCAGACGGTGGCCGTCGCCACGCCGTGCTGGCCGGCGCCGGTCTCCGCGATGATCCGGCGCTTCCCCATCCGGAGCGCGAGCAGCGCCTGGCCGATCGTGTTGTTGATCTTGTGCGCCCCGGTGTGGTTCAGGTCTTCGCGCTTGAGGACAACCGTCGCACCCGTTTCCGCCCCCAGGCGCGGTGCCTCCGAGAGCGGCGTCGGCCGGCCGACGAACTCCGCCAGCAGACTCTCGAGCTCCGACCAGAAGGCGGCATCGTCCCGCGCGGCGTCGTACAGGGCCGCGAGATCATCGAGCGCCGCGACGAGCGTCTCGGGCACGTAGCGGCCGCCGTAGGGGCCGAATCGTCCGGCGACGGCCCGCTCAGATGATGGGGCTATGACCACACACCGCCTCCAGAAAACGCAGAATCTTGTCGGGGTCCTTGATGCCGGGCTGGCGCTCGACGCCGGAACTTACATCCACCACCTCCGGCCGAACGAGGGCCACCGCCGGGCCGACCGTGGCGGGCGCGAGGCCGCCGGCGAGCACCATCGTGGCACCCGCGAGCCGGTTCCGAGCCTCGCGAGCCACGGCAAGGTCGAGCGAAACGCCGCTGCCCCCGGCCGCGTGCGCGACCCGGGGCTCCACCAGCACCGCGTCGCCATCGAGCGCCGCCTCGGACAGGGCGTCGAGATCGCCGGGCAGGGCGATCCGCACCACGCGCCACACCACCAGGCCTGCGGCGCGGAGCCGCGCGGCCGCCGCCCGGGGATAAGGCCCGTGGAGCTGCGCGCCGGTCAGGCCGGCCGCTTGGCTAACCTGCAGGATCTCTTCGACTGATTGGCTGCCGTAGACACCGAGGACGGGCACGCCATCCGCGGCGGCCCTCACCTCGGCTGCTGCCGAGGTGGTGATACGCCTCGGTCCACCAGCAAAAACGACGCCCAGCCACGCGGCTCCCGCCGCCGCGGCCGCGGCCGCGTCCTCCGGCCGCGTGAGGCCGCAGATCTTCACCCGCACGGCCGCGCCCGCGCTACCGGCCACGGCGCGGGACCTGGATGAGCCGACCCAGCAGGGCCTCCGGATCGGCCGCGGCGGAGAGCGCCGTACCGATGAGGACGGCATCGGCGCCGGCGAGCGCGGCGAGCTCGACGTCGGCAGGCGTGCCCATGCCGCTCTCCGCCACCGCCACGCACTCGGCGGGCAGGTCGCGGAGGAGCGACCACGCGGCCGCCGTGTCGATCCGGAAGGTGTCGAGATCCCTGCTGTTCACGCCGAGGAGCCGTGCGCCCGCCTCGAGGGCCTGGGCCACCTCAGGCGCCGTGTGCACCTCGACCAGCGCGTCGAGTCCGGCGGCCGCGGCGCAGGCGAGCAGCGCGCGCAGCCGGTCGGGGGCGAGCGCGCGGACGATGAGCAGCACACCCGCGGCGCCGGCGGCGCGGGCCTCGATGATCTGCAGCTCGTCGAGGATGAAATCCTTCCGGAGGACGGGTACGCTCGTCCGGGCCGCGGCGGCGCGGAGATCGTCGAGCGAGCCCCCGAAGAACGGGCCGTCGGTGAGTACCGAGATCGCGGCCGCGCCCTGCCGCGCGTATCGCCCGGCGCGATCGGCGGGGTCCAGATCGTCGCGGATCGTCCCGGCCGAAGGCGAGCGCCGTTTCACCTCCGCGATGACCGCGACGCGCTCCCCGCGGAGCGCGGCCGCGAGCGACGCGGGGCGGGGAGCGTCCGCGGCTTCGCGTTCCACGGCCGCCTGCCGCGTGCGCAGGCCCGCCAGTTGTGCGCGGGTGGAGGTCAGGATCTGGTCGAGGGTGACGGGCATCTTGTCCTTCGGCCGGTCTTCGGGTATAGTTGTTCGGGCTCTATTCGGTCGCACCATGACGAGGAGGATGCTGATGCCCCTGACCAAGCGCCAGAGCGAAATACTCGCGTTCCTGCAGCACCACATACTGGAGCAGGGCTACGCGCCCAGCTTCGAGGAAATCGCCGAGCGGTTCGGCTTCCAGTCGCTTGCCACGGTCCACGAGCATCTGACCAATCTCGAGCGGAAGGGCTACATCCGGCGCTCCTACAACGAGAGCCGCTCCATCGAGGTGCTGCCGCCCCGCGGCACCGGCGCCGCCAGCGAGATTCCCCTGCTGGGCAAGGTCGCGGCCGGCACACCCATCGAGTCGCTCATGCACCAGGAAAGCATCGCGGTTCCCGACCAGATGCTGCCGCGCCGAGGGCCCAACTACGCGCTCCGGGTGCAGGGCACATCCATGATCGACGAGCACATCATGGATGGCGATGTCGTCGTGGTGCACGGCAAGCAGAGCGCCGAGAACGGCGAGATGGTCATCGCGCTGGTGAACGGCAGCGAAGCCACGGTCAAGAAGTTCTATCGCGAGCCCGGGGGCTGGATCCGACTGCAGCCCGCCAACGCCACCATGCAGCCCATGCGCTTTCAGGAGCGGGACGTACTCATACAGGGCGTGGTGGTCGGCGTCATCCGGAAGTACTGAGGCGTCGCGGATCGTTCTGAGCGGAGCGGAGCCGCGCCAGCACCGCCGCCCCCGCCCCGCTCTCCAGCGCCGCGCGCGCGCGCTCCACCGACTCGCCGAAGGTCCATTCGTTCCGGCTCACGTACAGCGCGGCCGCCGCGTTGAGCAGCACGGCGCAGCGCTCCGCCACGTGCCCCTGCCCCTCGAGCAGCCGCTCCAGCCGCACGGCGTTTTCCGCCGGGCCACCGCCCGCCAGCGCGCCCAGGTCGTCGCACTCGAGCCCGTGATGGTCGGGGAGGATGGTCCATTCGCGCACCTCTCCATCCCGCACCTCCCACACTCGCGTCGCGCCCGAGGGGCTCACCTCATCCATGCCGACGACCGCGTGCAGCACCAGCGCGTGCGCCGCGCCCAATCGCGCGAGGGCCTCGGCCACGAGCGGCGCGCGAGCCGCGCTCGAGACGCCGATGACCTGGCGTCGCACGCCGGCCGGATTGGCCAGGGGGCCCAGCAGGTTCATCATCGTGGCCACCCCGAGCTCCTTGCGCACTGGCCCGACGTGGCGCATCGCGGGGTGATAGGCCGGGGCGAACAGGAAGACCAGCCCCGTGCCCCCGAGCACCTCTCCAGCGCGCAAGGGCGGGAGTGCGATGTCGATCCCCAATGCCTCCAGCACATCCGCCGAGCCGGAGCGCGACGTGTAGCTCCGGTTTCCGTGCTTCGCTACCGGGACGCCCGCGCCGGCGACCAGAAATGCCGCGGCGGTCGAGATGTTGAGCGTGCCGATCGCGCCGCCGCCGGTTCCGCAGGTGTCCACCAGCGCCTCGGGGTCCGGGGTCTCGAGCCGAACCATGGCGCAGCGGAGCGCGTGCGCGGCCCCGGCCAGTTCGGCCGCGGTTTCGCCCTTGGCGCCGAGCCCCATGAGCAGCGCTGCCGTGAGGACCGGCGTGGACTCGCCCCGCATCACCACGCTGAAGGCCGCCACGGCTTCCTCGACGCTGAGCGATGCGCCGAGCGAGAGCTGTTGGATGGCGTGGCGGAGCGGAGCGTCCTGGGTCACGGGCGGTCGCGGTCGGGCGTCGGCGGAGCGGTCGGGGAGCGTGGCAAAGAGTACCCGTGAAAGCGGTCTTTTGTCAATCGTGACAAGGATTTGCGCGGCTTGCCCGAGGGGTCGGCGTCCGCTAGATTCCGGGCCGATGAGCCGGACATTTCTCGCCACGCTGCAGTTCGACGGGACCGGGTTTGTCGGGTGGCAGCGCCAACCCGCCGGCCGGACGGTGCAGGCCGAGTTCGAGCGCGTGCTCGAGCGCCTGTTGGGGCAGCACGCGCCGGCCGCCGCCGCGGGGCGGACGGACGCCGGGGTACACGCTGCCGGGCTCGCCGTCAGCTTTGCCGCCCCGGGTAGCTGGTCCCCGAACAGCCTCCGCCGCGCGCTCAACGCGCTCCTCCCCGAGGACTGCTGGGTCGAGCAGGTCCACGCCATGGAGCCCGGCTTCCATGCACGCCGGAGCGCCCTCACGCGCCGTTACCGCTACGACGTCGGCACCGACAAGGCATCGGCCTCCCCGTTCCGGCATCCGTTCGAATGGGCCCTGGCGCGGCCGCTGGACGTGAGCGCGCTGCGGGCGGCCGCCACACTCCTGCAGGGCGAGCATGACTTCCGGGCGTTCGCCGCCAAGGGACAGGAGAAGCCGCATTACCGCTCGCGGCTGAGCGTCTCCGAGTGGGAGGAGCGGGCGGGCGGCAGGGGCGTGAGTTTTCACGTCGAAGCCGATCGCTTCCTCCACCACATGGTCCGCCTGCTGGTGGGCACGATGGTGGACGTAGGGCTGGAGCGCCGTCCGCTCTCCGACATCGACGTGCTCCTGGGCCGGGCCGACAACCAGTCCACCAGCCCCCCCGCGCCGCCGCAGGGCCTCTACTTCATCCGTGCCTCCTACCCCCCGGCGCTGTTCGCCACATCCGAGGCCCCATCCGCCGTCGAGCGCGGTGCGGTCCCGCACCATGCGTAACCGGGCACTCGTGCTGCTGCTGCTCGCGGTCGCCTGCCGCGAAGGCCGGACCCCGCCCGCCGCCTCGACCGCCGCCCGGCCACCTGTCGCGATCAGCACGGCCGCCGCCCAGGTGGCCACCCGCATTCCCGCCGCGGCACCCGCCCCGGACGCCACCACGTCGCGCCGCACGGCGCTGGTGGCCGCGGTGGAGCGTGCCTCGGGCGCGGTGGTCTCGATCAATGTGACCTCCACCCAGGAGGCGGCGCCGCGCTCGCCGTGGGATTTTTTCTTCGTGCCCGAGGGCGCGCGCGTCGTGCAGGGCTACGGCACCGGGTTCGTCGTCCGGCCGAACGGCGTGATCGTCACCAACCAGCACGTCGTTGCCAACGCCCGGAAGGTCGTGGTCACGCTGCCGGATGGGACCGATCTGCCCGCCAAGGTGCTGGGAGAGGACCCACTCACCGATATCGCGGTGCTCAAGGTGACGCGGACCGGACTGCCGACCATCACGCCCGGCCGGAGCACCGACCTGATGATCGGCGAGTGGGTCGTCGCGATGGGCAATCCCTACGCCTACCTGCTGGGCAACGCCGAGCCGACCGTGACGGTGGGCGTGGTGAGCGCGACGTCCCGGAACATTCTCCCCACGGGCGAGCAGCCGGGCCTCTACCTCGACATGATCCAGACCGATGCCGCCATCAACCCGGGGAACTCCGGCGGCCCGCTCACCAACGTTCTGGGCGAGGTCATCGGGGTCAACTCCTCCATCTTCACCAGCAGCGGCGGGTCCGTGGGCCTGGGCTTCGCCATCCCGATCGAGCGCGCGCTCCGCGTGGCCGACGAGATCATCAAGAACGGCTCGGTGCGCCGCGCATGGGTGGGCCTCGACGTCGAGGGCGCCGCCGCCATGCGTGAATGGAAGAGCCAGGGGGGCGTGGCCGTCGCCTCGGTCGCGGCGGACGGGCCGGCGGCCCGCGCGGGCCTCAGGACCGGCGACGTGCTGATGGAGGCCAACGGTCGCCGGCTCCGGAACTATCTGGACTGGGAGGCGGTGAAGCTCGACCTCCATGTCGGTGATACCGTGGGGCTCAGCGTGCGGAGCAGCGGCGGCACCGTGCGGAGGCGGATCGTGACGGGCGACCTCCCCACCGTCACCGCGGCCAAGGTCACGGTGCTCCAGGATTTGCAGCTCATCAACGTCACGCCCCAGGTCCGCGCCGAGCGGGGCATCCGGAGCGAGCGTGGGGCGCTCATCTTTCGCATCTCGCCCCAGGTAAGTCGCGCCACCGGCCTCGAGGAAGGCGACGTTATCGTGGGCGTCAACCGCACCGCGGTGCGGGACGCCGAGCAGGTGGAGGATCTGCTCAACGTGCGCTCGGGCGAAGTCATCCGCGTGTACGTCGAGCGCCAGGGCCAGATCACCTTCACCGACCTCGTCTTCCGATGACCGACGACCGCTGGCGTTCGCCGCTCGGCACCCGCTACGCCTCGCCGGCCATGCAGGTGCTCTGGGGCGAGCCGCACCGCATCGGCCTCTGGCGGCGGCTCTGGCTGGCCCTGGCGGAGGCGGAGCGCGAGCTGGGTCTCGACATCCCCGAGGACGCGCTGGCGCAGATGCGGGCGCACCTCGACGACGTGGATCTCGCGGCCGCCGACCGCTACGAGCGGCGCTTTCGCCACGACGTCATGGCCCACGTCCACGCCTTTGGCGACCAGGCGCCGGCCGCGCGCCCCTACCTGCACCTGGGCGCCACCAGCGCCTTCGTCACCGACAATGCCGACCTGATCGTCATGCGCGAGGGGCTCCGCCTCCTGCTCGGCCGGGTCATCGCCGTGCTGCAGGCGCTCGAGGGGTTCGCGCGCCGCACCGCCGATCTGCCCTGCCTCGCGTACACCCACTTCCAGCCCGCCCAGCTCACCACGGTGGGCAAGCGCGCCACGCTCTGGATGCAGGACTTCGCCCTGGATGTCGAGGAGCTCTCGCATCGGCTGGAGGCGCTCCGGTTCCGCGGCTGTCAGGGGACCACCGGCACGCAGGCGTCGTTCCTCGAGTTGTTCGGCGGTGACCACGCCCGGGTGCGCGAGCTCGAGCGCCGGGTCACGGCCAAGCTGGACTTCGACGCCCAGTTTGCCGTCACCGGCCAGACCTACCCGCGGAAGATTGACAGCATGGTGCTCGACGCGCTCAGCGGGATTGCCCAGTCGGCGGCCAAGATGGCGGGCGATCTCCGCCTGCTGCAGCACGAGGGCGAGCTGCTCGAGCCGTTCGAGTCCGAGCAGATCGGCTCGAGCGCCATGGCCTACAAGCGGAACCCGATGCGCGCCGAGCGGATCGCGGGGCTCGCACGGTTCGTGATTTCGCTCCAGGCCAACGGGGCGCACACCGCCGCGAGCCAGTGGCTCGAGCGCACGCTCGACGACAGCGCCAACCGCCGGCTGACGCTCCCCGAGGCGTTCCTCGGCACCGACGCCATCCTGGTGCTCGCGACCAACGTCGCGGCGGGGCTCGAGGTGCGGGAGGAGGTCGTCCGTCGGCACGTCGAGGCGCAGATGCCGTTCATGGCCACCGAACGGTGGCTGATGCTCGGCGTCGCGCGCGGCGGCGATCGGCAGGCCCTGCACGAGGTGATCCGCCGCCACAGTCTCGCAGTGGCCGACTCGGTGAGTCGCGGCGGGGTGAACGATCTGCTCGAACGACTGGCCGCGGACCCGGCGTTCCGGGACGTGCCCGCTGCGGCGCTGCGTGCCGAGCTCGAGCCCGCCGCGTACACCGGCCGCGCCGCGCTCCAGGTCGGCGAGTTCCTCGAGGAGTTTCTCCACCCGCTGCTCGAGCGCGCCCGCCCCCTCGCGGCGGATACCGGCGGCGCGGAGGTCCGGGTATGAGCACGGTCACCGAGAGCCGGCTCCCGCTCCCCCTGTTCCGCCGGGGCAAGGTGCGGGAGGTATACGAGGTGGATGCGAAGCACCTGCTCCTCGTGGCCAGCGATCGCGTCAGCGCGTTCGATGTCGTGATGCGCCAGCCGATCCCCCGAAAGGGTGCCGTGCTGACCCAGGTCAGCGCCTTCTGGTTCGAGCAGCTGGCGCCGGTGTTCCCCTCGCACTACGTCACCGCCCGGACGGAGGAGATCGTCGAGCGGATCCCTCGGCTGGCCGGCCGGGCCGACGAGATCGCCGGGCGGGCGATGCTGGTGCGCCGGACCGCCCCGGTGCCATTCGAGTGCGTCGTTCGCGGCTACCTGTCGGGATCGGCCTGGGCCGAGTACCGGGCTCACGGCACCCTTGCCGGAGAGCCGCTGGCGGCCGGCCTGCTCGAGAGCGCCCGACTCGAGCCGCCCCTCTTCTCGCCCGCCACCAAGGCGGAGAGCGGCCACGACGAGAACGTCCCGCTGGCCCGCATGGCCGCGACGCTCGGGCCTGAGATCGCCGGCGCCTTGCGGGACGCGAGCTTCGCCGTGTACCGGGCGGGGCGGGATCACGCGGCGGCGCGCGGGATCATCGTCGCCGATACGAAGCTCGAGTTCGGCACCACGGCCGAGGGCACGCTGCTGCTCATCGACGAGCTGCTCACGCCCGACAGCTCGCGATTCTGGCCGGCGGACCGCTACGCGCCTGGCCGGAGCCAGCCGAGCTTCGACAAGCAGCCGCTCCGCGACTATCTCGCCGGGCTCAGGTCCGCCGGCGCCTGGAACGGCGAGGCACCGCCCCCGCCGCTTCCCGCGGAGGTGGTCGACGCCACCAGCCGGCGCTACCTCGAAGCCTTCCGGCTGCTCACCGGCGCGGAGCTCGGGGGGCCGGCGTGATCCGCACCGCGCCGGAGGGGCGCTGGTTCATCGCCGGGGCGTGGATGGTGGAGCTGGTGCTCATCCTCGCCGCGGTGCGCACGGGCGCCGGGGGGTGGATCGCGGCGTCGGTGCTCTGGTTCGCGCTGGCGGCCTGGGTCCTCGCATTCTTCCGCGACCCCGAGCGCGTCTGGACCCGGGGCGACCGCCTGATCGTGGCACCCGCCGACGGAAAGGTCGTCAGCGTGATCGAGGTGGAGGAGCCCGCGTTCCTGGGGACGCGGGCGCGGCGGGTCTCGATCTTCATGAACGTGTTCGACTGTCACGTGAACCGCTATCCCACGGATGGTACGGTGGCTTACCGGCACTACAATCCGGGCGCGTTCGGGCACGCCGCGGCCGAGAAGTCGAGCCTCTCCAACGAGCAGGCCTCGGTCGGACTCACCACGGCGCGGGGGAAGGTGCTGGTTCGCCAGATCGCCGGACTGGTGGCGCGGCGGATCGTGACCGATGACGAGGTGGGCACGGCTGTGCACCAGGGCGAGCGGATGGGCATGATCCGCTTCGGCTCGCGGGTGGACCTTTTCCTGCCGCTGGATACCCGCGTGCTGGTGCACGTCGGGGATACCACGCGGGTCGGGGTGACGGTGGTGGCCGAATGGAGCTGATTCCGCGCCGCAGCGGCGGCGCCCGGCGTCCGTCGATGCGCCAGGTCGTGGTGGTGATGCCAAGCGCGTTCACGCTGGGCAACCTGTTCTTCGGGTTCTGGTCGATCGTCTCCGCCTTCAACGGGAACTATCGCTGGGCAGGATGGTTCATCGTCTTCTCCGGAATCCTCGACATGCTGGATGGCCGGGTGGCCCGGCTCTCCAACACGGGGAGCCGGTTCGGGGCGGAGCTCGACTCGCTGGTGGACGTGATCTCGTTCGGCGTCGCGCCCGCGTTGCTGATCTACTTCCTCGACTTCGCGAGCGCCGGACGGTTCGCCTGGATTCTCTCCTACATCTATGTCACCGGCGTCGCGCTCCGGCTGGCGCGGTTCAACGTGCTCTCGGCGGGAAAGCCTTCGACCGGCTGGTTCACCGGACTTCCGTCGCCGTCGGCGGGCATGACGCTGGCGGTCTACTATCCGTTCAGCCAGACGGACTGGTACCGGGCGTCGGTCGCCTATCTCGATCTGCAGCACCAGGGGCTCGTGGTGCTGATTCTGCTGCTCGCGCTCTTGATGGTGAGCAACGTCAAGTACCCGAAGTTCCCGCCGATCGGCCTCCGGAGCGCGCGCGGGCTCTTCGGGCTGGCGGTGCATCTGGGCATCCTGCTCGGCGCGCTGCTCGCACCCGAGTATTTTCTCTTTCCACTGGGCCTCTTCTACGTGGTGTTCGGCCTGGCCCGCGCCACGGTCCTGGGGCTGATGGAACGGCAGGAAACGGCGATGGGGGTGGACGAGCGGCTGGCCGACGGCAGCGAGCTCGCCGACGCGCCGCCTCCCGAGCCCACGGGCATCGAGCGCCGGGCCGGCTGGGGCGACCGGCGCCAGACATCGGAGGACCAATGAGCTTTCGAGTGCACGTACGGGTGATGCCGCGAGAGGGGCTGCTGGATCCGCAGGGCCAGGCGGTCGAGCACGCCCTGGGCGCGCTCGGGTTCGCCGACGCCGCGGAGGTCCGCGTCGGCCGGGCGATCGAGCTGGAGGTGGCGGCGCCGACCCGTCCCGAGGCCGAAGCGCGGGTCCGCGAGATGTGCGACAAGCTCCTCGCCAATCCTGTCACCGAGGATTACCTGCTGGAGCTGGAGGAAGCCTGATGCTCAACGTCGCTGTAGTCCGGTTCCCCGGCAGCAACTGCGACTTCGATGCGCTCCGGGCGGCCGAGCTCGTCGGCACGAACGCGTACTTCGCCTGGCACCGCGACGCGAGCCTCCGGGGCGCGGACATCGTGCTGCTCCCCGGCGGCTTCAGCTACGGCGACTATCTGCGGTCGGGCGCCATCGCGCGGTTCAGTCCGGTCATGCAGGCGGTCCAGCGCCACGCCGCCGAGGGCGGGCCCGTGCTGGGCATCTGCAACGGGTTCCAGATCCTCTGCGAGGCGCATCTGCTGCCCGGCGCGCTGCTGCGCAATGCCGGCCTGAGCTTCGTTTCCAAGCCGGTGGACGTGGTCGTGGAGCGGACGGACACCGTCTTCACGTCGGCCTATGCGCCGGGAAGCCGGCTGCGGCTGCCCGTGGCCCACGGCGACGGCCGGTTCGTCGCGGCGGCCGACACGCTCCGGATGCTCGAAGCGGAGGGTCGGGTGGTGCTGCGCTACGTCGCGGCCACGGAATCGTCGCCCTTCCAGCCCAACCCGAACGGCTCCGCCAACCACATCGCGGGCATCTGCAACGCCGCCGGCACGGTGGTCGGCATCATGCCCCACCCCGAGCGGATCGCCGAAGGGGTGCTGGGGCCGCCCGACGGGCTCGGGTTCTTCCGCTCGCTCGCGGCCTGGCGGCCGCGCGCCTCCACGCTCAACGTGCCCAGCCGATGACTACCGACAAGCCCAGCCGCAACGAGGACGAGTATTTCGCCAAGGAGGCCGCCGAGCTGCTCCGGAAGCAGCGCGAGCAGGCCGACGCCGCCGCGCGCGAGGCGGAGCGTAAGAGCCACTACATGAAGTGCCCGAAGGACGGGTATGATCTCGCCAGCAGCGTCTACCACGGCGTGCAGATCGAGACCTGCCCGCACTGCGGCGGCATGTGGCTGGACGCCGGCGAGATCGACGCGGTGGCCCACGAGGAGCGGCCCGGCCTCCTCACCCGCGTGCTCTCGGACGCATTCAGCAGCCTCAGGGACGCACCCCGGCGGGAGCGGCCGTGACCAGCTCCACCGTGACGTCCGGAGTGATGGAGGCCTCGGGCCTCCCCGGCGAGCGGCCGGTGACGCCCGAGGTCGTCCGGGAGCACAACCTCAACGAGCTCGAGTACGGCCGTATCGTCGCGCTGCTCGGCCGCACGCCGACGCTCACCGAGCTCGGGATCTTCTCCGCGCTGTGGTCGGAGCACTGCTCCTACAAGCACTCCCGCACCGTGCTCCGCACGTTTCCCACCACCGGCTCCCAGGTGGTGCAGGGCCCCGGCGAGAACGCGGGCGTGCTCCGCTTGCCGGACGGCTGGGCGGTGGCCTTCAAGATCGAGTCCCACAACCACCCGTCGGCCGTGGAGCCGTACCAGGGGGCGGCGACCGGCGTGGGCGGCATTCTCCGCGACGTGTTCACCATGGGTGCCCGGCCGGTGGCGCTGCTCAACAGCCTGCGCCTCGGGCCGCTCGAGAGTCCGCGCAACCGGTATCTCTTCGCCGGCATCGTGCGTGGCGTGGGCGACTACGGCAACTGCGTCGGCGTGCCCACGCTCGGCGGCGAGGTCGGCTTCGCGCCCGGCTACACCGGGAACCCGCTGGTCAATGCCATGTGCGTCGGGTTGCTCAAAGAGGCCGATCTCATCCGCGCCGCCGCGCACGGCGTGGGCAACGTGCTCCTGACCGTGGGCGCGCGGACGGGCCGGGACGGCATCCACGGCGCCAGCTTCGCCTCCGAGGAGCTGAGCGAAAAGAGCGAAGCCCGCCGGCCCCAGGTCCAGGTGGGCGATCCGTTCACCGAGAAGCTCCTCCTCGAAGCGAGCCTCGAGCTGATCACCTCCGACCTCATCATCGCCATCCAGGACATGGGCGCGGCGGGTCTCACCAGCTCCAGCGCGGAGATGGCGGCCCGGGGCGGCGTGGGCGTCGAGATCGACACCGGCCTGGTGCCCACCCGCGAACCCGGCATGACCCCCTACGAGATCCTGCTCTCGGAGTCGCAGGAGCGAATGCTCGTGGTGTCGGAGCCGCACAGGGTGGCGGAGATCCAGGCCGTCTGCGCCAAATGGGAGCTGAACGCGACGCCGATCGGGCACGTCACCGACGATGGCATCTACCGGGTGCGGCATCACGGCCTGGTGGTGGCGGCCATCCCGGGCCAGCGTCTGGTGGACGACTGCCCCATGTACGAGCCCACTGCCCGGGAGGGCGACGAGACGAAGGCCCTCCGGGCCGCCCTGCCAGCGGCCGCGCCGAAAGCAGGGCTGCAGGACGCGCTGCCGCTCCTGCTCGACGCGCCCAACCTCGCGAGCAAGCGCTGGGTCTACGAGCAGTACGACTCGACCGTGCAGGCCTCCACCGTGCTCGGCCCAGGCGGCGACGCCGGCGTGCTGCGAGTGCCCGGCACCGCCTTCGGCCTGGCCGTCACGGTCGATTGCAACAGCCGGCTGGTGGCGCTCGACCCCTATGAGGGCGGCAAGGCGGCGGTGGCCGAGGCGGCGCGGAACATCGCCTGCGTGGGCGGGCGGCCGCTCGGCATCACCGACTGCCTCAATTTCGGCAACCCCGAGAAGCCGGAGGTGTATTTCCAGTTCCGCGAGGCATGCCGGGGCATCGCCGATGCCTGCCGCGCGTTCGATACGCCGGTCACCGGCGGCAACGTGAGCTTCTACAACGAGAGCCCCACCGGCGCCATCGATCCCACGCCGACGGTCGGAATGGTGGGGCTGCTCGCACGAGTCGCCGATCGCGTGCCGAGCCCCTTCTCCACCCCGGGCGACGAGATCTTCGTCCTCGGCGCCACCCGCGGCGAGCTGGGCGGCTCCGCCTACTGGGCGGAGCTCCGCGACTTCACCGGCGGGCGCCCGGCCCGGGTGGATCTCGACGCCGAGCGGCGGCTGCAGCGCCTCCTGGTGGAAGCGGCCGGACGGCGCCTGCTCCGCTCGGCCCACGACTGCTCGGAAGGCGGGCTCCTGGTGACGCTGGCCGAGGCCGCCATCGGCGGCGCCTACGCGGGAGACGGTCTCGGCGCCTCAGTGGACCTGACCGCTTACGGCGCGGAGGTTCCGCTCGACGGTCTGCTGTTCGGCGAAGACGGCGCCCGAGCCGTGGTCTCGGCCGCGCCCGCGGAGGCGCGCCGGCTGGTGGCCCTCGCGCGCGAGCACGGGGTGCCGATCGCGCGGGTGGGACTCGTTGGAGATACCGGAGGAACGCTGGAACTCCGAGTGGCTGGTCAGACGTTCTCGTGGGGCATCGGCGCGCTGCGCCAGACCTATTTCGAGGCGATTCCCCGGCGGATGCAGCATCCGGACGTGGACCGCTCGGCGGGAGAGTAAGGCATGTGCGGTATCATCGGCGTTTCCGGGATCCCTGACGCGGCCCGGCTCACGTACCTCGGCCTCTACGCGCTGCAGCACCGCGGGCAGGAGAGCGCCGGCATCGTCGCCATCGACGGTGAGGGCGTGGCCCGCTCCCACCGGGGCATGGGCCTGGTGAGCGAAAATTTCGAGGATTCCACCCTGGCGGCTCTGCCCGGCGACGTGGCCGTGGGCCACACCCGCTATTCCACCACCGGCAGCACGGTCCTCGCCAACGCGCAGCCGTGCAACGTGGCCACCCGGTGCGGTCCGCTGGCCATCGCGCACAACGGCAACATCATCAATGCCGCCGACATCCGCCGGGAGCTGGTGGAGAAGGGCGCCATCTTCACCACGTCGTCCGACACCGAGGTGCTGGTGCACCTGATCGCCCGGTCGGAGGCGGACACGGTCGAGGGACAGATCCGCGAGGCGCTGGAGCAGGTGGACGGTGCGTACAGTCTCGTGATCACCGTCGGCCGGACGCTCTACGCCGTGGTGGACAGCCGCGGTTTCCGCCCGCTCGTGACCGGCCGGCTCGGCGGCGGCATGGTGGTGGCCTCGGAGACCTGCGCGCTCGACCTGCTCGGCGCCCACGTCACCTGCGAGCTCCAGCCCGGCGAGTTCATCCGCATCGAGAACGGCAAGGTCACCGAGTTGCCGCGGCTCTCGCCCCGGCGGGTGAGCCGCTGCGTGTTCGAGCTGGTGTACTTCGCCCGCCCCGACAGCACGGTCTTCGGCGAGTCGGTGGATCGGGTTCGTCGCGAGCTCGGCCGCCAGCTCGCGCGCGAGCAGCCCGCGCCCGCCGGCGAGGTGGTCTTCAGCGTGCCGGACAGCTCCAACGCCATGGCACTCGGCTTCTCGGAAGTGTCGGGGATCAAGCTCGAGTACGGCCTGATCCGGAACCATTACGTGGGCCGCACCTTCATCAACCCCACGCAGGACCACCGGGTGGCCAAGGTCAAGATCAAGTTCAATCCGGTGCGGGACGTCATTCAGGGCAAGTCGGTGGTGGTGGTGGACGATAGCCTCGTCCGAGGCAACACCAGCAAGAGCCTGGTGCAGATGATCCGCGCCGCCGGCGCGCGGGAGGTGCACCTGCGCCTGGGCTCGCCGCCGATCACGGGCCCGTGCCTCTATGGCATCGACACGCCGACCCCGGAGGAGCTCATCGCGGCCACGCATTCGATCGAGGAGATCCGCGAGTTTCTCGCGGTGGACTCGCTCGGCTACCTGTCCCTCGACGGGATGCTGCGCGCCGCGGGGGAAAGCAACCAGTACTGCCACGCCTGCTTCTCCGGCCGCTACCCCACCCCGATCCCGGGCGACCTGGTACAGCTTCGGCACGCGGCTCCGCTCGTGGCGACGCCGGCGTGAGCGGCCCCTATACGCAGCCCCTGGTCTACTTCTTCGGCCAGGGGCGGGCCGACGGCACCGCCGCCATGAAGGACGTGCTGGGCGGCAAGGGCGCCGGCCTGGCGGAGATGACCACCATCGGCATTCCCGTCCCGCCGGGCTTCACCATCGCCAGCAGTCTCTGCCTCAGCTATCTCGAAAGCCGCCAGTTCCCCAAGCGCCTCCAGGTGGAGGTCGAGAATGCGCTCCACCGCGTGGAGGCCGCGACCGGCAAACACTTCGGCGACGGCCAGAACCCGCTGCTGGTGAGCGTGCGGTCGGGTGCCGCCGTGTCCATGCCGGGCATGATGGAGACGATCCTCAATCTCGGCCTCAACGACGTCACCGTCGAAGGCCTCGCGCGCCAGAGCGGAAACCCTCGCTTCGCGTGGGATTCCTACCGCCGCTTCGTGCAGATGTACGGCGGCGTCGTCTTCGACCTCTCGAAGAAGCCGTTCGAACAGATGCTCGAGGAGCACCGCCAGCGCTGCGGCGTGGAGCGCGACATCGATCTGCCGGTCGAGGAGATGCAGGCCGTCGTCGGCCGGTTCAAGCAGCACGTGCGCGACGAGACCGGCGGTGATTTCCCGAGCGGCCCGCTGGACCAGCTCTGGGGCGCGATCGCCGCGGTGTTCGAGAGCTGGAACACCCGGCGGGCCATCGACTACCGGAAGCTCCACGACATTCCCGACGCGATGGGCACTGCGGTGAACGTGGTGGCCATGGTGTTCGGCAACCTGGGAGAGGATTCGGGCACCGGCGTCACCTTCAGCCGCAGCCCGTCCACTGGCGAGCGCGCCCTCTACGGCGAGTACCTGCTCAATGCGCAGGGCGAAGACGTAGTCTCGGGCAGCCGCACGCCGCAGCCGATCGCGACGCTCAAGGACCGGCTCCCGGCGTCCTACCAGGAGCTCGAGCGCGTGGCGCGGACCCTGGAGCGCCATTTCCGCGACGTGCAGGACATGGAGTTCACCATCGAGCGCGGCACGCTTTACATGCTGCAGACGCGCCGCGGCCAGCGCTCCGGCCAGGCCGCCGTCCGGATCGCGTGCGAGATGGTGGATGAGGGGCTGATCTCCGAGGAGGAAGCTGTCGCCCGCATTCCGCCCCAGGATTTGAACCAGTTGCTCCACCCCACCATCGACCCCGGAAGCGAGCTCGACCTGCTGACCACCGGTCTCCCCGCGTCGCCCGGCGCCGCCTGCGGCACCGCCGTGTTCGACGCCGATCGCGCCGAGCAGCTCGGTCGCGCCGGGCAGGCGGTCATCCTGGTGCGCCGGGAAACGTCGCCCGAGGACTTCCACGGCATGGTCATGGCCAAAGCCGTCCTCACGGCGCGCGGCGGGATGACGTCGCACGCGGCGGTGGTGGCGCGCGGCATGGGCAAGCCGTGCGTCGCCGGCGCGCAGGAGCTGCAGGTGGACGAGCGGGCGGCGCGGATGTCGGTGGACGGCCGCTCCGTGGCGGAAGGCGAGTTCATCACGGTGGACGGGAGCACGGGCAAGGTGTTCGCCGGCCAGGCCGCACTCCGGACCCCGGAGCTGAGCGGCGACTTCCTCCGTCTCATGCAGTGGGCCGACCGGATCCGCCAGCTCCGGGTCCGGGTCAACGCCGATACGCCGGCCGACGCGCACCGGGGCCGCGACTTCGGCGCCGAAGGAATCGGGCTCTGCCGCACCGAGCACATGTTCTTCGACGGCGAGCGGCTCACCGCCATGCGCGAGATGATCGTGGCGCAGGACACCGCGGGCCGCCAGCGCGCGCTGGCCAAGCTCCTGCCCATGCAGCGCGCCGACTTCGAGGCGATCTTCCGGGCCATGGAGGGCTTCGCCGTCACCATTCGCCTGCTCGATCCGCCGCTGCACGAATTCCTGCCGAAGGAACGGGCCGAAATCGAGTCGCTGGCCGGCGAGCTCGCCATGGAGCCCGACGCCCTGCAGGCGATCGTCGACCGCCTGCAGGAGGTCAATCCGATGCTCGGCCTGCGCGGCTGCCGCCTCGGCATCGTCTATCCCGAGATCACCGCCATGCAGGTCCGGGCCATCTTCGAGGCGGCGTGTACCGTGGCCGTCCGCAAGGGCCGGGTCATGCCCGAGGTCATGATCCCGCTCACGGCGAGCGTGGTGGAGTTCCGGCGGCAGGCGCTGATCGTCCGGCAGGTGGCCGAAGAGGTCTTCCGCGAGCGGCAGATCACCGTGCCCTTCCTGCTCGGCACCATGATCGAGCTCCCGCGCGCCGCGCTCACCGCCGACGAGCTCGCCCGCGAGGCGCAGTTCTTTTCGTTCGGGACCAACGACCTTACCCAGACCACCTGGGGCATCTCGCGGGACGACTCCGCCCACTTCCTGCCCTTCTACCTCGAGCACGGCGTGATCGAGGCCGACCCGTTTCAGGTGCTCGACCAAGCGGGCGTCGGCAGGCTGATCCAGATGGCGTGCGAGCTGGGCCGGCGGACGCGACCCGACCTCAAGCTCGGCATCTGCGGCGAGCACGGGGGCGACCCCACGGCGGTGGCCTTCTGCGATCGCCTGGGGATGAACTACGTGAGCTGCTCGCCGTTTCGGGTGCCCATCGCCCGCCTCGCGGCAGCCCAGGCGGCGCTGGCGACCCGGGGAACCATGGACCGCACCCGGGCGACGGTGTAAGGGTGCAGGCGGAGCCGAGCGGGAGCGTGACCGTCCTCCCGAGCGCAGCGCGGGATGACAGTTCGCCGGTCACGCCCGCGCGAAGATCTCCACCATCGGCTGCGCCGCCGCGTTCAGGTCGGAGCGCGGCCCGGGGAATTGCTGGCCGGTGAGCTCGACCTCGTCCACCGCGGTCGAGATGAAGCTGCGCCAACCGGGCACGTCGCCGCTCCCGCTGCCGCCGGCCGTCTGGTAGCCCACGAGAATCGGCTCGCCGGCCTCATGGATGCCCAGCAGATGCGGCTCCACGGTCCGGTCCCGGCCCTGATAGCGGATGCGGACCACCCGGTGGTCCAGAATGGCGAGCACCAGCCGCTCGCCGGTGGTGAGCTCTTCGATCGGGTGCGCCCAGCGCGGCGCGTCCTGCTGCTGCTGCATCGGTCCCCCCACGAGGGTGTCGCCAGGAAGGTAGAGGCCGCCGCCTCGGCCGAGCCGTGACGGGTGACCCGGGCCCGACGCAGCATCACTCCAGTACGAGGACGCCATGACAGCACCGCTGGTGGGCATCGTGATGGGCAGCGACTCCGACTGGGACGTCATGCAGCACGCCTCCCGCCGCCTGTCCGAGCTCGACGTCCCACACGAGAGCCGCGTGGTGAGCGCTCACCGGACGCCCGATCTGCTCTTCCGCTACGCGGAGCAGGCACGGGGGCGGGGACTGCGGTGCATCATCGCGGGCGCGGGCGGCGCGGCGCACCTCCCGGGCATGCTCGCCGCCAAGACCACCCTGCCCGTCCTCGGCGTGCCCGTCACCTCGACGCACCTGCAGGGGCTCGATTCCCTGCTCTCGATCGTCCAGATGCCGGCCGGCATCCCGGTCGCCACGTTCGCCATCGGCGCGGCCGGAGCCCAGAACGCCGCGCTCTACGCCGTGGCCGTGCTCGCGCTCTCCGATCCGGACCTCGCCCGCCGGCTCGATAGCTTCAGAGCCGCTCAGACGGAGCGCGTGCTGGGTCTCGAGCTGCCGGAGACGGCATGATCCTGCCCGGCGCCACCGTCGGCGTCCTGGGCGGCGGGCAGCTCGGCCGGATGTTCACCCTGCGGGCGCACTCGATGGGCTACCGGGTGGTCGTGCTCGATCCCGACCCGATGAGCCCGGCCGGGCACGTGGCCGATCGTCACATCCGCGCGGCATACACGGACCGGCCGGCCCTCGATGAGCTGGCCGGCGCCTGCGCGGCCGTGACGACGGAATTCGAGAACGTGCCCGCCGAAGCGCTCGAGCGGCTGGCTCGCGGCCGCGTGGTGCGGCCTCCGGTCGAGGCGGTGGCAGTGGCGCAGGACAGGATCGCGGAGAAGACGTTTCTGCAAGATGCCGGCTTCGCCACGGCGCCGTTCCGCGCCGTGCGGAGCGCCGCCGATCTCGGTGCCGCCCTTGTTGAGATCAGGACGCCGGCTCTGTTGAAGACGAGCCGCCTGGGCTACGACGGCAAGGGCCAGGCGCCGATCGCCGATGCGGCCGGCGCGGGCGCGGCGTTCGAGCGCCTGCGCGGCGTGCCCTGCGTGCTGGAGGAGCGGCTGGAGCTCGAGGCGGAGCTCTCGGTCGTGCTGGCTCGCGGTGCCGACGCGCAGGTGGCCGCATTTCCCCCCGGCGAGAACACCCACCGGGATGGCATCCTGGAGACCACCGTAGTGCCGGCCCGGATCTCCGAACGCCTGGCCGCAGCCGCGCGCCAGCTGGCCATCGGCGTCGCCGAGCGGCTGGCCTACGTAGGCGTTCTGGGCGTGGAGCTGTTCGTGGCCAACGGGGGCCAGCTCTTTGTAAACGAGATCGCGCCGCGGCCCCACAACAGCGGGCACTACACCATGGACGCGTGCACGGTCGATCAGTTCGAGCAGCAGCTCCGCGCACTCTGCGGGCTCCCGCTCGGCACCCCCCGGCTGCTCACCCCGGTCGCCATGATCAACCTGCTCGGCGACCTCTGGCGCGACGGCGAGCCCCGCTGGGCCGAGGCGCTGCGCCTGCCGGGTGTTCGGCTGCACCTCTACGGCAAGGCCGAGCCGAGGCCCGGCCGCAAGATGGGTCACCTCAACTGCATGGCCGATAGCGCCGACGGCGCGGTCGCACTGGCGCACGCCGCGCGCGCTGCCCTGCTCACCGGCGCGTGACCGCCGGACCCGACCACACCCGATTGGTCTCCAGCAGATAGTCCAGCAGACGGCCTTCCCCGTCGGCCTGCCGCACCAGATCAGCGACGACGCCCGGGTGGTCGGAGGCGATATCCCGCCGCTCCAGCGGATCCTCGACGGCGTCGAACAGGGCCGGCTTCCCGGTCAGCGGGCGAACCACCATAGTGTACCGCCCCTCTTCGCCGAACTCGTTCCCGAGACGGGTGAAGGCGAACGGGCTTCCGCGGCGCCCTTCCGTGAGGAGGCTCGAGCCGATCCAGGCCGTCGGCTCGCGGATCCCGAGCAGGTCGGCGATCGTCGGGGCGATGTCGAGCAACGATCCCGGCCCGTCCTGGCCGCCGCGCGGGAGGCGCGGGTGTGCGCCGTGAATCAGGAGCGGCACCCAGACCGATTCCCGCCAGCCGCTCCCCTGACCGGTCATGCCGTGCTCGCCCAGGTCGTACCCGTGGTCGCCCGTGATCACCACCAGCGTGTGGCCGAACCAGGGCTCCGTGGCGAGCGTGTCGATCAGCTCCCGCACGACGTCGTCGGTGTACCGCATGGTGTTGCGAATGCCGGAGCTCGGAGGGTGCTCGGGGTCGAGGTCGAACCGTTCCTCGCCCGGACCCAGGCGCCTGGCGTTGAACGGGATGTGGTTCGAGATCGAGATCACCGTCGCCAGGAACGGCTCCGGCCCGCGACCGAGCTGGCGGATCCGCTCCGCCGCGCGGTGAAACGCCGGCCGATCCAGGCCCTTCACGTCGCTGTAGTAGTGATATTCGTCATACCACTTTCGCAGCCAGATTCCCTGGTTGTCCCAGTCCGGATCGAAGCCGGTGAACAGCTCGGCCCGGTACCCGTGCCGCCGCAGCACGAGCGGGAGGCAGTCGAGCGCGGTATAGGTGAAGCTGGCGGCGACGTTCTCCCGGGAGTGGGGCTTCACGGAGCACTGGCCGGAGAAGAAACCGCTGATCGTGGGAGGACCGAAGCTGTCGAACCGGCGCCAGAAGGCCGACGCGGTGTCCTGCGCCAGCCGGTCCAGGAACGGGGTCGCCGAGGACGTGACGTCGGGGCGGAGGAACCCGGTGTTCCAGCCCCGGAACGTCTCGAGCTGGATGAAGATCACGTTCCACCGCGGTCCCTCGATCGGGGTGGGAGGCGTGAGCGGCTCCCGGATCAGCGGCCGCTTCGGATCGGAGAAGCGCCACGCGGTGTCGCCGCTCCGCTGGAACCAGGTGCGATGATAGGCCGCCGCCAGCGCGGTGTAGTCCCGGGGCCGGCTCCCGATGGCGCGGTAGTAGACCATCTCCCGGTAAAGCGTCATGATTTCCGGCTGGACTCGGGCCTCCCGGCTCCAGCCGGGGAATCGATAGTGCTGAATCAGCAACGGCACGGCCAGCGACACGATCGCGATCGCCAGGGCCGCCGGCGGAGGGAGCGTGGCCGGGAGCGGTTTCGACCGGATGACCCGCCTCCCCGTCCAGACGAGGCCCAGCGCCACGAGCAGCAGGACCAGGAACGGCAGTCCGGGTCCGC
>JAICLE010000044.1 GCA_025927545.1 Gemmatimonadales bacterium
CGGGTGCACTCCCGGTCGAGCGTGAGGTGCGTGCGCTCGCGGCGGCCGTTCTGCTGCGGTGAGGCGGGCTCGAAGAGATCCGGGTTGGTAAGCGCCTGACAGGCGAGCGGCAGGCGACTGTGGTCCAGCTGATTCGCAAGTTGCTAGGCCGACATCCGCACATGCGAGAGGAGCTTCATGGGCAAAGTCTTCGTCAACATCGGACTTAGCCTCGATGGCTACATGGCGCCGGAAGGAATGACCATGGGCAAGCCCGAGTACAAGAATTGGGACGCGAAATGGGGTGCGCTGATGGCCTGGATCCCCAGCCGCCACACACGTGCGCTATGCGCGTCAGTGAGGGCGGCAGGGGCCGCGTCTCCGTGCGGTGACGTTGCGGGCATCGGCTGCTCGGCGTTCGCGCTGGCTTTGCCCAGGGACCGGCCGCCGGGTTCCTGGCCCTCTCGGGCACCGCTCGCTGGCGGCTGATGGACGGCCCCGCCACTGTGGCGATCAGCGGGGACAGCGTACGCGCGCAGCTTAGGGATGCGGCCGATACCACCCGCATCAGACTCAGCTTTGAAGGGACCCTGCGAGGCGACAGCGCACTCGTCCTGGTACAAGACATACGGAAGGCCACCATATTGGAGCAACATGCGGATTGATCGTCCGCCAGGACTGGCTGCGCTCAGCGTGTTCTTCGCTGCAGGGGCGCTGATAAGCAGCGCCACCTCGGGGTTAGACCTCAGCCCGCCATCGCTTGTAGCCGACTCGCGGGCGGCGCAGATTGGCTGATGTGCCTTCCGTTCGGCACCCCACCGCGCTCCTGCGACCGCACCGCCACGCGAGATGAGAGGCAATCGCGCATGACCGACTTCTCACGAGCAGACGCACATTGGGGGGCCCTTGCCCTCCTCCTGGGTGGCACCGCAGCCGCCGCGCTCACCGGGGCGATCGCGTCGGCTCGAGCCGGTGAGTTCTATCAACAGCTCGCAAGGCCCTCCTGGGCCCCGCCGGCGCAAGCCTTCGGCCCGGTGTGGAGCGTACTCTATGTGCTCATGGCCGTCGCGGCGTGGCTCGTGGTCCGCGAGTGGGGATGGCCGCGGGCCCGCCCGGCGATCGCGCTGTATGCCCTGCAGTTGGTGCTCAACGCACTCTGGACCTGGCTCTTCTTTCGCTGGCGCCTCGGGTGGGCTGCATTCGTGGAGATCCTCGCGCTCTGGGCGCTTCTGCTGCTCACGGTCTGGACATTCTGGCACGTGCGTCGCCTGGCGGGCGCCCTCCTGCTTCCATACCTCGCGTGGGTGACCTTGGCGGCAGCCTTGAGCTATTCCGTCTGGCGCCAGAACCCAGGGGTGCTGTAGAGAAGAAGGTGGCTCGGCGTTGCCTCACCCGCGGATGCAGTCGATGGGCCGAAGGCTTCAGCTCAGCCCAACTTCCGCCGACCTGGGGTTCCAATGAAGCGTGCTGCCACGGGCCTGCTGGTCGCCGTCCTGGCCGCGGTGTTCCTCTTCCCGCCCTGGCGAGTGGCCTGGACTCCTGACTCTTAGCGCCTGAGCCCGCCAACTCGGGAAGCCGCCTGGGCCGGCTTCCATTCCTGGGCCTATACCAAGGTCCGACCGACCACGGTGATTGCCTGGGACGGCCCGGGTACTGGCGGACATATCCCGCTTACGGGGACGCCTCGTATTGCCTACGACGTTTGGGCGGGCCTGCGGCTCCTTGCCGCGGCCGGGCTCTCCACCGTGTCGCGATCCCGGGGCCCCGAGTCTCGGTCGCCATCCACCTGATCGGCCCGCCGGCGACTGAGGATGGCCGAGCGCGCCGCGGTGCATGAGTCCTGGCGGCGGAAGAACGGCGGCCTCCAGGTCAACTCCAAGTGGTGCAGGACCTGCTGGGAAGCGGTGATCCCCGCACAGCGGCGGACAGCGGTCACGCAGGCCATGGGCGCGGGACACATCGCTGCATTGGGCGCTCAGCGCGCTGGGCCGGCATGTCACAGAAACGGTACTCACCAGGGAGCGCCACGCGTTGGTCACCGGAAGGCCGCATCGCTGGGTCAGACAGCCACTCCACGAGCGCGCTCCGTCGGGCGCCGGCGCATGGTTCCTGACAAAGGCTGGACGGTAGCTCCTGTCTGCAGTACCGTCCAGCAGAACGGGCAACGACGAGGGGCCCAGCCGGCATGAACAGGACGCACGATGATGCAACCGTTCACCGAATTTCGGCAGACGGATCGAGGCGGCCGGCCCGAGCAAGGCGACCATGTCGGGCTTGATGATCCGGCTGAGTCAGCTGGCGCTGCCGGTCTTCATTCTCGCCACGATGGCGAACGTGGGGTTGACTCAGCAACCGAAGCGGAGCTCCAGTTACTGGGCCGATTAACCCTTCTACCTGAAGATGGTCCTGGCGAACTTCGTGGTCGCGCCTGCCGCCATGTGGCTGCTGCTCCACATCTGGCCGCTTCCGCTCGACATCTCCGCAGGCCGGGCGGTGTTCTTGCGCGGACGCACCGTTCCTGATCAAGCTGACGGAAACGTCCGAGCACGACCTGGCGCTGGGCGCGGCGACGAGGATGCTCCTCGTGCTGGGGACGATCGTCGTCGTGCCACTATGGCTGCCCGTGGTGCTGCCGCGGCTCTCGGTCGATGGCGGTGCGATGGCCTGGACGCTCGGCCGGCAGATGCTGCTGCCGATGTTGGCGGGCGGGCTGCTCGCCTGGCTCGGTCCCGCCGGCAGCAGACGACTCCAATTCTGGGTGGTGAGGATCGGCAGCCTTGCGCTCTATGTGGTGCTGATCTCGACGGTCGCCGGCTTCATCACGGAGATGCCGGCTATCATCCGGTCCGGCGCGCTCTCCTCGAGTAACCGTTCCACCAAATCGCCGTCAAGATTCGTGATCTGAACTGATCGGAGGCACCATGGCACGGCTGCTCGGCCTGGGCGAGCGGTTCCCCGAGTTTTCCCTGCAGGCCTGCGTCTCGGCCGAGCCGGGATCGGAATTCCGCATCGTCGATGCGCACGAGTTGGAGGGAACGTGGACCGCTGTATTCTTCTGGCCCCTCGATTTCACGTTTGTGTGTCCCACCGAGCTGATCGAGTTCAACCGCGCGCTCCGGGAGTTCCGCGCCCTGGGGGCGAGGGTCTACGGCACGAGCGGCGACAGTCACCACGCGCACCTCGCCTGGCGCAAGGAGAACCCGGCCCTCCGGAACCTCGAGTTCCCGATGCTGGCCGACCCCGACAAGGCGGTCGCCCGGGAGCTCGGGATCCTCGATCCGATCGAGCAGGTCCCGCTGCGGGCCACCTACCTGGTCGACCAGGAGCGGAAGATCCGATGGCTGTGCGTCAACGACTTGAGCGTGGGCCGGAGCACGGGGGAAGTGCTGCGGGTGCTCGCGGCGCTCCAGTGCGGGCAGCTGTGCCCGGCCAACTGGCGCCCTGGCCAGGCGACCCTGGTGCGGCCGAAGGACGCCGGAAGGGCCGTGCCGTGGGAGACCAGGGAGCACGCCGTTCCCCGTTGACCCCGTCAGTAGATGTGCAGCTTCTCCAGCAGGGTGAAAGTGTCACCCACGCACTCGAACACATCCTTGTTGTGCTTGATCATCTTGCTGCGCATGTACACCCGCAGCCACTGCTTGTAGATGAACTGCTCGTAGCGGTCCTGCATGACGGCCAGCGGAAGGTCGGGCTGGGTCAGCAGCCCCGCCAGGAACATGGCGCACTCGAAGCCCAGCGAGATCGATTGGAAGTAGGGCGAGCCCATGGCCGCGTCACCCACCAGGAACACCGGTGCGCCGGCGAAGGGGTGGTCCGCGGCCCCGGACTGCCGAAGCTGCCGGCTGGTTGCGTTGCGGGCGCGGAACAGATCGAGCGGGATGCGGACGATCTCCAGATCGCCCACGATCTCACCCTGGGTTTCCAGGGCGATCTTGGCGATGAAGCGGTCCATCGACTGGGCGACATCCGGAAAATTGACGCGGAGCCACTGGCCGTCGAATCGTGACGGCATCCGCTCGAAGTCCTCGGCCGGGATATTGATGATGCCGGTCACGTGGGTAATGCTGCCGTCGTAGTACGTCCGGTTGACGGCCGGGATGAACTTGTAGTAGGCGTTCTCGATGTTCTTGTAGTACTTGCAATACTCGTTGCAGTCGTAGGGGCGGCCGTACAGGAAGGTGACGACGAGTGCGTATTCGAGCCGGAGCTTGAACGTGTTCGCCGCTCCGGGCACGAGCTGATCCCGAAGCAGCGAGTTGCTGCCGGTGCAGTCGATCACCACATCGCCCGGGCGCGGCAGCGCCATGGCGTCCTGCGCCGTGAGGCCGCCCGTGGCGCGCCGCACCGGATGCGCCTGGCGGGCGTCGATGAGCTCGCTGAGGGAGCGCTCGATGACGTTGAGCGGACAGAACCCCAGGGTCCATTGCCGCAGCAGTCTCATCAGGTCCGGCGAAATGGACTGCCGGAACGCCAGGCCCTCGGCCAGCTCCGACGGCTCGAAGATGGCCTCCACGCTCTCGCCATCGATGTAGTCGGTGCAGTAGCTGGCGATCGAATCGGCCACGAGGTACGGCGCGAGCTGGACCATCCGGGTCCGCGTGTACTCGCGCCGCTTCTCGTAGAGGTAAACGGCAAACCGGTCGGTCGACTGGAGCAGTGCCGCCAGCAGGAGACCCACGGGCCCCGCGCCGAGGACATGGACCGCGCCCCCGGAAGGGAGGGTCTCGCCGCGTGGGGCATCGGAGTGCGTGGGCATTCGCGTCCTCGAGCTGAATCGTGGCTTGTGGGGAGACTGGAATGTACACCGCCGCGATCTCGCTCGAAGCCACTGTCGGCCACGATCGACTCGCGCTCCTCGGGCACGCACGGCTTCGCGGTGTCTCGGGCGGTGCGACTCGGGGTGGCCGGACCGTGAGCCGTCCTGCAGTTTGAGCGCATCGGCCGGTACAACCCGAACGCGAGGGACCATGGAGTTCGACCTGAATCTGTCGCTGGACGTGCTTCGACGCACCCCGGATACCCTGGCATCGCTCCTCGAGGGCACATCCGACGCATGGATGCGAGGCACCGAAGGCGCCGGGACGTTCAGCCCGTTCGACGTCGTCGGACACCTCATCGACGGGGAAGAGACCGACTGGATGCCGCGGGCGCGCATCATCCTGGCCCGCGCAGCGGTTCCGTTCGAGCCGTACGATCGCTTCCGGCATCGCACGCGCAACGTGGGTCGCGCGCCCGACTCGTTGCTGGCTGAATTCGCCCGCTTGCGAGCCGCCAACCTCGAGCGGCTCGGCTCCTGGCGGCTCACGGCCACGGAGCTGGACCTGCGCGGCGTTCACCCGACCCTCGGGCACGTCACCCTCCGGCAGCTGCTGGCCTCGTGGGTGGTGCACGACCTTGGGCACCTGGCCCAGGTCGCGCGGGTCATGGCGAAGCAGTATCGCGAGGCCGTCGGACCCTGGCTTCCGGCTCTGCCGGTGCTGTCGGACCATGAAGTGCCGCGCTCCTGACCGGGCTGACTGCACGGACCCACCGGGCCGATCAGCCGCCCGGGCGCGTGCGTTAGACAGCGCCAGGCCGTTCCGGTACCTTCCCCTCAGACACACTCGGCAAGGAGCCCGACATGGCGCCCAAGACGCGCTTCTGGAATGCGGTGCTGGTCGTCGTGTCCGCCGGCAATCTGGGAGCCGTCTGGTTCGCGGCACAACCCGGCGAGCCCTTGCATGCAACCGTCCATGCCGCACTGGCGCTGGGGTTCGGACTGTGGGCACAGAGCCGGATCCGGTTCGCGGACGCACGGCTTGTTGCCGGCCTGCCGAACCACGGGAGTGAGCTCGAGGGCTCAATGCTGCGGGACGAGGTCGGGGACGTGCGCCGCGAGTTGAACGAGGTGCAGGAGCGGCTCGATTTCGCCGAACGGCTGCTCAGCCAGGCCCGCGAAGGTGAGCGGTCTCCCGGCCGGCGGGAGCCCTAGCGCCGCTGGCCATGAACCTGAATCAGCTGCGACTCGGTGTCGACGCGCTCCACTGACGAGCGCTCGATCACCCGCAAATCGTCGGGTGCCCATCGCTCCATTCCCGCGCTATACTTCCGCCCCATGACGACCCCGCACGGCCGCATTCCGTACCTGCCCGCCCGCATCGAAGGTCTTGCCACCCTCTCCATGAACCTCTGGTGGAGCTGGAGCCGCGAGGCCCGCCACCTCTTCCGTTCCATCGACGAGGCGTTGTGGCACCTGACCAGGCATAATCCGCTCGAGCTGCTCTGCCGCGTGGACCCCGCCCGCATCGCCGCCTGCGCGAGCGACAGCGATTTTCTCCGCCGCTACGACGACGTCATGGGACGGCTGGCGCACGAGACGACGAGCCCGGACACGTGGTTCGCCCGCAGCTACCCCGAGCTCGATGGCCGGCCGGTGGCCTACTTCTGCGCCGAGTTCGGGTTGCACCATTCGGTGCCGATCTACTCCGGCGGCCTCGGCGTCCTCGCCGGTGACCACTGCAAGGCCGCGAGCGATCTCGGCGTGCCGATGGTGGGCGTCGGCCTCTTCTACATGAAGGGCTATTTCGACCAGCGGCTCCGGCTCGACGGCTGGCAGCAGGACAGCGACGAGGAGTTCGATATCAGCCTCACGCCGCTCGTCCCCGTCACCGGCGCGCGGCAGGAGCCGTTCCTCACCGTCGTCGAGACCGCCGGCCGGCCGGTGCACGTCCGCGCCTGGCGCATGATGGTGGGCCGGGTGCCGATCTATCTGCTCGACACCAACCTCGACGTGAACCACCCGGACGACCGCGCGCTGATGAACAAGCTCTACGCCGGCGGCCCCGACATGCGGCTCCGTCAGGAGTGGATTCTGGGCGTCGGCGGTGTCCGCGTGCTGCGCGCCATGGGGATCGATCCCTCCGTGTGGCACGCCAACGAAGGCCACGCGGCGTTCATGATGGTCGAGCGTCTCCGCGAGTACACCGCGCAGGGAATGCCGCTCAAGGAGGCGGTCCACCAGGTGCGGGAACAGGGCGTCTTCACCACGCACACGCCGGTTCCGGCCGGCCATGATGCCTTCTCGGTGGACCAGCTCGAGAGCGTGGCCGGGCCGGTGTGGGCGGAGGTGGGAATGGATCGCGAGACGCTGCTGTCGCTCGGCGCCCATCCCGACTTGCCGGGACAGTTCCACATGACCGTGACGGCCATGCGACTGGCCGCGGGCGTCAACGGCGTCTCGCGCCGCCACGGCCAGGTCTCCCGCAACATCTGGCGCGACCTGTGGCCCGGCCGGCCCTGGGAGACGGTGCCGATCGGCCATGTCACCAACGGCGTCCACCTCGCCACCTGGATGGCGAGCCCCATCATGGCGCTCCTCGACGAGCACCTCGGTCCTGACTGGGGCAGCCGGCTCGACGATCCGGGCTTCTGGGATCGGGTTCTGACGCTGGATCACGGGCGATTCTGGGACGCGCACCTGCGGCTCAAGCAGATCCTCGCCAACTTCGTGCGGGAGGACGCGCGCCGTCGCTTCGCCACCCAGCTCAAGGAGGCGGCCCAGGTGGTCGGCGCGGGGACGCTGCTCGACCCGACCGCGCTCACCATCGGCTTCGCCCGCCGGTTCGCGACGTACAAGCGCGCCAACCTGATCTTCCGCGATCTCGAGCGCCTCAGGCGGATGCTGGTGGACCCGTGGCGTCCGGTGCAGATCATCTTTGCCGGCAAGGCGCATCCGGCCGACGACCCCGGCAAGGAGGTGCTGCAGAGCGTCTACCAGTTCACCCGCGACCCGGCCTTCGAAGGGCGCGTGGCGTTCCTCGAGGACTATGACATGCACCTGGCCCACCTGCTCGTGCAGGGGGTCGACCTGTGGCTCAACCTGCCGCGCGTCCCGCTCGAGGCGAGCGGCACCAGCGGCATGAAGGCGGCGCTCAACGGCATCCCGCAGCTCAGCACCCTCGACGGCTGGTGGCAGGAGGGCTACGATGGACTGAGTGGCTGGGCCATCTCGCCGGCGGGCGAGAGTGAAGACGCGGACGCGGCCGACGCGGAGCGGTTCTACCGACTGCTCGAGGAGCAGGTGATCCCGCTCTACTATACGCGCAATGCCGCCGGCGTTCCGCTCGGCTGGGTCGAGAAGATGCGACATGCCCTTCGCCTGGCGGGCAGCCGCTTCACGGCGAGGCGCATGGTACAGGACTATGTGCAGGAGCACTACGCTCCGGCGATCCGCGGTGAGTCGTCCGGTGACGACCCACCCACGGCATGAAGACGAGGTTGGCAGGATGGCGACCGTACACGAGCCGGCCCGCGCGCCGGCGGATGCCAGCCCGCCGCTGATCACGGCGGCCGGCGAGCCCGTGTCCGTCGTGCACGTGACGGCGGAATACTTTCCCTACGCCCGGACCGGCGGCCTCGCCGAGGCCGTGAGCGGACTCGCCCAGTTCCAGCAGGCCGCCGGCCTCGATGTCACGGTCGTGCTTCCGCTCTACCGCACCGTTCGGGACGCCGAACCCGATCTGGAGCCGGTCGGACCCCCGTTCCTGGTTCCCATCGGCGGCCGCGCCGAGGAAGCGCGCATCTTCCGGGTGGCGCGGCGGCGCGCGGGGCCGCGGGTATTCTTCGTAGAGCACCTCGACTACTTCAACCGGCCCGGCATCTACGGCGAGAACGCGGTGGACTACCCGGACAACGCGCGCCGGTTCGCCTTCTTCGCGCTCGCCGCGCTGACGGCACTCCCTCGCCTCGTCGCGGGGCCCGTACTGCTCCACGCCCACGATTGGCACACCGCGCTCGTCCCCGTCTACCTGCGCACCACTCTGGCGCGTGACCGAGTCGCCGACTCGGCCACCACGGTACTGTCGGTGCACAATCCCGGATACCAGGGGCACTTCCCGCCCGAGACGGTGCCCGATGTCGGCCTGCCGTGGGAGATCTACAACTGGCGGCAGCTCGAGTGGTATGGCAAGGCGAATTTCCTCAAGGGCGGGCTCGCGTTCACCGATTTCGTCACCACCGTGAGTCCGACGCAGGCGCGCGAGCTCCGCACGCCGGGGGGCGGGTTCGGTCTCCACGATGTCTTCACCGCGCTGGGCGACCGGCTCGTGGGCATTCTCAACGGGATCGACCAGCGCGAGTGGGATCCCTCGACGGACGCGCAGATCACGGCCCGGTACTCCGCCCAGCAGCTCGACGGGAAGCGCCGCTGCAAGGCCGCGCTGCAGCGCTCGTTCGGGCTGCCGCAGCGGCGGAAGGTCCCGCTCTTCGGGATGACCGGACGGCTGGTGACGCAGAAGGGGCTCGACCTGATTCTCGGCGCGCCCGATCTGCTCGCGGGTGACGCGCAGTTCGTCTTTCTCGGCAGCGGGGAGCAACGCTACGAGCAGGCGCTCGTGGAGCTGGCCTTGTCGGCTCCGAACCGGATCGGCGTGCAGCTCGACTTCTCCGACCGGCTGGAGCACCGGCTCATGGCCGGCGCCGACATCTTCCTGATGCCCTCGCTGTACGAGCCGTGCGGCCTGACCCAGATGCGCTCGCAGCGCTACGGCGCGCCGCCGATCGTTCGCTGCGTCGGCGGCCTCCGGGACACGGTCGAGGACGGCGTCACCGGATTCTGGTTCGACGCCTACACGCCGGCCGCGTTCTCGGAGGCGGCGCATCGCGCACTGGACTGCTACGCCGACCCGGCGCGCTGGCAGGCGCTCATGCGGAACGGCATGGCCGCCGACTTCAGTTGGGAACGGTCGGTCGCCACCTACCTGGATGTCTATCGCCGCGCGCTCAGCCGGTCCGGGTCACGGTGACCGGAGCGCCGATGGACTTCGTCTTTACCCTGCACAGCCATCTCCCCTACGTGCTCAACCACGGGCGCTGGCCCCACGGCAGCGACTGGATCTGCGAAGCGGCGGTGGACACCTACCTCCCGCTGCTGGAGGCGTTCCGCCGGCTGGACGCGGAGGCAGTCCCGGCGCGGGTCACGATCGGCTTCACGCCGGTGCTCGCCAACCAGCTCGCCAATCCGCTCTTCGCCCGCGAGCTGGAGAGCTTCCTCGCGCAGCGCCTGGCCGCCTGCGCAGCGGCGCCCGCTTCGCTCGCCGCGACGGGCGAGAGCCACCTGCTGCCCCTGGTGGAGTACTGGCGCGCGCGGCTGCTCCGGCTGCGGCGGCTGTTCGAGGAGGTGGAGGGCGATCTGGTCGGCGGGTTCCGCGAGCTCGAGGCCGCCGGGCGGCTCGAGATCATCGGCTCGGCGGCCACACACGGCTTCCTGCCCCTGCTGGCGCGCGACGAGAGCATCCGGCTGCAGCTCGCCGTGGGAATGGCCGAGCACCGCCGGCTGTTCGGGCGCGCGCCCGCCGGGTGCTGGCTGCCGGAGTGCGCCTACCGGCCGCGCGGCCCGTGGGCGCCCTGGCCCACCGCGCCGCGGAGCGGGGTGCGCCGGGGCATCGAGGAGCATCTCGCCGACGCCGGGTTCCGCTTCTTCTTCGTGGACGCGCACCTCGCCGCGGCGGGCCGCGCACTCGGGCTCTCGGGCGATCCTGCCGCGCTGGACCCGGAGGCGCACCGGCCGGGCGGCGGGTCTCCCGCCGAGCCCGTGCGGCGCTCGCCCTACCTGGCCTATCGCGTGGCCCACGGGCGCGGCGCCGGCGACGTGACCGCGTACGTGCGCGACCCGCGCGCGTCGATGCAGGTCTGGAGCCGGTTCGAGGGCTACCCCGGTGACGCCGCCTACCTCGAGTTCCACAAGATGCGCTGGCCCGGCGGACTCAAGCTCTGGCGGGTCAGCGGCCCGGCGGTCGACCTGGGCGCCAAGGAGCCCTACGACCCGGCGACGGCGCTCGACCGGGCGCGCGGGCACGCGCACCACTTCGCCGGGCTGCTTGGGGAGATCGCGGGAAGCCAGGCGCCGCGGCGGGATGGGGTGATCGTAGCCCCGTTCGACACCGAGCTCTTCGGCCACTGGTGGTTCGAAGGTCCCGACTTCCTGCGCGAGACCTACCGCGCGCTCCACGGCCGGAGCGACGTGCGGCCCACGACCGGGTCCGAGCATCTCGCCCGCCAACCGGCCCGCACCGCCATCCGGATGCCGGCCGGCTCGTGGGGCGCCAACGGTGATTTCAGCATGTGGCTGAGCGACCTGACGGCCTGGACCTGGGAGCGGCTCTGGCCCCTCGAGGAACGGTTCTGGGACGCGGCTGCCCGCGCGCTCGCGTCCGAGCAGGCGCGGCCAGTGCTGGAGCAGGCCGCTCGCGAGCTCCTCCTGGCCCAGTCGTCCGACTGGCAGTTCATCATCTCGACCGGGGCCGCCGCCGACTACGGCGAGCGGCGCTTTCGCGAGCACTGCGCCGACACCGAAGAGCTGGTCGCGGCACTCGAGGACGGGTCACCGGACGCACTCGAGCGCGGCCGTGGCCGGGCCGCCGCGCTCGCCGAGCGCGACGTGCTCTTTCCGGACATCCTCCCGGCCGTCGCCGCGGCGCTCGGCGGCTCGCGCTCCCTCGTGCTCGGATAGCCCGTGGCGCCGATCCGGTTCGCGTTCGGGCTGCATCTGCATCAGCCCGTGGGCAACTTCGACCACGTCTTCGCCCAGCACGTGGACGACGTGTATCGCCCGCTGATCGACGCCCTCGCGGGCAGCGGGTTCCTGCCGATCGTCCTCCATCTGAGCGGGCCCCTGTTCGAGTGGCTCGAGGCGCACGAACCGGCATACCTCGACCGCCTGGGCCGGCTCGCGGCCGACGGGCAGGTGGAGCTGCTCCTGGCGGGCTTCTACGAGCCGGTGCTCGCCTCCCTGCCCCGGGGCGACCGGGTCGAGCAGATCGGCTGGATGCGGGATGCCGTGCGCCGTCGCTTCGGCGTGGAGGCCAGCGGTCTCTGGCTCACCGAGCGGGTGTGGGAGCCCGAGCTCGCCGCCGATCTGGCCGACGCCGGCGTCCGCTACGCCCTCGTGGACGACCGCCACTTCCTCGTGACCGGCTTCGCCGCCGAGCAGCTCCACGCGCCGTTCTGGACCGAGAGCGACGGCAAGCGGGTGGCGCTGTTCCCGATCGACGAGCGGCTGCGCTATCTCATCCCCTTCCGCCCGCCTGAGGAAACGGCCGAGTACCTGCGCGAGCTGCGCGGCGCCGGGCACCAGCTCGCCGTGCTGGCCGACGACGCCGAGAAGTTCGGCGGGTGGCCCGGCACCAAGGAGTGGGTCTACGGCGAGCGCTGGCTCGAGCGCTTCATGGGCGTGATCGGCGGGCAGATCGACCGTGGCGAGGTGGTGCTGAGCCGGCTCGACGAGGCGCTCGACGTCGTGCCGAGCGGCGGCCTGGCGTACCTGCCGACGGCCTCGTACCGCGAGATGGAGAGCTGGTCGCTCCCACCCGATGCCGCGCTCCGGCTGCACCGCCTGGAGCGCGATCTGGGCGAAGCGCGGGTCGCCGGACCGGACGGCGCGCTCATTCGGGGTGCGCACTGGCGCAACTTCCTGGTCAAGTATCCGGAGTCGAACCGGATGCACAAGAAGATGATGGCGCTGAGCGCGCTGGCGCGGGCCCGGGGCGACCCGGCAGAGCCGCGCCGGGCGATCGGCCGCGCTCAGTGTAACGACGCCTATTGGCACGGCGTCTTCGGCGGACTCTACCTGCCGCACCTCCGCGATGCAGTCTGGCGGAATCTCGCCGAGGCCGAAGCGGCGCTGCGCCGGGGCGAGCAGCTCGCCTGGGAAGTGGTGGACTTCGACGGTGACGGCCACGAGGAGGTCTGGGTCCACAGCGCCGCCTTTTCCGCCGTGATCAGCCCGGCGCGGGGCGGTGCCGTCGAGGAGTACACGATCTTTGCCGGTGGAATCAACTACGCCAACACCCTCACCCGCCGGCGCGAGGCGTATCACGATCTGGCCCTCGAGCGCGCAGCCGAGGAGGCGACGGCGGCGGAGGGCGAAGCCGCGAGCATCCACGCCATCGAGGAAGGCCTGCGACTGGACGTGCGGCCGCCGCTCGATCACGACGACCGTGCCCTGTTCGTGGATCGGATCCTGCCGGGGGGCGTCACGCTCGACGACTATGAGCGGGGCGATTACTGGGCGATCGTGTCGTGGGCGCGCCGCCCGCTCACCCACGCCGTCGAGCGCCGCAATGGCGGCATCGAGGTGGTGTGTGCGGAGGCGGACGGGCGGTCGCGGCTGGAAAAGCGGATCCGGCTCGAGTCCGATGGCCGACTCATGGTGCGGTGGACGTGGGACCCGGCCGTTGCCCAGGCGGGTGACCGGTTCGCCACCGAACTGTCGCTCGCGGCGCCGGTGCGGATCCGCTGCGGGCCGGCCGCCGAGGAGTGGCGCTTCCCCATCGAGACCGTGGCCAAGTCGGAGCGCGGGCTCGACCGGACCCGCCAGGGTGAGTCGGTCACGCTGCTGTGGCCGGCGGAGCTGGGGACCGCCCAGGTCGAGTTGGAGCCTGGAACGCCGGTGTGATCCGGCGCCACGGTCAGCCGGGCGGTCGCGCGGGGCGGCCGGCCGGGACCCGGCCGTCCGCCCTTCCCTTTACATAGGCGTAGATCGCGCCGCTCTGCTCCTTCGAGAGCACGCCGGCGAACGCCGGCATGCCGCGATCCGGCCGGCCCGCCTGCACGACCGCGACGAATGCGTCCTGCCCGGCCAACGCTCCCCCTTCGCGGGCGGATTCGAGCAGGTTGGCGGCTACGGGATTTCCCAGCACGTCCTGCCCGTGGCACCTCGCGCAATGCACGCTGTACTGCCGCCAGCCTTCGTATTCCGGCGCGCTCACCTGCGCGCTCGCGTCGCCCACCGCCGCGGCCCCGAAGGGGATCAACACCACCAGCCCGACGCGAAGGGGCATGCGCCTAACCCTGCGGCTTGAGCGCAGGTCGTCCCGGACCGATCTTCGCATCACTCCGGCCTTTCACGTAGCTGTAGATCTTGTCGATGGTCGGGATGTCCATCCCGAGCGCGCACCAGGCCGGCATCCCCTTGGGCACGCGTCCGGCACACACCGTCTGCACGAACAACTCCTTGGTATTGATCGGCCCATCGGGCTTGAGTGACAGGATGAGGTGCGGGGCGATGGTGGTGCCCAGCACGTCCTCGCCGTGGCAGCGGGCGCAATTCAGGTTGAACTGCTTCCAGCCGTCGTACACCTCCTGGCTCACGGTGTCGCGCGGGGCCTGGTGATACGCGTCCCGCAGTGGCGCTTCGGCCTGCTGCGGCTGCGCCGTCCCCGTGTCCTGCGCCTGTCCCGTGGCCTTCGAGGTGTCCTGCTGCGCCGGGGTGGGCGCGGGGGCGGGCGTGGCCGCGCTCTTAGTGGATTCGGCCTTCTGCACCCGCGCCGTGTCCCGACTGGCCTGGGCGGGGCGCGAAGCCGCGGCGGCGCGGCTGGCCGCCGAGTCCGACGGCGAGACGGACGACCGCCCGCTGGTGTCGGCCGGCGCGGTCGGCGTCGTGTCTACAGTGGGTCTGGCCGTGGAGTCGAGCGTCACGGTCATGCCCGCGCCGGTGGTATCGGCAGCCGGGACGGGCCGGGAGCCGGCGCCGCTGCAGCCCGAGAGCACGGCGAGCCAGACCAGCGCGGCGGCTGGAAGCCTTACCGCATCCGACAGCTTCGACGAAGCCATGGAGCCATCCTTTCCGTTGGGGGTAGGGCCGGGTGCCGGCTCCGGCCCGGATGTCATCTATTCTAACATCACCTCGCGCGGAGCAACCTCCGGTGAGCCCCGTCACCCGCTGCTTCCCCCCGCCGCACAGCTTATCTTCAACGCCATGACTAGCGCTCCCTCGCGCCCGGTGACCTTGGGCCTGGTCCAGCAGGGCTCGGACCTCGATCCCGCGGAGAACATGCGCCGCACCGTGCAAGGGGTCCGCGAGGCGGCGGGGCGCGGCGCGCAGATCGTATGTACCCAGGAGCTCTTCCGCAGCCGGTATTTCTGCCAGGTCGAAGACCACCGGTTCTTCGACCTCGCCGAGCCGATTCCCGGCCCCTCGACCGAGGAGCTCGCCGCGCTTGCCGCCGAGTTGGGCGTCGTGATCGTGGCCTCCCTGTTCGAGAAGCGGGCCGAGGGCCTCTATCACAATACCGCGGCCGTCATCGATGCCGACGGCCGGTACCTCGGGAAATACCGGAAGATGCACATTCCCGACGACCCGCAGTATTACGAGAAGTTCTACTTCACCCCCGGCGATCTCGGGTTCCGGAGCTGGGACACGCGCTTCGGCCGGATCGGCGTCCTCGTCTGCTGGGACCAGTGGTACCCCGAGGCGGCCCGCCTCACGGCGCTGAGCGGCGCCCAGATCCTGTTCTATCCCACCGCCATCGGCTGGCTGCCGGAGGAAAAGGCCGAGCACGGCGCCCAGCAGCAGGCCGCGTGGGAAACCATCCAGCGGAGCCACGCGATCGCGAACGGCGTGTACGTCTGCGCGGTCAACCGCGTGGGTTACGAGGGTCCGGAGGCCGGCGGCGCTAGTGACTGCCGCGGCATCGAGTTCTGGGGTGGGAGCTTCGTCGCCGACCCTGGCGGCCGCCTCCTGGTCAAGGGCGGCACGGGCCCGGAGGTCCTCACCGCCACCGTGGATCTCGCAAAGGTGGACGTGAGCCGCACGCACTGGCCGTTCCTCCGCGACCGGCGGATCGACGCGTACCAGGATATTACGAGGCGGTATCTCGACTGAACACCGGTAAGCGGTAAGAGGTGAGAGGTGGTGCGGTGGCGGCGACCGTGTTCTATCAGCTCACCTCTCACCTCTCACCTCTCACCTCTCACCTCTCACCTCTCACCTCTCACCTCTTACCGCTCACCTTGTACCATGCCCTCTCCGCCCCCGCCCAGCTCGGTTACCGCATGCCCGCGGAGTGGGAGCCACATCGCGGGACATGGCTGAGCTGGCCGCACAAGGAGGCGTCCTGGCCGGGGAAGTTCGGGCCGGTGCCGGGGATCTTCGCCGCGATGGTGCGCACGCTCGCCGACCGCGAGGAGGTGCACATCAACGTGGCGGGCCCGGTGATGGAGGCGTCGGTCCGTACCCTGCTCGCGGACGCGGGTGCCGGGATGGGCAACGTCTTCTTCCACCATAATCCCACCAACGATGCCTGGTGCCGCGATCATGGCCCCGTCTTCGTGCAGCGCACCCGCGAGGGCCGGCGCGAGCAGGCGATCGTGGACTGGGACTTCAACGCCTGGGGGGAGAAGTACCCGCCCTATGATCTCGATGACGTGGTGCCGTCGCGCATCGGGGCGGAGCTTGGTCTGCCGGTGTTCGAGCCCGGGATCGTCATGGAAGGGGGCTCGATCGACGTGAACGGCCGCGGCACGCTGATCACCACCGAGGCGTGCCTGCTCCACCCGAACCGCAACCCGGCGCTCGACCGCGCCGCCATCGAAGGCTACCTCCGGGACTATCTCGGTGTCACCAAGATTCTCTGGCTGGGCGACGGGATCGCCGGTGACGACACCGATGGCCACGTGGACGACATCACCCGGTTCGTGGACCCCACCACCGTGGTTACGGTGGTGGAAGACGACCCGCGGGACGAAAACTACGAGCCGCTCCGGAAGAACCTGGAGCGGCTCGGTGACATGACCGATCAGGACGGGCGCCCGCTCCGGGTGGTCACGCTGCCGATGCCGCGTCCGCTGTATCATGACGGGCATCGCCTCCCGGCGAGCTATGCCAACTTCTACATCGCCAACGGCGTCGTCCTGCTCCCGACCTACGACCCCGCTCGCGACGAGGAAGCGGCTGCCACGCTGGCCGGCCTGTTCCCCGGTCGCGAGATCGTCGGGATCGATTGCACCGACCTGGTCTGGGGCCTGGGTGCGTTCCACTGCGTGACCCAGCAGTGGCCGCGTTGACTCAGGACTTCTTCCAGGTGCCGACCAGCGCCGCCCGGCGTCCCCCGCAGGTGTCCATCCCGACGCCGGCGATGTGGAGCTCGTCCTGCGTCCGGCTGACCAGATAGCGCGCATCGGCCGACTGGCACTTGCTGCCGGCCGTGTCGGACTTGAACAGCAGCGTGTCGCCCAGGAACGCCGCACGGCCTTTCATGTCCACCGAATCCGGCCAGCGCGGCGACGGCATCATGAGCTCCACGTTGCCATTGGACGCCAGGTTCATCTTCACTTCGCCCTCGCCGTACAGATCCCGCGTCCAGGTGCCGGAGTACTTCGAGGCTTCGCCCCCACAGCCGACGAGGGCGACGATGGCGGCCGCCAACGCGACCCGCCGCGGTGAAGCCAGGCATGTGAGACGACGGTGCATGTGATCTCCTCCATCGAGAGGTGACGGGAACGGAAAGCCTGCGCCGAGGGCGGTGCGGAATCTTTCAAGATGCGAAACGAGCCCCCTCCGCGCCAGAGGAGGCCGACCAGCCGATCGACCCCGCGAGCACGGTCGCCCGACAGGCGTTGGCCCGCAGGTGGTACAGCCAGTGGTTCACGTCCGGCGCCTCGATCAGCGCGAAGTCGGCCGCCTTCCCCGCCTCGATCGAGCCGATCCGCGACTCCAGGCCAACGGCCCGGGCCGCGATGATGGTCGCGCCCTTGAGCGCCTCGGCCGGTGTCATCTCCTGGAGCGTGCAGGCCAGCGTAAGCGCGAATGGCAGGTGATAACTCGGCGCCGAGCCCGGGTTGAAGTCCGTGGCCACCGCCACGGGCACGCCGGCTGCGATCCAGCGCCGGGCGCCGAACGGCGGCTGCCCCAGATAGAGCGAGGCGAGCGGCAGACTCACTGCGACGACGCCGGCGCTCGCCATTGCCGCCACGCCTGCATCCGACGCGCGCTCGAGATGGTCCGCCGAAACAGCTCCCATCTCCGCCGCCAGCTCGGCCCCGCCCCCCCCGCTCAACTGGTCCGCGTGCAGCTTGGAGCCCAGCCCTGCGGCCTGCCCGGCGCGCAATATCCGCCGCGCCTCGTCCACGGTGAACGCGGAGCGCTCGACGAAGACATCGCAGAAGGAGGCGAGGTGCTCGCGCGCCGCCGTGGGAATGAGATCGTCGACGAGGAGCGCGAGATAGCCGGCGCGGTCGGCGCGGTACTCGGGCGGGACGACGTGAGCACCCAGGAGCGTGGGAACGAGGCGGACGGGCTGGGATCCGGCCAGCGAGCGATACACCCGGAGCAACCGGAGCTCGTGCTCGCGGTCAAGCCCGTAGCCGCTCTTGCACTCGACCGTGGTGACGCCGAGGGACATCATCTCGCGCAGGAACCCGGCCGCCCGGCTCTCGAGCTCCGCGTCGGTGGCCTCGCGCGTGAGCCGTACCGTCCGGGCGATACCGCCGCCCGCGGCGGCGATCTCGAGGTAGCTCCGGCCCTCGATCCGCTCCTCGAACTCTTCCGCGCGCCACCCGCCGAACGCCAGATGGGTGTGGCAGTCCACCAGCCCGGGTATCACCAGCGCGCCGCCCGCATCGTGGCGCTCGGCGCCCGCGTACGCGGGCGGAAGATCTCGACGCGGGCCCACCCAGCGGATGGTGTCGCCCTCCCAGACGAGCGCGGCATCGTCGACCGGCTGGATATCGCCCTGCCCGCCTTCCGCCCTGCAGGAGGCGAGCTGGGCGATGTTCTCGAGGAGCTTCACTGCGGGGGATCGGTGCGCGGGGCTGGATCGCTGCGGCGGTGGAGATCGTTACCGTATTCACCACGAAGGCACGAAGGGTACGAAGGCGGCTTGGAGCACGGAGCAGATCGGGGCACGGAGCCACCACCAAATTGTTGGTGCGGTCCGGGTTCAAGGACCCTTCCCGGGAACGGCATCCCTTCGTGCACCTTCGTGCCCTTCGTGCCTTCGTGATGAAAGGCCAGCGATGCCCGCGCGTCGACGCAATGGCTCACCGGCGCGCCCTACCCGTTCAGCATCGGAAGATCGACACCCCGCTCACGCGCCGTCTCGACGGCCAGCTCGTAGCCCGCGTCCGCGTGCCGCATGACACCGGTGCCCGGATCCGCGGTGAGCACCCGCTCGAGCCGCCGGTCCGCCGTTCGGGTCCCGTCGGCCACAGCCACCATGCCGGCGTGGATGGAATAGCCGATCCCCACCCCGCCGCCGTGGTGCAGCGACACCCAGCTCGCACCGCACGCGGTGTTGAGCAGCGCATTGAGGAGCGGCCAGTCGGCAATGGCATCGGAGCCGTCCTTCATCCCCTCCGTCTCCCGGTTGGGCGAGGCCACCGATCCCGTGTCGAGGTGGTCCCGGCCGATGACGATCGGCGCGCGCACCTTGCCCTCCCTGACCAGCCAGTTGAAGCGGAGCCCCATCTCCGCGCGCTCGCCGTATTCGAGCCAGCAGATCCGGGCCGGCAGCCCCTGGAACTGGACCCGCTCCTGCGCCTGGCGGATCCAGCGGGCCAGCGCGTCCTTCTTTGGAAACGTCGCCAGCACGGCCGCGTCGGTGGCCGCGATATCGGCGGGGTCGCCCGACAGGGCGGCCCAGCGGAACGGCCCGGCGCCGCGGCAGAAGAGCGGCCGGATGAAGGCGGGCACGAACCCGGGAATGTCGAACGCCTGCGCCATGCCGCGGCGGTCGGCGACCTGGCCGCGCAGGTTGTTGCCGTAGTCGAACGTGACGGCACCGCGCGCCCGGAGCTCGAGCATGGCCTGCACATGGGTCACCATCGAGTCGAGCACCCGCGACTCGTACGCCGTCGGATCGCTGTCGCGGAGCTCCGCCGCCTCGTCCAGCGAGAGCCCGGCCGGGACGTAACCGACCCTCAGATCGTGCGCCGACGTCTGGTCGGTGAGGACGTCCGGTACCACGCCCCGGCGCACCAACTCCGGCATCACCTCGGCGATGTTGCCCACCAGCCCGACCGAGAGCGGCCGGCGCCGCGCCCGCGCGTCCTCGACCAATCGGAGGGCGGCAGCGAGATCGTGCTCCAGCCGGTCGCAGTAGCGCGTCTCTACCCGGCGGCGGATCCGGCTCTCGTCCACGTCCACGCCCAGGAATGCCGCTCCGTTCATCGTGGCCGCCAGCGGCTGGGCGCCGCCCATCCCGCCCAGACCCCCAGTCACCACGAGCCGCCCTTCGAGCGTGCCGCCGAAGTGCTGCCGCGCGCACTCGGCGAACGTCTCATAGGTGCCCTGCAGGATCCCCTGCGTGCCGATGTAGATCCACGAGCCGGCCGTCATCTGCCCGTACATGGTGAGCCCGAGCGCGTCCAGCCGGCGGAACTCGTCCCAGGTGGCCCACCGCGGCACCAGGTGCGCATTCGCGATCAGCACCCGCGGCGCCTCCTCGTGGGTGCGAAACACGCCCACCGGCTTCCCGCTCTGCACCAGCAGCGTCTCGTCGTTCTCCAGCCGCCGGAGCGTGGCCACGATCCGCTCGTAGCACTCCCAGTTCCGCGCCGCCTTCCCCCCGCCGCCATAGACGATCAGCTCCTCCGGCCGCTCGGCCACCGCCGGGTCGAGATTGTTCATCAGCATCCGGAGCGCCGCTTCCTGATGCCAGCCTTTGCAGGAAAGGGTCGTGCCGGTCGGGGCGGTGATCGGGCCATGGGCAACGGTAGGCATGGGGCGCAATCTGGGCGGAAAGACGGAAGGACGGAAGGACGGTACGCGGGAAACACGGTGGCCGCAGCGCAGCCCGTGCCTACGGTCGCCCGCCTTCCGCCCTCCCCCTTTCCGTCCTTCCGTCTTTTCTGCAACCTTTTAAGCCACAGTCCGATCCAACCCCCCGCGATGACCCCACCAGGGACTGGAGCAACGACGCTGCAGCACGAGCCGAGCGGCAGAACCGACCCGGACGCGGTGGACGCCACCTTGGCCGCCAGCGGGGACGCGCACGCCTTCGAGCGGCTCTACCGGGGGCATCTCAACCGGGTCGCCAGCCTGGTGCGCCGGATGATGGGAGACGACGACGCGGACGACGTGATTCAGGACGTCTTCGTTCGAGCTTGGCAGAAACTGGGCACCTTCCGCGGCGAGGCGGCGTTCGGCACCTGGCTCCACCGCCTCGCCGTCAACGTGATCCTCGGCCGGCGCGAGACGGTGGGTATCCGCCGGAAGCGCCACGTCGAGGGCGACGCGGTCCTGGCGCTGGTTCCCGGCCGCCGAGCCACGCCGGAAATCTCGATGGATTTCGAGACGGCAGTCGAGCGGCTCCCCGACGGAGCCCGGCAGGTGTTCGTGCTCCACGACGTGGAGGGATACCGGCACGAGGAGATCGCCCGTATGCTGGGCCTCGCGACCGGCACCTCGAAGTCGCAGTTGCACCGGGCACGCATGGCCCTGCGGCAGCATCTCGAGCGGTGAGGAAGACAATATGAGCGACCTGTGGACCGACCGCCTCTCCGAGTACCTCGATGGCGAGCTCCCCGACGACGAGCGCACCGAGCTGGAGATGCACCTCAGGCACTGCGTGTCCTGCGGGGCCGTGCTCGCCGATCTCAAGCGGATCGTGGCCCGCGCGCAGGGGCTCGAGGATCGCGGGCCCGAGCGTGACCTGTGGCCCGCGATCGCGGCCCGGATCGGGGCGGCCCCCCGCCGCGAGGTACGCCGTTGGAGCTTCTCGCTCCCCCAGCTCGCCGCGGCGGGGATCGCGCTCATGGCGCTGTCGGGCGGCGCCGCGTGGCTGCTGCATCCGGCTGCCATGCTGCCGCTCGCATCACGCCCGCTCGCTCCCGTGTCGGCTCCCCAACCGACCGGACAGCCGCTGGACGGCCTCCGTCAGGGCGATAGCCAGGCCGTCCTCGCCGTTGCCAGGCAGCCCCGCGGCTCCGCGGCCGGCTATGACGCCGCCGTGGCGGATCTCGAGCGGGTGCTCGAAGCGGGACGGGGCCGCCTGGACACGACGACCGTGCGGGTGATCGAGCGCAATCTCGCCACGATCGACCGGGCGCTCGCCCAGGCGCAGCGCGCCGTGGCCGCCGACTCGGCGAACCTCTACCTGAATTCGCACCTGGCCGAGACGATGCGGCAAAAGCTCGAATTGCTGCGGCAGGCGGCCGCGCTCGTCTCCTCCGTGAGCTGAAAGGACCCGATCGTGCTCTTCTCTCTGGCCCATGTCGCCTTCGCGGCACTCGCGCTCGTGCAGCAGATCGACACCACCGTCCCGGTACAGCAGGGCCAGCGCCTGGTGGTCGACTCGCACGGCGGCGACATCGACGTTACTACCTGGTCGCGGAATGCCGTACGGGTGGAGGCCGAGTCCGGGCCCCGCGGCGGCGTCCAAGTCGTCACGGCGGCCGGCACCGTGCGGGTGCGGACCGAAGGTCGCCGGGGGCCGCCGCCCACGGTGGACCTCCGGATCACGGCGCCTGCCTGGATGGGACTCGACCTGTCCGGCGTGTACACCGATGTGACCGTGAAGGGGGCACGCGGGCCGGTGAACGTCGAGACGGTCCAGGGGTCGGTGGATGTGACCGGCGGTGAGGGGCTCGTCTCACTCAGCTCGGTCGAGGGCAGCGTAAGCCTGAAGGGCGCCAAGGGCAGGATCGAGGTTCACTCGGTCAATGACGATGTGAACGTTTCCGACGCCACCGGCGACATCGTGGCGGAGACCGTGAACGGAGAGATCGTGCTCGAACGGGTCGATGCCACGAGCCTCGAAGCCACCACCGTGAACGGGGATCTCGGCTACGACGGGCCGATCCGGAGCGGCGGACGCTAC
>JAICLE010000160.1 GCA_025927545.1 Gemmatimonadales bacterium
GAAGAACACCGTCAACACGATGGTGGACCAGCTCAACTCCTTCGCCGCCGAAGTGACTCGAGTGGCGCGAGAGGTAGGAACGGAGGGCGTGCTGGGCGGCCAGGCGAACGTGCCCGGTGTCGCCGGCACGTGGAAGGACCTGACCGACAGCGTGAACTTCATGGCCGGCAACCTGACCAGTCAGGTGCGTAACATCGCCGACGTGACCACCGCGGTCGCCCGCGGCGAGCTCAACAAGAAGATCACCGTCGACGTGCAGGGCGAGATCCTCGAGCTGAAGAACACGGTGAACACCATGGTGGACCAGCTCAACTCCTTCGCCTCCGAGGTCACCCGCGTCGCACGCGAGGTGGGCACCGAAGGGAAGCTGGGCGGCCAGGCGCAGGTGGTCGGCGTGGCGGGCGTCTGGAAAGACCTGACCGACAACGTGAACTGGATGGCCAGCAACCTCACCAGCCAGGTGCGCGGCATCGCCAAAGTGGTGACGGCCGTGGCCAACGGCGACCTGAAGCAGGAGCTCAGGGTCGAGGTGAAAGGCGAGATCGCCACCCTGGCCGACACGATCAACGGCATGACCAACACGCTCGCGACATTTGCCGACCAGGTGACCAACGTGGCGCGCGAGGTGGGCGTCGAGGGCAAGCTCGGCGGCCAGGCCCGCGTGCCGGGCGCCGCCGGCGTGTGGCGGGACCTGACCGCCAACGTGAACCAGCTCGCCGCCAACCTGACGACGCAGGTGCGCGCCATCGCGGACGTGGCCACGGCGGTCACCAAGGGCGATCTCACGCGCTCGATCGCGGTCGAGGCCCTGGGCGAAGTGGCGGAGCTCAAGGACAACATCAACGAGATGATCCGCAACCTGCGCGATTCCACCCGCAAGAACATGGAGCAGGACTGGCTCAAGACCAACCTGGCCAAGTTCAGCCGGATGCTGCAGGGGCAGCGCGACCTGGCGGCGGTGTCGCAGCTCATCCTCTCCGATCTGGCCCCGCTCGTCACCGCCCACCACGGCGCGTTCTACGTCGTCGACGCCGCCGGCGAGACGCCGGCCCTCAAGCTGCTCGCGAGCTACGCCTACAAGGAGCGGGACCAGGTGGCGAGCGAGTTCCGGATGGGCGAGGGACTCGTCGGGCAGTGCGCCAAGGACCGGCGCATGCTCACCGTCGGCCACGTGCCGCACGACTACATCCGCGTGAGCTCCGGCCTCGGCGAGGCGCCGCCCCGGAGCCTCGTGGTGCTGCCGGTGCTGTTCGAGGGCGAGACCCGGGCGGTGCTCGAGCTGGCCACGTTCGACGAGTTCGACGAGATCCGGCTCACCTTCCTGGAGCAGCTCGCCGAGAGCATCGGCATCGTGCTCAACACCATCGCGGCCAACATGCGGACCGAGGAGCTGCTGAAGCAGAGCCAGGCGCTGACCGAGAGCCTGCAGGCGCAGCAGGAGGCGCTCACCGAGACCAACAAGCGGCTGGAGCAGCAGACCCGCTCGCTGCAGCAGTCGGAGGAGCTGCTCCGGAAGCAGCAGGACGAGCTGCAGTCCACCAACGCGGAGCTCGAGGTAAAGGCACACCTGCTCGCCGGGCAGAAGGCCGAGGTGGAGCAGAAGAACAAGGAGGTGGAGCAGGCCAAGGTGGCGCTGGAGGACAAGGCCGAGCAGCTGGCGCTCATCTCCAAGTACAAGTCCGAATTCCTGGCCAACATGTCGCACGAGCTGCGGACGCCGCTCAACAGCCTGCTCATTCTGTCACAGATCCTGACCGAGAACGTCGACGGAAACCTGACGACCAAGCAGGTCGGCTTCGCCCAGACGATCCACAGCTCCGGATCCGACCTGCTCGACCTGATCAACGACATCCTGGACCTGTCGAAGATCGAATCCGGCACGATGGCCGTGGACATCGCGCCCGTCGCGTTCGCGGAGGTGCGGAAGTTCGTCGAGAGCACCTTCCAGCAGGTGGCGGACCTCAAGGACCTCCGGTTTTCCGTGGAGATCGACCCCGGGCTCCCGCCGGCGCTGCAGACCGATACCAAGCGGCTCCAGCAGGTGCTCAAGAACCTGCTCTCCAACGCCTTCAAGTTCACCGAGCGTGGCGGCGTGTCGCTCAGGGCTGGGCTCGCCACCAGCGGCTGGAACCCGGAGCAGGAGCTGCTCAATGCCGCCAACGCCGTGGTGGCGTTCACGGTGAGTGATACCGGCATCGGCATCCCGCGCGAGAAGCACGGGGTGATCTTCGAGGCGTTCCAGCAGGGCGACACCGGCACCAGCCGCAAGTACGGGGGCACCGGCCTCGGACTCTCGATCAGCCGGCAGATCACCCGGCTCCTCGGCGGCGAGATCCGGATCGAGAGCACCCCGGGCAAGGGGAGCACGTTCACCCTCTACCTTCCGCTGCTCTACCCGGTCCAGCCGGCCCAGCCGGCCACCGAGTCCGGCGGCCCGGCGGATGGCACGGCCCTGACCGCCCGCGCGGTGCTCTCGCCCGTGGTCGAGCGCGCCGTGAGCGACGACCGGAGCGTCATCGAGGAGGGCGACCGGATCCTGCTCATCGCCGAGGACGACCCCGCGTTCGCCGAGATCCTGCTGGACCTCGCGCGGGACCGCGGGTTCAAGGGCCTGGTGGCCCACCGGGCCGACCGGGCGCTGGCGCTGGCCCGGGAATACCAGCCCACGGCGGTCACTCTCGACCTCCGCCTGCCCGATGCCGACGGCTGGACCATTCTGGACCGGCTCAAGCACGACCCGGCCACGCGCCACATCCCGGTGCACATCATCTCGGTGGAGGAGAACTGGCAGCGCGGACTCCGGCTCGGCGCGATCGACTTCCTGACCAAGCCGGCCACCCGGGAGTCGTTGAGCGAGGCGCTCACGGCGCTGCACGAGTTCATCGACCGACCAGTCAGGCGGCTCCTGGTAGTGGAGGACGACGAGGCGGCCCGGCAGAGCATCGTCGAGCTCATCGGGAACGGCGACGTGCAGACCACCACCGTGGGAACCGGCCAGGCGGCGCTGGAGGCGTTGCAGGCGGAGCGGTACGACTGCATGGTGCTCGACCTGGGCCTCCCCGACATGACCGGATTCCAGCTCATGACGCGGGTCAAGGGCGAGATCGGGCTGCGCAAGCTCCCGACGATCGTCTACACCGGGAAACAGCTCACCCGGCGCGAAGAGGCGGAGCTCGGCCGGCTGGCCGAATCCGTGGTCATCAAGGACGCGCGCTCGCCCGAGCGGCTGCTGGACGAGACCGCGCTCTTCCTGCACCGGGTCACCGCCAACCTGCCGGAGGGCAAGCGGCGGATGCTCGAGCAGCTCCACCGCACCGATCCCGTGCTCACCGGGCGCACCGTACTCATCGTGGACGACGACGTGCGCAACATCTTCGCGCTCACCACCCTGCTCGAGCGGAGCGAGATGAAGGTCGTGTACGCCGAGAGCGGCCGCGACGGCATCGCCCGGCTGCAGGCGACGCCGGCGGTGGACGCGGTCCTGATGGACGTGATGATGCCCGAGATGGACGGCTACGAGACCATGCGGGCGATCCGCGAGATGCCCAAGTTCCGGAACCTGCCGATCCTCGCGGTGACCGCCAAGGCGATGAAGGGCGATCGCGAGAAGTGCATCGCGGCCGGCGCATCGGATTACATCGCCAAGCCGGTGGACATGGACCAACTGCTGTCACTCCTCCGGGTGTGGCTGTACCGATGAGCGAACCGCCGGGCGGCCAGGCGGTCGGGGGGGGGGGGGGGGCCGGGGGCCCCAGGCGCCCCCCCCCCGCCCGGGGCGGGGGCCCGCCCCCGGGGGGGGGCCCCGC
>JAICLE010000109.1 GCA_025927545.1 Gemmatimonadales bacterium
CCGTGCCGCCGCTCTTGGCCCAGTTGATGGGGCCGAAGGCGTTGGCGACGATGACCTTGCCGTTGGTGCGGTCGACGGTGTAGCCGATGCCGTTCCGGTCGAAGTGCGCCAGCAGCTTCTTGCCGCCGTTTTCGAACAGGATGTTCTCGTTCACGCCGTCGTAGTCCCACTCGTCGTGCGGCGTCATCTGGTACGCCCAGACCACCTTCCCGGTCTCGGGCCTGCGGGCGAAGATGGTCATGGACCACTTGTTGTCGCCCGGCCGCTGATCGGGGTTCCAGGTGCCCGGGTTGCCGGTGCCGTAGTAGAGAAGGTTCAGGTCCGGATCGTAGGAGTACCAACCCCAGGTGGGACCGCCGCCGCGCTTCCACTGATCACCCGGCCAGGTCGAGATGCCGAGGTCCTTGCCCTGGTGCGACGGGTAGTTGGCATTGGCGGCGCCCTCGATACCGACCTCCTTGTCGGACCCGGTGCTGTACATCGTCCACTTGTGCTTGCCGGTGGTCACGTCCCACGCGGACATGCGGCCGCGAACGCCGAACTCACCACCCGAAATGCCCGTGATGACCAGGTCCTTGATCACGATCGGCACGGTCGTCATCGTCGCGCCCTGCTTGTAGCCGATGGCCTCCGCGCCGGCGTCGGACTGCGCCGGGTGCCGCGCCTTCCAGAGCTCCTTGCCGGTCTTGGCGTCGATCCCGATCAGCTCACCCTCCAGCGTGCTGATGAAGATCTTGCCGCTCGGATGGTACGCCACGCCACGATTCACCACGTCGCAGCACGCGATCGGAATCGCGTCCGGCGACTGGGTGGGGATGTACTTCCAGATCATGGGCGCGCCTGGCCTCGTGAGATCGAGCGCGTACACGATGTTGGGGAACGGGGTGTTGACGTACATGACGTTCCCGATGACCAGCGGATTGCCCTCGTGACCGCGGAGCGTCCCAGTCGAGAATGTCCAGGCGACCTTGAGGTCCTGCACGTTTGCCGTGGTGATCTGGTCGAGCGGGCTGAACCGCTGCAAACCGTAATCCCGTCCGGCGCTTCGCCATTCGCCTTCGGGCGCGTTGAGGGTCCATGGGCCCGACCGCGCGCCTTGCTGCGCGGCTGCGACCGAGCTCCCCGCGAGCATCAGTCCCACGGCCAGCGCTCCGATCGTGCGACATCGAGTATATAGGTACATGTGCTCCTGCCTCCGCAGCGGGTGGGTCGCCGTTGCCAGAACAGCCGGCGAGGCCTGGCCCTGCGATCCACTGCACGCCTGCGGTGCCACGGCACATGGAGAGCGGGCCGGCCGCCGACCATGTGAAACCCAGGACGTCGCTCTCGAGGTCCGTGGGCTCGTCGATCCTGGTGCGGCGGGATCACCTTTGCAGGATGACCCAATGCATCGTACGACCCTCCCGGTGAATCCATCGTGAAAGCAGGGTGAAGGCTCGTTCAGGCGTTACACCGGCACGCGCGCCGCGAGCTGCGCCGCGGCGGTGAAGAAGGTCCGGCGGTACCACAGCACCACCATCACGGCCGTCATCGCGGTCGCGCCGGCGAGCATGAACGCCACCACCACCTGGTAGCGCACCGCCAGCAGCGGCGACTGGCCGGCCAGGATTTGTCCCGTCATCATCCCCGGGAGCTGCACCAGCCCCACCGTCATGAGTCCATTCACCGACGGGATCAGCGCCGCCACCAGCGCGCGCCGCACCGGCTCGGCGGCCGCCCGCGCGGGCGTCGCGCCGAGGGCGAGATAGGCTTCCACCTCGCCGCGGCGGGATTCCATCTCGCTCGCCATCCGCTCCGCGGCCAGCGCAGCGCCGTTCATGGCGTTGCCCACGATCATGCCGAAGAGCGGGATGAGATAGCGCGGGTCGTACCAGGGCCGGACGTGGAGCACCACCTGCGTGACGTACGCCAGCGTCAGTCCGGAGCTCACCAGCATCGCCGTTCCGCCGATGCCCCAGAGCGCGCGCCGCTCCCCCGCCCCCGTAGTCTGCCCCCGCCGGCGACGCGTGGCCGTCGACGTCGCGGCCACGAGCATCACGGCCAGCGCGAGCAGCACCAGCCACCAGCGGGTGGCCTGGAACAGGTACACGAGGACGTAGCCCACGGCGACGAGCTGCACGACCGCCCGGAGCGCACCCACGAAGAAGCCGCGCTCCAGCCCGAGCCGCTGCCAGCGCGACAGGCCGATGGCCACGAGGACCAGCATCGCGACCAGCGCGAGGTCCGGCCAGGTTACGTCGAGCGTCGTGGCGGCGGTCGCGGGTATCGAATTCATGGAGAGGACGTCAGTCGGCGGTGGCGAGGTAGGCCCGTGTCCGCCCGCTGGCGGGGGCGGTAAACAGCCGCTCAGTGGGCCCGGCCTCGACGAGGCGACCGCCCTCGAGCATCACGGTGTAGGTGCTGGTCTCCCGGGCCTCGCTCAGGCGGTGGGTCACCATCACGACCGCGACGCCGCGCTCGCGCGTCAGCCGCGCGATGGTGGCGAGCAACCGCTCGGCGACCTCCGGATCGAGCGCGGAAGTGGGCTCGTCGAGCAGCAGCACGTCGGGACCGGTCATCAGTGCCCGCGCGAGGCTCACCCGCTGCTGCTCGCCACCGGAGAGGCGTCCCGCCTCCCGAGCGGCATAGTCGGCGGACAGCTCCACCGCCGAGAGCACGCGCTCGATCGCCGGCGCGTCGGGCGAGGCCGCCACGTGTCCCAGCTCGGCCGCCGTGCGCAGGTTCGCGGCCACGGTGCCGGGAAACATGGCCGGCGTCTGGAAGACGAACCCTACGCGGCGCCGGAGGGCGCCGACCGGATAGGCCGTGATGGGCTGCCCGTCGAACGCGACCTGGCCGGCGGTGGGATCGTCGAGCCGGTTGAGCAGGCGGAGGAGCGAGGTCTTACCGGCGCCGGAAGGTCCCACGAGTGCGGTGATGGCCGTGCGCGGCAGGTCCAGCGTCAGGTCGCGCAGAATCACCGCGCCCCCACGCTCCTGCGTCACGCCGCGCAGCGAGAACAGGGGAGACGCGCCGCCATCCCATGACATCCCCGTCCGCTACCGTGACGCCACGCCGGACGCCCGGGCTACTTGCGCGTCGTCGTCGACCCCGGCGCGGGCTGTGCCGTGGTCCAGGGCGCGATCCGTTCGCGGGTGAACTTCCCGAAATAGTTGATGAAGTGACCGCCACACCCTTTGAGCGCTTCGACCGCCAACTGCTTGCGGTCGTCCGACTGGGCCTCCACCAACACCACGATGTGGCCGTCGCGCAGCGCCTTCTCGTACTGCGCCTTCACTTCGAGCTCGTCATTCCACATCCCCAAGCTCTGGACCACGCGAAGGGCCTTGTCGAGCAGACCGGTGCGGCCGGTCGTCGTCCGCAAGCGGTCGGCCTGGCCCTCCCCGCAGAGGACCTCGATCTCGGTCTCGAGGAAGGGGCCGGAGAGCGCATCGAGCGCGCACTTCACCTGTTCCGGCGTATCCAGGACGCCGAGGAGAGCATGCTCCGGGTATGTGGGCTGGCCGGCGTGCGGCGTGCTCCGGCCCGGCGATTTGTCGTCCGCGTGCGACTTCGGCATAGCGCCTCCAAGAGAGCGTGCAGGGGGCGAGGCGGCAGGACTCGCCCTGGTGTCCGGAAACGTAACCGTCAGGCGACCGCTCGCGATACTGCCGCGGTGCCAGGGCCGGCCTTGTCACGCGCGGCCGCGGCGGCCTATCGTAGGACACTGGCGCTGGTCCGTTGCACGGCAACTCACCGGAGACGACACGCCGCATGACGAGACAGCAGACCGATCCGATTACGGGCGAGGCCCCGGGCATCGAGGACAAGGCGTTCGTCATCCTCCTGGTGGCGGTGTCGCTGGCGTTCGCCTGGATCCTCCGGCCGTTCTTCGGCGCGGTGCTCTGGGCCACCATCATCGCCATCGTGTTCGCACGGGTCTACCGGCGGCTGGTGGTGTCGCTGGGGCGGCGGCCCACGCTCGCGGCGCTCGCGACGCTGCTGATCGTGCTCGTGCTGGTCATTCTGCCGCTGGCGGCGCTCACGGCGCTGATGGTCCAGGAGGGAGCGGGCGTCTACCAGCGGATCCAGGCCGGCGACCTGGACGTCGGCCGGTACTTTCAGCAGGTCTTCACTGCCCTGCCCACCTGGGTGACCAGCCTGCTGGACCGGTTCGGGCTCACGAACCTCGGTGTGGTGCAGGACCGGCTGTCCGCCGCCCTGAGAAAGAGCAGCCAGTTCCTGGCGGCCCAGGCGCTGAACCTCGGCCAGAACACGCTGAGCTTCATCGTCAGCCTGTTCATCATGCTGTACCTGGTGTTTTTCTTCTTGCGCGACGGTGACGCCCTGCTCGAGCGCATCAAGGCCGCAATTCCGCTGCCCCTGGCGCAACAGCGCACGCTCATCAGCCGGTTCACCCGGGTCATCCGAGCCACGGTCAAGGGCAACCTGGTCGTCGCGGTCGTACAGGGCGCGCTGGGCGGGCTGATCTTCTGGCTGCTCGGGGTCCACGCGCCCGTGCTGTGGGCGGCGTTGATGGCCGTGCTCTCCCTGCTGCCGGCGGTCGGCACCGCCCTGGTCTGGCTGCCGGTCGCCATCTACTTCGTGGCCACCGGTTCAACCTGGCAGGGACTGCTGCTGATTGCGTACGGGGTGCTCGTCATCGGGCTGGTAGACAACGTGCTCCGCCCGATCCTGGTGGGCAAGGACACCAGGATGCCCGACTACGTGGTGCTGATCTCCACGCTGGGCGGTCTCGCGGTGTTCGGCATCAACGGGTTCGTGATCGGACCGGTGATCGCGGCGATGTTCATTTCCGTGTGGGGGATGTTCTCGACGCAGTCGGGCGCGCCGCTGGAGTAGTGCCGTCACGCCGCTCGCTTGCGATACTGGCGCACCGCGAGCGTGAGCACCACGGCTCCGATGACCGCCAGCATGGCAAGCTGGGGCGCCACCTCTGCCGGCCCGGCCCCCTTCAGCAGCACCGCGCGCATGAGCCGGATGAAGTGGGTGACGGGATTGAGCTGCGCCGCCCACTGCGCCCACACCGGCATCCCGCGAACAGGCGTGAAGAGCCCGCTCATCAGCAGGTAGATCATCACGATGGAAAAGGTCACGAACATCGCCTGCTGCTGGGTCTCCGCGATCGTGGAGATCCAGAGCCCGATGCCGAGCGCGGCCAGCAGGTAGATCGCGGCGGCCACGAAGACGAGCGCGAGGCTGCCTCGTACCGGCACGCCGAACGCGAAGTGCGCCAGGGCCAGGCCCAGTGCCAGGTCGAGCAGCGCCAGGCTCCAGAGAGGAATCAGCTTGGCCGCGACGAACGTGGAGCGCCTGATGGGCGTGACGTTGAGCTGGTCCAGCGTGCCCGCCTCCTTTTCGCGCACGATGTTCATGGCCGTGAGCAGCGTCCCGACCACGGTCACGAGCACGACCAGGATGCCGGGCACCATGAAGTCGAGATAATCGAGCTCGGGGTTGTACCAGCCGCGCCGTCGTATCTCGATGATGGGCTCGCCGCGCCGCGGCGGGAGGTCCACGCGCGCACCGATGGAGGCGAGCGTCGGGGTCACCTGGGCGCTCAGCTCCGCGGAGTAGGCCGCGAAAATCCGGCCGGCGTATGACTGGAGGACACCGGCTGCCGCCCCATCCTCGGCGTTGAGGATGAATTGCACCTCGGCGCGGCGTTGGCGCACCAGCTCCCGCTCGAACCCGGTGGGAATGACCAGAATGGCGTCGGTCTGCCGGGCGAGCATCGCCTGGTCGGCCCGAGCCGGCGATGGCGAGGCCGCGGTGGGAACGAAGCGGCCCGACGCCGCCAGGCGGTCCGTCAGGCCGCGAGACATCGGGGTGTGGTCGTGGTCCACCACGTACAGCCGCGCGCTCCTGACCTCGAAGGTGGCCGCGTTCGCCAGGATCAGCAGCTGCCCCAGCGGCATCACGAACAGCATCCCCAGGATCACGTGGTCGCGGAAGATCTGGAGAAACTCCTTGCGGAGCAGGAAGCGAAGGGCGCGCATCGTCAGGCCAGCCGGGGCTTGAAGCTCCGGATCGCGAGCGCCAGAAAGACCGCCAGCATCAGCACCAGCACCAGGTGCGCCTGCCACAGGTACTCCAGCCCGACACCTTTCAGCATGATCCCGCGCGCGATCACGATGAACCAGCGCGCCGGGATCACCGCGGTCACCGGGCGCAGCCAGTCCGGCATGCTCGAGATGGGAAAGATCATCCCCGACAGCAGCTCGTTCGGCAGCATCGTCCCCACCAGGGCACCGATCATTGCCGCCCGCTGGGACGTCGTCACCGCCGCCACCAGCACGCCGAGGGCCAGGCTCACCATGGAGTAGAGCATGCTCGCGACCAGCAGCAGCGCGAGACTCCCGCGAAAGGGGACCCGGAACACCACCCAGGCCGCGAGCAGGGCGGTGACGACGTTGGCGAAGGCAAGCAGGAGGTACGGCAGGACCTTGCCGAGGATGATCTGCCAAGGGCGCAACGGGGAAACCAGCAGCACCTCGAGCGTCCCGCGCTCCTTCTCCCGGGACAGCGAGATGGCGGTCATCAGGGCGGACACCAGGGTCAGGACCAGGGCGATCAGGCCAGGCACGAACAGGTTCACGCTCTCGAGCGTCGGGTTGTAGCGCATCCGCGTCCGGGAAACGATCTGCACCCCGGCCCCGGCCGACCCGAGCTCGGCCTGGTAGCCCGCGATGACCGCCGTCGCGTACGCCTGCATCGTGCTGCCGGTGTTCGGGTCCGAGGCGTCGCCCACGAGGAGCAGCCGCGCCGGCGTTCCCTCGGCCAGCCGAGCCGCGAAACCCGGCTCGAACACGATCGCCACGTCCACGTCGCCGCGGCGGAAGAGCGGCTCGAGCTTCGCCATGGTCTCCGGCGTGGCCACGATCCGGAACCGGGCGTTGCCGGCGAAGCGCCCTCGCAACGCGGCCGTAGCGTAGTCGGGCGCGGGATCGACCAGGGCCAGGCGGACCTCGTTCACGTCGCTGCGCAACGCGTAGCCGAAGAGGACCACCATGGCCAGCGGCAGAAGCAGGAGAATCGTCAGCGTCTGGCGGTCGCGCAGGATGTGCCGCACCTCTTTCGTCATGAACGCGGCGAGCGCCGTGGTGTTCATGCGGCCGGCCGCGCAAGGCGCACGAAGACCTCCTCGAGCGTGGCGTCGCCGTATTTCCGTTTCAGCTCGTCGGGCGTGCCCAGCGCGCCGATGCGGCCGTCCACCATGATCGAGACGCGATCGCAATATTCGGCCTCGTCCAGGTAGTGGGTGGTGACGAAGACGGTCGTCCCGCGGGCCGCCGCGGCGTAGATCATCTCCCAGAACTGCCGCCGTGTGATCGGGTCCACCCCGCTCGTCGGCTCGTCCAGGAACACCACCGCCGGCCGGTGGAGCAGTGCGACGGCAAAGGCGAGCTTCTGCTTCCAGCCGAGCGGCAGCGCCGCGACGCGCTCCAGGCTGGCGTGGCCGAGCTCCAGCTCCTCGATCAGAGCCTCGCCGCGACCGCGGATCTCGGCGTCGCTCAGCCCGTAGATGCCGCCGTAGAGGGTGATGTTCTCCCGCACGGTGAGGTCTTGGTACAGCGAGAAGCGCTGGCTCATGTACCCGATGCGCCGCCGCACGTCCTCGGCCCGGGTGAGCACGTCGAAGCCCGCCACGCTCGCGCGCCCGGAGGTGGGAGTCAGCAAACCGATCAGCATCCTGATGGCCGTAGTCTTCCCCGCCCCGTTCGCCCCCAGAAAGCCGAACACCTCGCCCGCCTTGACGTCGAAGCTGATGGCGTCCACGGCCGTGAAACGGCCGAAGCGGCGCGTCAGCTCGTGCACGTCGATGACGGCGGTCACCCGGCCGCCTCCTGGGGCGTGCCCATCAGCGCCATGAAGGCGTCCTCGATGCCCGGCCGGATCGGCGTCACCTCGGCGTCCGCGAAGCCCTTCGACTGCAGATACGCGCGGAGCTCCCCGGCGATGGCGACCGGCGCGAGATCCCGGCGGGTGTCACTGTAGTGCAGCTCGTCCCCGAAGGGGAACGCCGAGGCGGTGTACGGATAGGCATGGAGCGCCTGAATCAGCGCGTAGCGATCGCGCGCCCGGACGGCGAACAGCGGGCGCGGGAAGCGCGCACCGACGGCCGCGGGGGCGTCGATGGCGAGCACGCGCCCGCGCTGCATGAGCGCTACCCGGTCGCACCGGGCCGCCTCGTCCATGTACGGGGTCGCGACGAGGATCGGGAGGCCGGACGCCTTGAGCTCGCCCAGCAGATCCCAGAGCTCGCGGCGGGAGACGGCGTCCACGCCGGTGGTCGGCTCGTCCAGGAAGAGGAGATCCGGCCGGTGCACCAAGGCGCACGAGAGCGCGAGCTTCTGCTTCATCCCGCCTGAGAGCGCGCCGGCCCGGCGATTTTTGAACCGCTCGATCTGCCGATAGATGGGCGCGATGATGCGGTAGCCCTCCTCGAGGCTCGTGCCGAACACGGAGGCGAAGAACCGCAGGTTCTCCTCGACGCTCAGGTCCGGATAAAGGGAGAAGCGGCCGGGCATGTACCCGACCCGCGCGCGGATTGCCCAGAGGTCGCGCACCACGTCGAGCCCGAGCACCGTGGCCGACCCGCGGTCGGGCAGGAGCAGCGTGGCGAGGATGCGGAAGAGGGTAGTCTTCCCGGCCCCGTCGGGGCCGATGAGACCGAACAGTTCCGCGGGCCGCACGTCGAAGGTCACATCGTCGAGCGCGACCGTCGCCTCGAAGCGCTTGCCGAGCCCGTCCACCCTGAGCGGCGGCCCGGCGGAGGTCAGGAGCCCTCCGCGGCGGCGCCCAGCGTGATGTCGCCCGGCATCCCGATCTTGAGCACGCCCTCGCGATTCGCGACCCGGATCTTGACCGCGTACACCAGGTCGGCCCGCTCGTCGCGGGTCTGGATCGGTGTCGGCGTGAACTCCGCGGTGGGCGACACCCAGGTGACCGTCCCCGGAATGGTCAGGAGGTCGTCTCCGCGGTCCACCCGGACCTGCACCTGTTGTCCCAGGCGCACCGCGGCGAGCTGAGAGCCCGTCACGTAGGCGCGGAGGTCGAGCGTATCGAGGTCCGCGATCTTGTACAGTGGCTGCCCCGCCTGCACCACCTCGCCGGCACGCGCATAGATCGCCAGCACCGTGCCCGCCTCGGGATTGGCGACTCGGCTTTTCACGAGCCGGTCCCGGATCTGCTCGACCCGGGCCTCCGTCGAGGCCGCGTCCAGCTCGACGCTCCGCTGCCGCGCCCGCATCGCATCGATCTGGGCGCCGAGGCCGCGGTACTCCCGCTCCGCCTGGTCGAGCTGCTGCGCGGTCGCGGCCTCCTGGTCGTGGAGCCGTAGCGTGCGCTCGAAGCTGCGGCGGGCAATCTCGTGCTGCACCTCGAGCACCTTGAGCTGCCCGCCGGCTTCGGTGCGCCGGGCGCTGGCGGCCGCGCGCTGGGCGGCGAGCTGCCGCCGCTCGAGCACGAGCTGCGTCGTGTCGAGAAGCGCGACGGTGGCACCGCGCTCGAGCCGCATGCCCTCCAGCGGGGTGAATTGGTGGATCTGGCCGCTCGTCTGCGCCGAGACGACGACCTCGATCGCCTCGAAGTTGCCGGAGGCGTCGGGCTCGGGGCCGCCCCCGCACGCGGACAGGAGGAGGAGCGGCAGAATAGTGCGTCGCATCAGTGAACCTCGCCACCGACGAGGGTAAGGAATCGGGCGCGGGCCTGGGCCAGCTCCACCC
>JAICLE010000001.1 GCA_025927545.1 Gemmatimonadales bacterium
AGCCCGCCCCATGGGAGAGCGAGGTGAGTCGGAGTCTGGGCTTCGGGGCCGCCGTGGCGTCGGTCATGCTCGTTGGGGAATAGGAGTGAACGGTGGTAGGATTCCGCCCATGTCGACCGATGCGATCGCCCTCGGCACGGCCGCCATGCTGGGCTTTCTCCACGCGCTGGAGGTGGACCACATGGTGGCTGTCACCACCTTCGTCAGCCGGCGGCCGACGCCGGCCGCGGCGGTCCGGTTCGGCCTCAAGTGGGGAATCGGGCATTCCGTGGCCGTGCTCGCGGCGGGCGGGCTGCTGCTCGCGACCGGCCTCCGCTGGCCGGCGCGCTACGATGCCCTGGGCGAGGCGCTCGTCGGCCTCATGCTCATCGGGCTGGGGAGCTGGGCCCTCGTCTCCGCACGGAAGTTACACCTGCACTCCCAGGAGGAACACGGGGGCCACGCGCACCTCCATGTGCACGGGAGCGCCGCGCCGCACGCCCACGCCCACGGCGCTGCGGCCCCGGCGCGCGAGCCGCACGAGCATGGCGGGATCACGCTGGTCGGCCTGCTCCACGGGTTGGCCGGCAGCAGCGGCGTGGTGGCGCTCGTGCCCGTCACCATGATGGACCGGGTCGGCCTCGGCGCGGGCTATCTCACCTGCTTCGGCGCAGGGGTAACGCTGGCGATGGTGCTCTTCGCGCTTGTCGCCGCGCGGCTCATGCGCCGGGCGACGAGGGGCTCGCTCGTCTGGGGGCGTCGCGTGGTCCGGCTGGTGGGACTCTCCGGCCTGGCCGTGGGCGTGTGGTGGCTCCGCGCGGCAGCGGGGGTGTAGTCTAGGTGCCGACCCAGACCAGCGCGCGGACAGCGATCAAGGCGCGCTCCTCCTGCGCCACGGTACCGAAGCTGCCATCCGCCCGCTGACGCTCGGCCACCGCGGGCAGGGCGCGGTGGACGAGGGTCCGCGCGCCCGCGAGCCCGGTCGCGAGCAGCGCCTCGAGCGTGGCAAACATGTCCACGTGGGGCCAGCATCCGTCCACCCGCTGGTGCGAGGTCATGAGCGAGACCAGCGCCTCCACAGTCGGGTGATACCGTGGGCCGCCCAGCGCGAGCGCGTGCAATCCGGCCACGATGACGTCCGGCGGGAAGAAACCGGTCCAGTCCCTCCACTGTTCCGCCAAAAGCTGCAGGCTCTCGAGGTGCTGCGCGATTGCCGGCCTGTCGCCCAGCCCGCTACGGAGCGCCGCCCTGAGCGCGAGACAACTGATGCCGAACCGCGCCGCCGGCTCCGCGCGAAACGCCTTGCCGTTGGGCAGGGTGATCGGCGCGAGCCGCTGGCCCGGTGGCACCGCAGCGAAGAACCCGCGCAGCCAGTGCTCGCAGATGCGTTGGGCGTGCCGCACCCGATCGCATCCCTCACCGTAGGCCCCCGCACCCCCCTGTTGCCGCAGCACCCAGTCGAGCACCAGACGAACGTCCGGGTCGTCGGGTGGACGGCCCAGATCGAGCAGCTCGTGCGCACGCCAGATCGTGGGCACGGCCGCTCCGCCTACGCTGCCGTCGGGCCGGAGCTCGGCCGCCATCGCGGCGGCGAGTTCGCGCGACAGCTCGCCGTCCTCTACCGTCGCCGCCCCGAGCGCTCGCCGCGCCAGAACGCCCTGTCGGGTCTGGCGGGTGGCGAAATACAGCGCCAGCCGTTCGAGCGGCGTCGGGCTCACGGCGCGGGCGCTCAGGCCGGCACCTACCACGACCGACGGATCGAGTCGGCGGAGAACAGCACGCCGCGGGACATGACGCGGTCGATCGCGAGCGTATTCCCGATGTCGGCGAGCGGATCCCGGGTGAGCACCACCAGGTCGGCCGCCTTGTGCGGGGCGATGATCCCGAGCGAATCGACGCCGAGGAGCAGCGCCCCGCTCCGGGTCGCGGCGGCGAGGGCGTCACGCGGGGAGAACCCCGCGTGCACCAGCAACGCCATCTCGCGATGCTCGCTGTAGCCCGGGATGAGCATCTGGTTGGACGCGTCGGTGCCCGCGGCGATCGTGCCGCCCGCGGCCGCGAAGCGGCGAAGAAAAAGATCCTGCTGTGGCCGCGCCGCACGGAATGCCGCGAACTCCGCGGCCGTCCACCCCGCCCGCCGCACCATGTCCGGCACGTTCCAGCGCTGCTGCTGCAGCGCCGGCACGGCACGGAGCATCGTGTCCTGAAGCATCGCCGGATCGTCCAGCCGGCTGAAGGTGTCGTGCAGCACGAGCGTGGGAACCATGGTGACGTGCTCCCGGGCGAGGTCGGTCGCCACCCGGTCGAGGGCCGCGGAATCGAGTCCGGCCCAGCTCCGTTCGAAGGCGGTCCACCCCGGAAAGAAGCCCCGGTAGTGCGCCGCCATGATGGACGACGCGTCGGGCACGCATGACTCCGGCACGCCGCTCAGGTGCTCGATGGACGAAATCCCCGCCGCCCCGGCCACGGCGGCGCTGGTCATGCCGAGGTGGCCGGCGACCCGCAGGTTGAAGGTGTTCGCCTCGTCGATGACGGCACGGAGCAGGGTCGGATCGATCCGGGTATAGACCTTCACGAGGTCGACGCCCGAGTTGACTAGGCGGTCCACGGCCTTCCGGGCCTCACGCGCGCTGCTGGCGCCGATCGCATCGGGGTACGTCGTGGGCAGGCCGTCGATCATGGCCCCTGCGCTGTAGATCCGCGGCCCGGGCAGGGCGCCGCGATTCACCCGGTCGCGGAGCCTGAGAATGGTGTCGAGGCTGCCGTGCAGATCGCGCACACTCGTCACCCCCCACGCCAGGTAGCGCGGGAGGGCCCACGGCTCGACGTGCGCGTGCGCGTCGATGAGGCCCGGGATGATCCATCGCCCGCGGAGCTCCACCTCCGCCGTACGCGGCGGGAGCTGGAAGCCGGCGCGGGTGCCGACCGATTCGATCCGTCCGGCCCGCACCACGATGGCCGCATCGGGCAGCGCCGGTCCACCGCTTCCGTCGATCAGCGTCGCACCGACGAGGGCCACGCCGTCGGTGGTTCCGCGGCGGCAGCCCGCGAGCAGGCCGATCGCCAGCAGCAGCGACGCGGTGGCGGACGCGGGACAACGGCTGAGGCTCATGTGTAGGCGGGTTGAGAGGGTGTAGCAAGGTGGGGCGGCGGCCCGGCCCGTGCAAGATCCGCGTGAGGCCGCATTATACTTGGGCGATGACGGACGTCAGCGTCGGATCGCCCTCGGATGCGGCCGAGCCCCGCCTCGCCCCGCCCCGGCCCCAGCCGATCTCCGATTACGGCCTGATCGGAGACATGCGCACCGCCGCACTGATTGGCCTCGACGGCGCGATCGACTGGTGCTGTCTCCCCCAGTTCGACAGCGGCAGCGTCTTCGCCGCGCTGCTCGATCCCGAGCGCGGCGGCACCTGGTCAGTGCGCCCCCGCGGCGAGTGGACCTCTACTCAGCGTTATCTCCCCCGGACCAATATCCTCGAGACGACGTTCCGCGCGCCGAAGGGCGTGGTCGTCGTCACCGACTTCATGCCGGTCGACGAGGATGGGCGACCATCCGGTCCGCATCCCGAGATCCACCGGCACCTGCGCTGCACCCGCGGTCAGGTGCCGATGCAGATGACCTTCATGCCACGCTTCGAGTACGGCGCGCGGACTACCCGGCTCGAGTCGCTCCGCGCGGGCCTCTTCGCGACCGACCGGACCGATCAGGTGCTGACGCTGTCCAGCGCGGTGCCGTTCGAGTGGGTGGTCGAGCAGTCCACCGCCACGGCGGCGTTCACCCTCGAAAAGGGCGAGGCCCGCTGGATGGTGCTGCGGTACGATGACGACGATATCCACCCAGTGGACCGCTACGAGAGCGCCCGCAAGCTCGACATCACCGCCGCGTTCTGGGCGCGCTGGGCCGCCGGCGTGCGCTACACCGGACCGTTCCGCGGGATGGTCAAGCGCTCGGCGCTGGTGCTCAAGCTGCTCACCCACGCCGAGACCGGCGCGATCATCGCCGCGCCGACCACGTCACTGCCGGAGACGATCGGGGGGATCCGGAACTGGGACTACCGCTTCGTCTGGCTGCGCGATGCCGCATTCACGCTGGCCGCCCTGGACGCGGTGGGGCACCGGCGCGAGGCCGACGCCTTCATGCGCTTTCTGAAGAAGATCTCCCGGCACGAGGGCGGCGGTCACCTGCAGATCATGTACGGCATCGATGGCCGGCGCGACCTCGTCGAGCGTCAGCTCGATCACCTGTCCGGCTATCGCGGCTCACGGCCGGTGCGCGTAGGCAACGGCGCGGTCGGGCAGTTGCAGCTCGACGTTTACGGCGAGGTGCTCGAGACCGCCGACATCTGGCGGCGCAACCACGAGATGACCGAGGGCACCTGGCGGGTCCTGCGCGGCCTGGTGGATTGGGTCAGCAAGAACTGGCACCTTCCCGACTCGAGCATCTGGGAAGTACGAGGAGAGGTCCGGCACTACGTCTTCAGCAAGGTGATGAGCTGGGTGGCGCTCGACCGTGGGATCCGGATGGCGGACGAGCTCGGCCTGGAGTCCAACGGGGGCGACTGGCGGGCCCAGCGCGACGCACTCCACGCGGAGATCATGGACCGAGGCTGGAGCGAGCGGCACCAGTCGTTTACCCAGGCCTACGATGACGACGCGCTCGACGCCGCGACGCTTGCCATTCCCATGGTCCGCTTCCTCCCCTGGAACCACCCCCGGGTACACGCCACCGTGCACGCCGTGGCCCGCGAGCTCACCAGTGCGGACGGGGAACTCGTCTACCGCTACCGGCACCCGGACGGCCTGGAGGGGGACGAGGGGGCGTTCTCGATCTGTACGTTCTGGCTGGCCCAGGCGCTGACGATGATCGGCGAGCGCGAACGGGCCGAGCGAGTGTTCCGCCGGATGTTGCGCCACGCCAACCACGTCGGGCTCTACTCCGAGGAGATCGACCCGGTGTCCGGCGAATTCCTGGGCAACTTCCCCCAGGCATTCACCCACATCGCGCTGATCAACTGCGCCGCCGCCCTGGCTCGAACCCGACCCGTCGGCTAGGCTGGCGGTGCGGTCGGCCGGCGTCCGCTCAACGGCTGCGTCTGCTCCGCTTCGCGGCTTTCCGGGAGGCCTTCCTCGCGCCTTTCCTGGGTGACTTCTTCGCCGACTTCTTCGCCGTCTTCTTTGCACCCTTGGCGGGCCGCTTGGCGGTTTTCCGGGCGGCCTTCTTCATCGGAGCCTTCTTCGTGGGCTTCTTGGCTGTCTTCCTGGCTGCCTTCTTCGTCGACTTCTTGGACGCTTTCTTGGCCGATTTCCTGGGCGATGTCCGTTCGGACGAGCGCGAGGTGTCCCGCTGAGGCCTGGCAGCGGGTTCGCTGCTGCGCGGGGGCGCCGATTCCCCGGGCGAAGGGGCGACCGGGGGTGCGGACGGGGCCGGAGGGTACTCGATCGGCAGGGGATCCATCCAGCCGGACCCGGACCAGCCCATCTCCATATAATGAAGCTCGGCCATTTCGCTCCCTCCGATGGAAAGTGACCCGCAACCGGCTCCCGCTGGCGTGGCGCACAGGTGCCGGTCCACGATTCAGATATAACTTGCACATCTTCAGGGCTTGTGCAAGGCTCGGACGCCACGCGCTCGCCGTCGAACGGCGGCTGGCGGTCGTCGGCCTGCGGGCATTGGATCCCGGGTCGATGCGCGCGGTGACTCCTTCTACAACTGACTGTGATACAAGGGCTTGCATCGGCCGCCAGCCAACCGGACTCAGCCGGGGCTTCGCGTCACCATGCGACCGCGCGGGGCGTGCGCTATACTTAGCTCGCGACACACCCCCACTCTCTGGACACAACTGCCGGTGAGATCTCCCCGACTCGAAGCGGACCGCATCGTGCCGCGGCCACGGGTGTGGCCGGCCGCGGCACTGGCCTGTGCCGCTGCCCTCGGCATTCCCGGCGCTGCGGTCGCGCAGAGCGCCCTCGAAGTCCAGGTCACTCCCGAGACGATGACGCTGGCCGTCGGCGAGCGGCAACCGATCTTTGCCGCGGCCTACGACAAGCACGGAAACCTGATCGCGTCCGCCCGATTTGCCTTCCGGAGCTCCGATACCACGATCGCCCGCGTCTCCCGTGAGGGTGCGGTGCAGGGGGTCGCGCCGGGTCTGGCCAAGATCGAGGCGCGCCTGCAGGGGAGGCGGGCGTCGGTCGCCGTGCTCATCACGGGCGCCACCGCTCCCCAGCCCGGAGGGTCGGACGCCGGCACGCTGTTGACCCTCGATCCCGCCACCGCACTCCTGCTGCCGGGCGAAAGCATCCGCCTGACGCCGCAGGCCCTGAGCGACGACAGCGTCTCGCCGACTCTCGGGCATGTGACCTGGAAGTCGCTCAAGCCCGAGGTCGCGACGGTGGATTCCGAAGGCGTCGTGCTGGGAGTGGCGCCGGGCAGGAGCATCGTCCAGGCCATGACCGCGGCCGGCCTCATGGCCACCGCGCCGGTGGCCGTGGAGCCGGCGGCGATCGAACTCACCGCTTCAGGCGCGGTGCTCGCGCCGGAGGAGGCAGACACGCTGCACGTGCGTGTGCCCGCGCAGAACAACCGGGAACTCACCTCCGGCCTGCAGTGGCGCTCGGCCGACACCGCCGTGGCCGCTGTCGGCCCCACCGGTGTGGTGCAGGCGCACGGCCCGGGCCGCACCGAAATCGTGGTCCTGGGCTTCGGGCAGGAGCGGCGGGCGACGGTGAAGGTCCACCGGCTTCCGCAGACACTGGTCGTGTCCCCCAAGCCGGTGGCTGACGCAATCCAACTGCCGGTAAAGGGGACGCGGCAGTTCAGCGCGGTCGCCGAAGCGGCCGACTCGACGCCTATCCCGGAGGCGCGGATCACTTGGGAGCTGGGTGACTCGGTCCATGCCGGGTTCGACCCCGCTGCCGGCGTCCTGACGGCGCGCGACACGGGCATTACGACGCTCACCGCGCGGCTCCGCGGCTTCGAGCCCGTGGTCTGGCACGTCCAGGTGGTGCCCGGCCTGCTGCGCCTGGACCGGCAGCGGCTCGCCCTCGGTCCGGGCGACCGGACCACGCTCCAGGCGCAGCTCACCGGGGACGGCGGCAGGACCATCGGGCCGGCGGCCGGGGTGGAGTGGGCCAGCAACCGGCCCGAGGTCGCGGCCGTGGCGGCGGGCGAGGTGCGCGCTGTAAGTCCCGGGCACGCGGTCGTGTCGGCCACGGCACCGTGGGGAACCGTGGCGACTGCCGACATTTACGTGACCGCGGACCTGCTCGTGGCGTCCGATCGCGGCGGCTCCTTTGGGCTGTACCAGCTCCGATCCAACACCCCCGACGCCCTGCTGCCGGTGCTGGTGGACGGCGGCGGCAACGTGCAGGGGGTCCGCTCACCCGACCGCACTAGGATCGCGTTCAGCTCGAACCGCGCCGGCAGCTACGACCTCTACGTGATGGATGCCGACGGCGTGAATCCGCACCGGATCACGGCCGATCCCGGCGTCGAAGGTGAGCCGGCGTGGACGCCGGATGGGCGGCGCATCATCTTCGTCGCCACCTCCGAGACCGGCACCCCGCAACTCGCCGGCATCCGCCCCGACGGCACGGATCAGGTGGCTCTCACCAGTTCCGCCGGAGGGAACCGGGCGCCCGCTGTATCACCCGACGGCAAGCGGATCGCGTTCATATCGACCCGCGACGGCAATCCGGAACTCTACGAGGTGAGCATCGCCGGCGGCGAGGCCCGCCGCCTCACCCGGACATCGGATCGGGAGGGCAGCCCCCGCTACCTGCCCAATGGCGATCTGCTGTTCCTGGTGGATAAGGGTGGCAGCGCGCGTGTCATGCGCCTGCCGGCCGGCAGCGACTCGGCGATGCCGCTGCTGCGAATCGACCAGCCGGTGGTCGCCTTCGACGTGTCGCATGACGGTGAGCGCATCGCGTACGTCGCCGGAAAGGTCGCCGACGCAGGCAAGGGCAGATCCAGTTTGACGCTCCGCATCCAGGCGCTGGCCGCCGGCAGCCCGCCGCTGCTCGTTCCGCTCCAGCCGGGCGAGCAGGTGATGAGCCCCAGCTTCTGAGCGCGCTCGATCGGTGAGAGCCCTCGCGCTCGACGCGGTCGGCGGGCTGGAGCATCTGGCGGTGCACGAGCTGCCGCGGCCGGAGCTCTCGACTCCGCATGACGTGCGGGTGCGGGTCCATGCGGCGGCGCTCAACCGTCTCGATCTCTTCGTCGCGGACGGCCTGCCCGGCGTGGCGCTCACCTTCCCTCATATCGTCGGCGCTGATGGTGCGGGCATCGTGGACGCGGTCGGATCGGCGGTCTGGCAGGTCCGGCTCGGCGACCGGGTGATGTGGAATCCGGGTCTCTCCTGCGGACGGTGCGCCGAGTGTATGGCCGGCGAGGAGTCGCTCTGCGGATCGTTCCGCGTCCTGGGCGAGCACCGATCGGGCAGCGCTGCGGACTACCTGGTCCTGCCCGCCGAAAACCTGGCCCTGGTGCCGCCCGGAATGCCGTGGGCCGAAGCGGCGGCGTTCTCCCTGGCCACGCTCACGGCCTGGCGGATGCTGACCACCCGGTCGGCGCTTCAGGCCGGGGAGACGGTGCTGATCTGGGGAATCGGCGGCGGAGTCTCGATGGCGGCGCTTCAGGTGGCGCACCTCCTGGGCGCCCGTGCGATCGTCACCAGTGCCTCCGATGCCAAGCTCGAGGTCGCCCGAAGCCGAGGCGCGGCCGAGACGATCAATCACGCCAGCGCGGATGTCGTGGCCGAGGTTCGCCGGCTGACGGGCGGCCTCGGCGCCGACGTCGTGGTGGACAGCATTGGTGAAGCGCGCTGGCAGCAGTCGCTCCGGGCGCTTCGCCGCGGCGGTCGCCTCACGGTGTGCGGCGCCACGACGGGTCCGGCGGTCACGCTCGACCTGCGCCGGCTCTTCTGGCGTCAGTGGAGCCTGCTCGGTTCGACGCTCGGCAGCCGCCGCGAGTACGCCGAGATCGTGCGGCTGGCGCATCAGGGGCGCCTGTGGCCGGTGGTGGACCAGGTGGTCCCGTTCGCCGATGGCCCCGCCGCGCTCGGCCGTCTGAGGCGCGGCGAGCAACTCGGGAAACTCGTGATCGAGGTGGCGACGTGAACGAACTCTGGGACCGGCTCCAGGCCGGCGCCGAACAGATCGGGACCGTGGTGCCGGCTCTGCTGGGGGCTGCGGTGATCCTGCTGACGGGCTACTTCCTGGCCCGCCAGATTCAACGCTGGGCGGACGACACCCTCAAGCGACTTGACTTCAACCGCATGGCCGCCGCGGGAGGCCTGGATGAGGTGGTCGTCCGCACCGGATCCCGGCTCGACCCGGTCCGGGCGCTCGGCAAGCTGATCTTCTGGCTGGTCATGCTGGTGGTGATCCTGCTCGCGAGCACGGCGCTCGGCCTGGAGAGCGTCAACCAGATGTTCGGCACCATGCTGGCCTTCATCCCGACGCTCATCGCGGCCATCGTGATCGTCATCCTCGGGATGATTCTCGGCGAGTTCGTGCGTGGCCTCATCCTCGCCTCGGCCGGCACGGTGTCCGGCGTCCCGACGGTCGCCAAGCTGGCCAAGGGCGCCGTGGTGGTGATCGCGATCTTCATGGCGCTGCAGCAGGTGGGCGTGGCCGAGGAGATCGTGACCGCCGCTTTCACTCTCACCCTGGGCGCCGTCGCGCTCGCGGTGGGGCTCGCGTTCGGCCTCGGCAACCGCGAACTGGCCGGCGAGATTACCCGCCGCTGGTACGAGGAAGGACGCCGCCGCGACCGCCGCCGCACCGATCGGCAGGGCCCCAATATCCCCCCGGGCGACGAGCCGCCGATACTGGACTGAACTGCGGTAAGAGGTGAGAGGTAAGAGGTGGCCTCCCGGCGCTGCGTCGTCTCACCGCTCACCTCTTACCTCTCACCGCTTACCTCTTACCGCAGTGTAAACCTCGCGACCGTCCGCTCCCCGCCCGCGTCCTTGACGGAGGCGTAAATCGCGCCCTTCTCGCCGAAGCCGGCGAGCGACGCTCCCCTGGGGAACTCGATGCTGCGTTGCCAGCTTCCCTTCCGGTTGAAGACGTCATAGGTGAGCGGCGCATCCTCCTGGGCGCGCGGGCGCTGCAGCCACACCTCGCCGTTCGGCCGGCCGAGGGCGAAGTCGAACGGAGCCTTGGTGTCGGCGAAGGGATAGCGGACCTGGAGGTCCTGCGGCATCCCGAACGCCTTGCCCCGCTCACGGACCTGCGCCAGCACCCGATCCCGGTCGGCCTGGGTCACCTGCAGCTTCTCGTATTCGTGCGACTTGCCACGGGTCCAGGTGCCGTCGGTCGCGCGCCAGTCCACCCGGTTCTCATGCCCCCGCGCCAGCCACGCCGTGCCGTTCGGCAGCACGCCGAAAAAGTCATTCGGCGCGAAGACCTTCGCGGCCTGCTGCGTCTGCTCTCCGAACACGGCGTCGCCATACTCCGGCGACGCCAGATTGGCCACGGTGTCCACCTTCCCGCTCCCGAGGCCGATTCGGAGCACGGGGATGCTGTCCGGCCTGAGCACCCGGCCCGGCTCGCCGCCGCCGATCACCGCCTGGTAGTCCACCTTGTATCCGTATCCGACGGTGTCGTACACCAGGACCGGCGTGTTCCCCGAGACGCTGGCGATCGGCAACACGCCCAGCGGCTTGCCCGCTTCGTTCCACAGCGTGGTCCGGAGCCCGCTGAAGTCCACGAGGGCAACCGTATCGGCCCCAAGGTGCGCCACCCAGCCCGGGAACTTGTACTGCTCTGCCGGCGCGTTCGCCGGCAGCGAGTCGACGTGCGTGCCCAGAGTGTCGAGCTTCCCGGTGTCCAGGTCGGCGGTGAAGAACAGCTTTGCCTTGGTGTCCGCGAACGCCACCCGGCCATTCCCCAGTTCCACGACATTGCTGAGCTGGGCGAATGTGGCTGGGAGCTTCTTCTCCAGGGTGAGCCCGCCCTGGCTTTCGGCACGGGTGCAGCCGAGCGCGAGCAGTGACAGGGCGAATGCGGTTGGAGCCAACTTCATGCGATCACTCCTTCGGGGTAGCTGACGGACGGAACGCGGGAACGACGAAACGGAGCAGTCGGGCGCCGCCGCCCGAGACGTCGTATACCAGGACGGCATCGCGACCGACGGCAATGACATGGCCGCGGCCCGGAAGGCGGATATTGGCGCGCATGTGCCCGAGCCGGTCGACCACGTGGTACTCGCGGCTCGAGTCCGACGGGGCGCGGCTCTTCTCCAGCCAGACGTCGCCGGAAGGGCTGGTGAAGCCGGCCTCGAACGGCGGCTTGACCGCCGCGAACGGGAGCTGCTGCGCGGTCGCCCGCAGCTCCTTCGGGAAGCGGCGGAGGAACAGCTCCCGGTCGTAGCGCGTCACCTCGAGCACTCGGTCCGGCAGGGGGTCGCCTCTGGCCCACCGGCCGGCCGGATCCCGCCAGTCGACGCGGTTCTCGTACACCCGCGCGACCCAGAGGGAGCCATCCGGCAGCGCTCCCCACTGGTCGACGCCACTGAACACCCGCTGCTCGAAGTGGCGTCCGGCGGCGCCCACCACCTCGGTAACGTCCAGCGGCGCGAGCCGCGCGATCGTGTCCACTGGAACGAAGTCCCGGCCCGTTCTGACGACCGCCGACGAGTCGCGGTTTCCCAGACCCTCGGCGCCCGGTCGCGGCGCCAGTTCCAGATAGAACCTCCCGGACCGGTCCGCGGCCCGGGGCAGCACGCCGCGCACCGCGTCCGAGGCCGGCACCGCGCCCGTGAATCGCCCATCGAAGGTCCAGCGGGACGTCCGCCGCAGCCCCCAGTCGCCGACGTACAAGGTGTCGGCGGTCCGGAAAAGCGTCGCTGGGCTGCGGAGCTCTCGGGTGGACTGGCCGCCCAGCGGAGTGGCCGTGTCCACCGTAAAATCGACGATCGCGACCTGCTCGGTGGCAGGGGCCAGCACCGCCCAACGTTCGCCGGCCAGCCAGACGCCCGCCGTAACCTCGCCGAAGGTCGCGGCCACCGTGTCGGTGGCGCGCTCCAGAGTTACGACCGGCGTTGGCGGCCGCGGTTTGCCGCACGCCGCCGGAACGAGCGCGGCGGCGGCGAGAATGGCATGGGGGAGGCCCCGCATGCCGGGAATGTAATGGGGTGGGTTCGGAGACCGTGCGAAGCCGGCAGACCGGGTTGCGGGGCGGGGGCCGCGCCGCTCAGGGTTCCTCGATGATGTCCTGCAGGGCCTTGGCGGCGCGGGGATCAGCGCTCTGACCGAGCCAGTAGAGGGCTTTCTGCCTGAGCTCGCGGTCGGGATCGTGACGGGCGATATCGAGCAACCGGTCAACGGCCGCGGGCTCGTCCCGTTGCGAATAGACGAACAGGAGCTGCTCGCGGAGCCCACGGTCCGTGAGCGCGGTATAGAGAGCGGTGAGGTCGGCGATCGGCGCGTTGGCCTGGCCCGCCCAGAAGAGCGCCTGCTTCCGCAACTCGAGCGGCTGCCGCCCGTCCCGAGCGACACTCAGCAGGAAGCGGGCGTTCTCCGCACCGCCTCCCTGGGCTATGGAGAACAGCACCTTCTTCCCCAGGGCATCGTCCGTCACTCGGCCGAACAGCGCGCGGAGGAAAGCGGCATTCTCCGGGCCGCCGCTCTGCCCGATCCAGAAGATGGCCTTGGCGCGGAGCTCAGGCGACTGATCGGGGCCTTCGGCGTAGCGGCGAAGGGCCTGCTGCGCTCGTGAGCCGGCCTGCTGGGACAGCGCGAAAATCGCGCGCTCCCGCAGCGCCTCGTCCTTGGAACTGCGGACGATGGAGTCAAGTGCGCCCACCGCCTTGTCCGTCCCCACCTGTGACAGCCAGAACACCGCTTGCTCCCTCACCTCCCGGTCCGGGTCGTTGCGGGCCGCGTCCAGCAGGATCGCTTCCGCCCCGTCGGCGCTCTCCTGCGCGATGAGGAACGCGGCCTTCCGCCGGAGACACACGGACGCGGCATCGCGGCGCAAGAGTACGCGCCTGAGGATGGGGCGCGCGCGGGCGTCATCCATCTGCTGCAGCGCGCTCAGCGCCGCGAGCTTGGTATCGTCCTCGTCCGAGGCGCAACGATCGTCGCCGGCCGCCCGCGACCCTCCGTGAGCCGCCGGGGCGGCCGAAACAGCGGGGGCCGCGGGAACGGATGGGGGTGCCGGCGGCACCGGCGGCACCGGCGGCACCGCCGCCTCGGCCGCCCGGGCTACCCTGATGGCGGCGTCCTGGTCGCCGCGCCGGGCGAGCTCCCCCTCGATCCGCCGTTCGAGCGCCTGGGCGTCGCCTCTGGTGGCAGCTCTCGGGTGGCTCCCACGCTGAGCCTCCAGGGCGTCGAGCGCGGCGTGGAGCTGGGACGTTCCGCCAATGCGATAGAGTGCAAAGGCGTTCCAGTAGTAGGCGTCGCCGGCGTAGGCGGACTGTGGAAAGCGGGCTGGCACCCGCGCGAAGAGCTCGGCGGCATGGGTGTAGTCGCGACGGTCGAGCGCCTGGCGCGCCGCGCGGTAGAGCGAATCGGCCGGATCGGCCTGCAGCCAGGCCGCCGCCGGCGGGTCGGCAGCGGAACTGTCCTGCACCGGCCCGCCGAAGGTGAGCACGCCTGCCAACGCCGCAGCAAGAGCCATCCGATCGATCACAAGTCACCTCGCGTTGAGGACGTGCCGGCGGGCACGACCGTCCTGAGCCTGGGGAGCACCGCTCCCCGCTCGATTCCCTCGCCCACCAGTTCACGCTGGCTCGCCGTTGCGTCCGCAGGGAGTTGAGCGATCTCCGCCAGGACCAGCTCCAGATCCTGCAGCAGGAGACGCATCCGGCTGTCCCGCGCTGCCGGCGAGTCCAGCAGCAGCCGATTGGTGGCCAGCAACTGCCGCGCGGCGGCCGGGGCGAGCCGCTCCCGGTCCCCGGAACGAAGCGATGCCCGCACCATCGTGAGGAAGGCTTCGGACTGATCGAGGTGCTCGATCGTGGCGATCCGGTAGGCCGCCTCGCTCACGCGCGGGCCACCGGCACCGTCGGCGGCGGCCGCCGGCGCCCTCGCGTGCCCGGGTGGCGTGCCCGGCGCGGACAGCCGGCCGAGCGCAGCGCCGGCCGCGAGGAGTACCGTGGCCGCCGCAGCCCACGGAATCCACCGCCGGGGCGCAGGCTTCCTCGGGCGCTCGGCGCGGCGCCGGGTCTCGATGGCCTGCCACATCGCCTCCCGCGGGGTGGGCGGGGGCGCGTGATACTCGCGCGCGGCCGCCCCCAGCGGTTCCTCCAGGTGATCGTCGTCCATGGTTCCTAGTCCCTGGCGAAATCGGCGAGCGCGACGCGCAGCCGCGCGCGCGCGCGGGAGAGCTGGGCCTTCGATGTTCCCGGCTGGACGCCGAGGCTCGCCGCGATCTCCTCGTGGGTATACCCCTCGACGTCGTGCATCACGAACACTGTGCGGTAGCCCTCCGGCAGCCCATCAACCGCACTCGCGAGCCGCGACCTCAGGTCCGGGTCCGCCTCGAGCCGCTGGACGCCCAGCGCGGGCGCTTCGTCCAGCCCGACCTCCCGCTCCCTCGCCCGGCGGAGCGAGCGAAGACCGTTCAGCGTCACCGACACCGCGATGGCGCACAGCCAGGTCGAGAGTGCGCTGTCGCCCCGGAAACCGGCGAGACACCGGAAGCCCCGTATGAAGGCCTCCTGGGTGTAGTCCTGGGCGCGATGCAGATCATCGGTCATGCGGTACACCAGCCGGAAGACGCGGTCCACGTGCGCGTCGTACAACGCACGCTCGGCGCCCGGGTCGCCTGCCAGCACTCGGCCGATCAGTTCGCGGTCGTTCACAGGCTCCGGCGCGTGAGGGTCAGTGCTGCGAACCGGCACTCTGACACCGGCCCGGCCGAAACGGTTGCGCGACGCGCCTCACGGCCGTGCGCAACTCTCGGCCATCTGGCGGCATCTCACTCGTACGCGAAGGGGCGACGGGTTGCTTCAGCTCGGGAAAGGATGGAGATCCAATGGTACGGCTGGCGGCAGGGGAGACCCCAATGATCTACGTGGTGCTCGACGGCGGGCGGCCGATCGGCCAGGTGATAGAGCCCGCGGGCCAACCGGTGCTGGCACCCGGGGCAGGCACGGTGCTGCTGCAGCGCCGTCCATCAGCGCAACTCCGGCTCCCATCGGCCTCATAAGCCCTTGCCCGCCGCCAACTTCCGCTAACTGCGGGGCGTTGCGCCCGACCCCGGCTCCGGGGTATATTTGGGGGTCTCGGTTCTCCCACCGGGATTGCCGTGTTTCCCCCAGCAAGCGAACGCCATGACCGCACCGAATTCGCGCGAACGAATCCTGCCCCGCCTCATCGTCGACGAGATGCAGCAGTCGTTCATCAACTACTCGATGAGCGTCATCGTCTCCCGCGCGCTGCCGGACGTCCGCGACGGGCTCAAGCCGGTGCACCGCCGCATCCTGTACGCCATGAACGAGCTGGGCCTGGTCCCCGGCCGGCCCTACAAGAAGTCGGCGACGGTGGTGGGCGACGTGCTCGGCAAGTACCACCCGCACGGCGACCAGTCGGTCTACGACGCGCTGGTGCGCATGGTCCAGGAATTCTCGCTGCGGTACCCGCTGGTGGATGGCCAGGGGAACTTCGGCTCGGTGGATGGCGATCCGGCGGCGGCCTACCGCTACACCGAGTCGCGCCTCACCCGTGCCGCGATCGCCATGCTGGAGGACATCGACAAGAATACCGTCAACTTCCAGCCCAACTTCGACGACCGGCTCCAGGAGCCGACCGTCCTGCCCGCGCGGATCCCCAACCTGCTGGTCAACGGCTCGTCCGGCATCGCCGTTGGCATGGCCACCAACATCCCCCCGCACAACCTGCGCGAGGTGGCGAAGGCGATCGAACTGCTGATCGACAATCCCGAGGCCGGCATCGCCGACCTGCGCAAGGTCGTCAAGGGGCCCGATTTCCCCACCGGCGCGTACATCTATGGCCGTCAGGGCATCAAGGAGGCGTACGAGACCGGCCGGGGCCGCGTCATCATGCGCGCCCGGGCCCAGATCGAGGAGAAGGAATCCTCGGGCCGCTCCCAGATCGTGGTCACCGAGATTCCCTATCAGGTCAACAAGGAGAACCTGGTCAAGGCGATCGCGGAGCTGGCGAGCGACAAGCGGATCGACGGGATCAGCGGGGTCAATGACGAGTCCGACAAGGAGGGCATGCGGATCGTCATCGAGCTGAAGCGCGATGCCATCCCCAACGTGGTGCTCAACCAGCTCTACAAGCACACCGCCATGCAGTCCACCTTCGGCGTGATCATGCTGGCGCTCGACCACGGCGCCCCCAGGATCATGAATCTGAAGGAGTTGCTGGAGCGCTACATCGAGCACCGGCACGAGATCATCGTCCGGCGGACGCAGTTCGATCTGGCCGCAGCGGAGGCCCGCGAGCACATCCTCGAGGGACTCAAGATCGCCGTCGACAACATCGACGAGGTCATCAAGATCATCCGGGGCTCGGCCGATACGCCCCAGGCCGACGCGCGGCTGCGCAAGCGTTTCGGGCTGAGCGAGAAGCAGACCGACGCCATCCTCAACATGCGGCTGGCCAAGCTCACCGGTCTGGAGATCGACAAGCTCGAGGCCGAGCTCAAGGAGGTGAGGGCGACGATCAAGGAGCTGAAGGGGATCCTGGCCTCGAAGCCCAGGCGGATGGCGATCCTCAAGCAGGAGATGCGCGAGATCGTCGACCAGTTCGGCGACGAGCGCCGCACCGAGATCGTGGCCGACCAGGGCGAGTTCACGGTCGAGGATCTGATCGCGGAAGAGGACATGGTCATCACCATCTCCCACACCGGCTACATCAAGCGCATCCCGATCACCACCTACAAGCGCCAGCGCCGCGGCGGCCGGGGACTCAACGGGCAGGACCTCAAAGCCGACGACTGGGTCGAGCACCTCTTCATCGCGAGCACGCACGACTACCTGCTGTTCTTCACCAACGCGGGACAGCTCTACTGGCTCAAGGTGCACGAGATCCCGCAGGCCAGCCGCTCGGCCCGCGGAAAGCCGGTGGTCAACTGCATCGCCATCAAGCCCAACGAGCAGATCGCCGCGCTGGTCCCGGTCCGGGAGTTCGCCGACGACAAGTGCCTCATCTTCGCTACCCGGCAGGGGACGGTGAAGAAGACGCTGCTCTCGGCCTACGGGAACGTGCGGGCCAATGGGCTCTGCGCCATCAATATCGACAAGGGTGACGAGCTGATCGACGTCCAGGTGTGCGACCAGAACAGCGACATCGTACTGGCCACCAAGGACGGTATGAGCATCCGCTTTCACCAGGGCGACGTCCGCGAGATGGGGCGCGCCACCACGGGCGTCAAGGGCATCGAGCTCGAGCAGGGCGACGCGGTCATCGGCATGGTCGTCGTTCGGCGTGATGCCACCCTGCTGGTCGTGAGCGAGAAGGGGTTCGGCAAGCGCTCCGAGCTGTCCGACTACCGGGTGCAGAAGCGCGGCGGGAAGGGCATTATCACCCTGCGGAAGACCGACAAGACCGGCTCCATCGTGGCGCTCAAGGAGGTCATCCCCGAGGATGAGCTGATGATGATCACCCGGCACGGTGTGATCATCCGCCTTCCGGTGGACGGAATCCGCGTCATCGGGCGGAACACGCAGGGTGTGAAGGTCATGAACCTCGATGCCGGCGATGCGGTCGTGGACGTGGCGCGGGTGGTCAAGGAAGACGAGGCGGGGGCGGAGGAGGTCGCGGGAGACGACGAGGCCACGCCTACCGCCGCTGCCGGCGAGTGATCGCACCCGGGGGCTTGCCGGCCGGGCTCCCCCGCGCATTCAGCAGGACGTCCCTATGCCGCTGACCGCCGACAGCACCGCCGCCGTCACGCTCGAGTCGCTCCGGGCGGCGGCCCGCGTGCTCGAAGGCGTGGCCGCCCGCACGCCGCTGCTCGAGCTCCCGGATCTCGCCGCCCGGGCCGGCGCCCCCGTCCTCCTCAAGTGCGAACTGCTCCAGCCCGTCGGCGCCTTCAAGATCCGCGGCGCCTACAATGCCGTCGCGCGCGCGGCGGCGGCAGGCGCCCGCGGGATGGTGACCCAGTCCAGCGGGAACCACGGGCAGGCGGTGGCGTTCGCGGCCCGGCGGTTCGGGCTGCATGCCGTCGTGGTGATGCCCGCCTCCACGCCGGCGGTGAAAGTCGAGGGCGTCCGCGGACACGGCGGCGAGGTCGTGTTCGCCGGCGCGACGCGCTCGGGAGAGCAGCGGCTTCGCGCCGAGGCGATCGCCCGGGAGCAGGACCTCGTCATGATCCCGCCCTATGACCATCCCGACGTCATCGCGGGGCAAGGCACCTGCGGCCTCGAGATCCTGGAGCAGCGGCCCGATGTGGGTACCATCCTGGTGCCGGTCAGCGGCGGCGGGCTCATCGCCGGAATCTCGGTGGCCGTGGCGGCGCTGGCTCCCGCGGTGCGCGTGGTGGGGGTCGAACCGGCCGGAGCTGCCAAGCTCACCGCCGCGCTCGCGGCGGGCGCGCCCCGGACCCTGGACCACACCGAGAGCATCGCCGATGGCCTCCTGGCCCCGTCGGTCGGCAACCTCACGTTCGACATACTGCGCCAGGTCGTGCGGGAGGCCGTCACGGTGGAGGAGGGGGAGATCGCCGCCGCCGTCCGCTATCTCCACCTCCATACCGGCCTCCGCGCCGAGCCGTCCGGAGCGGTGGCGGTGGCCGCGCTGCTCGCCGGCCGCGCCCGACCGGCCGGTCCGACGGTCGCGGTCCTGAGCGGCGGCAACGTGGATCCCGACCTCTATCAACGGCTGGTCGCCGAATGACGCTCGCCCCGAAGATCCTCGTTGCGGATGACGATCAGGCCCTCTCCCGCACGCTGTCATGGATCCTCAAGGAGAACGGCTACGAGGTCGTCACCGTGCCGGGTGGCGAGCACCTCTTCGACCACCTTCAGGCGGAGCCGTTCGACCTGCTCCTGCTCGACATCATGATGCCCAAGATCGACGGGCTGCAATTGCTGCAGCGGGTCAAGGCCGACCCCAGGTACAAGGACCTGCCCGTGCTCATGATCTCCTCAATGCCGCCGGAGGAGGCCACGGTACGCTCCCTCGGGCTCGGCGCCGCGGACTTCATTCCCAAGCCGTTCCGTGTGCGCGAGCTGCTGGCGCGCGTCAAGGCGCACCTGCGGCTGCGCCGCGAGATCACCGAGGTCCGCGAGGAGGCGCGATCGCGCTCGGAGATGATCGAGATCATGCAGGAGGTCACCGCATCCCTCCGGCCCGAGGAGATCTACCAGATTCTCGTCCGCCGGGTAGCGCACGGGCTCGACCTCTCCCGCTGCTCGATCATCATCGCGGGGCCGGAGGACGAGACCGGCACCGTCGTCGCGGCCTTCGAGAACCCGGCGCTGCGGAATCTGCCGATGGACCTCCGAAAGTATCCGGAGATCCGGCGCGCCCTCGCCACCGGCGAGGTTGTCCTGGTGCGTGATGCGGCGACGGACCCGCTCTACGAGGAGGTGCGGGCAGGTTGGAGCAACGGCGAGGGACCGGTGCAGACGCGCTCGGCCATTGCGCTCCGGTTCTCGCTCCGGGGGCAGCCGGCGGGGGTGTTCTTCCTTCGCACCACGAGCGACACCGCGCCGCTCAGCGAGCACGATGTCCGGTTCGCCGAGCAGGTGATCGCGGCCGCCGTGGCCGCGCTCGAGAAGGCCTACGACCTCGAGCACGCGGTGATGGGCCAGGAGCAGATGCGTCACCTGGCGGAGACCGATCCACTCACCAATTGCTTCAACCGCCGGGCGCTGATGGAGAAGCTCGAGCAGGAGATGGATCGCGCCGCCCGCTATGCCACGATGCTCACCGGCATGATGGTGGACATCGACAACTTCAAGCAGATCAACGATACCCACGGCCACTTGGTCGGCGATCGGGTACTCAAGCAGCTCGCCAGCCTGCTCAAGCGGGAGCAGCGCTCGGTGGATATCGTCGCCCGCTACGGCGGGGAGGAGTTCGTGGTCCTGCTGCCGGAGACCACCTCGGCCGAGTCGCGCAACTTCGCCGAGCGCCTCCTGCGCCGGGTCGCGACGCACGACTTCGGGGAGCCCGGCAAGCCGGTGCGGGTGACGATCAGCGTCGGCATTGCCTCCTATCCCGATGAGCGGGTCGCCGACGGTGAATCGCTCCTCCGCCTGGCCGATAGTCATCTCTATCGCGCCAAGAGCGACGGACGCAACCGTTTCCGCGATTGAGCACGCGGCGCTGTCCCCGCTGCCAGGCGTCCTACCCGGCGCCCGCGCGGTACTGCGTCAAGGATGGCTCTCCGCTGGTGGATGTCGAGCCCTCCGCCGCATTCGCGCCGCCCCCGCCGAGTGTCCGGGCCCCCGGCGTGCTGGTGGAAGAGGTGACGGTTACCCCGGAGGAACTCGACCGGTTCGCCACGCTGAGCGGAAAGTTGCTCGATGGCCGGTACCAGGTGGGGCGCCGGCTGGGTGAGGGCGGGATGTCGTACGTGTACCGGGCGCAGGACGTCGGCACCGGGGCGATGGTGGCGGTCAAGATCCTCCTGCCCCGGCTGTCCCGGGACCCGGCGGCGGTCGAGCGGCTCCGGCGGGAGGCCACCATCGCCACCCGGCTCGACCACCCGAATGTCTGCCCCATTCTTCGCATGGGCGAGGCGGACGGTCTCATCTACCTGGTCATGCCCTACCTCGAGGGGGAGCCGCTCAGCGAGCACGAGGCCCGGCGGGGGCCGCTTTCACCGGCCGACGGGATTCCGCTGCTGGTGCAGATGTGCCAGGGACTCCAGCACGCGCACGAGCTCCAGATCACCCACCGCGATCTCAAGCCGGAGAACGTGATGCTGGTGCCCGACGGCACCAGCGAAGGGGGCGAGCCGCGATACCGGGCGGTGGTGATGGACTTCGGACTCGCCAAGGAGCGGCGGACGACTCCCGAGGTGGCCAAGCTGACGGCGACGGGCATCGTGCTGGGGACCCCTGAGTTCATGAGCCCGGAGCAGATCCGGGGCAAGCCGCTCGACGGCCGGAGTGATGTGTACGCGGTCGGCATTCTGGCCTTCGAGCTGTTCACGGGGCAACTCCCGTTTGCCGGAAAGTCCGCCCAGGAGACCATGATCGCCCGGCTGCGCGGCTCGCCCGCCAAGCTGCGCGACGTCCGCGCCGAGCTCCCGGCCCGGCTCGAAGCCATCATCGTGCGTTGTCTGGCCATCGACCCCGCCGAACGGTTCCAGTCCATGGACGAGCTGGCGCATGCTTTCGACGGTGTGCTGGCGACCGGCGTGTTCGCGAGATTCTTTCGGAGGTAAGCCTCCCGGGGTGAGCCGCGACACCGCCCGTATCAGCAACGGATGAGGGCTGCCGGGAAGTAGGCCCGTACCCCAGTCCCGAGCAGCCGGTCATTCGTGCAGAGCCTGTGTACTTCGTCTGCCTTCCCATGCTTCCAGTCCGCCGTTCTGACCGAAATGGAGCCAGCCTGCCGGCACGCCTGCTGCTGTTTACGGAGCTGCGAGGCCGCCGGCAGCGTGCCGGCGCGCCTGAACCGAACAACCCAATGTCGTGTGGAGGCAATCCATGTACTTGACCCCCGCCCGGCGCTCGCTGGACCCTATGACCAGTCTGCGGCGCCTCAATTCCGTCCTCGACGAGGCCTTCAGCGCGTGGCCGTTCCAGAATCAGGAAAACGGCACGCTGACCTCCTCCTGGCTCCCCGCGTGTGACGTCTTCGAAGACAAGGACGCGGTAAAGATCGTGGCCGAAATCCCTGGTGTCCGGCCGGAAGACGTGAAGATCTCGCTGGAGAACAACCTGCTGACCATCAGGGGCGAGAAGCAGCAGCAGGCGGAGGAGAACAACGAGCGGGTGCACCGCTACGAGCGGACCTACGGCACCTTCGAGCGCACGTTCGTGCTTCCCCACACCGTTGATCCCGATCGGATCGAGGCGCACTCTGGCGACGGCATCCTTACGGTGCTCATTCCCAAGTCGGAGCAGGCGCGCCCGCGCGAGATCCCGGTCCGGGCTTCGGCGGGCAAGAGGTCGGACTCGGTGGGCGCCGGCACCAAGCGACCGTCTCCCAGTCGTGACCCCGAAGAGGAAGGCTCCGCCGGCAAGACCCGCGGGTGACCGGCCCGCCGCCCCTCCGTAGAACTACGGAGGGGCACTCCGGTGGGATGCGGATTGTCCCGTCTCCCACTGGTATGTAGCCTTCGAACGTGCCCCGGGATCTGGTGTTCCACGTGCTTGGCATAAGCCACCATACAGCCGGTGTCGGCGTTCGGGAGCAGTTGGCTTGCGCCTCCGCCGAACTGGCGTCCGTGCTCGCTCAGGAGCAGGCCACCGGACGCTCGGCCCTGCTCCTGTTCACCTGCAACCGATGCGAGCTCTACTGGTGCGGGCCGCAGGACCGCGAGCCATGGTTTCGCGCACTTGCGGAAGCCCGCGGTGTCAGCCTGGACGGTCAGATCGTCCGGCGTGACGGATACGAGGCCGTGCGCCACCTGTTCACGGTGGCCGCCGGCCTCGACTCGCAGATTCTCGGCGAGACCGAGATCCTGGGCCAGGTGCGGCGCGCCTACGACGCCGCGCGTGCTGCCGGGACGACCACGCGGGAGATGGACACGATCTTCTCGGCGGCGCTCGCGACCGGCCGGCGGGTGCGTCACGAGACAATGCTCGGCCGTCACCCCGGATCGGTCAGCTCGGCGGCCGTGGAGCTCGCCGCCAAGGAGTGGGGTGACGGTCTCGCGGGGCGGCAGGTGGTGGTGCTTGGGGCGGGAGAGGCGGCCGAGGGTGTACTCCGGTCGCTGCACCTGCAGGGGACGAGGAGCGTGGCGCTGGTGAACCGGAGTGCGGACCGGGCCAGCGTGCTCGCGGCCGCATGGGGTGCCGAACCGCATGGATGGGAGGAGTTGCCGGGTCTGGCGGCCGCCGCCGACCTGCTGGTGGTGGCGACCTCGGCATCTCGGCCCGTCCTGAGCTTCGAGCAACTTGCCGGAGCCGTCGGGACCCGGGCGGGGTGCCGACTCGTCGTCGTGGATCTCGGTATGCCGCGCAACGTGCAACCCGAGGCCCGGCACCTGCCGGGCGTGCAGCTCTTCGATCTAGACGATCTCCAGCGGCTCTGCTGCCCGGCCGCGGCCGCCCCGGCCGCCGCCTTGCGCGACGCGGAGCGCCTGCTGGATGAGGAGATCATCCGACTCGAGCGTTCGCTTCGGGGGAGGGCCGCGGCGCCCCGGCTGACCGAGCTGCACCGCCTGGGAGCGCAGATGGCCGAGCAGGAGTCGGACTGGGCGCTGGCCCAACTGGCCAATCTGTCGGAGCAGGAGCAGGGAGTAGTGCGCGAAATGGCGGAGCGACTGGTGCGCCGCGTGCTCTATCCGGTAAGCCGGACCATCCGCGAAGAGTAAATCAGTCCCTGCTGCCTGCCGGCTGCACCGCCCCCACTCCATTGATGATCTGACGACACTGCGGGTTCTCGCACCCGGGGCAGCGCGTCGGGTACAGCGTGCTGTGGACCGCTCCCGACGCGAGGTGCTCGCGCACCACATCCGCGAGAGCGTCCAGGAACCGCGGGCGATCGTTGAGCGCGGGGGTCCGCCGGTACTGCGTAATCCCCGATCGGTGCGCTACCTCGCCGTACTCGCGGTCGAGCTCGGACAGCGTCTCGATATGATCGCTGGTGAACGCGATGGGGACGACGAGCAGCTCCTTCTGGCCACGCGCGCCCAGCCGCCGGATGACCCGCTCCGTGCTCGGGCCGAGCCAACGGACCGGGCCGACCTCCGACTGGTACGCGAGGAGGTAAGGATTGGGCCGACCGAGCCGCTCGACGACGGCTTGCACGCTGGCGCCGATCTCCTGCGGATAGGAGTCGCCGCGATCGATGACCTCGAGCGGAAGCGAGTGCGCGCTGAACAGGAGGAGCACCCGGTCGCGGTCGGCCGGGTCGAACCGATCCAATCCCTCCCGCACGGTCTCGGTCATTGCCTCGATGAATCCATCGTGCACCGGCCAGCGGTCGATGATGCTCCACTCGAACGCGCGCCGCAGCCCGGTCCGCTCCGCGGCGCGCCAGAGCTCGTTCAGGCTCGAGCCCGTGGTACTGCAGGAGAATTGGGGATACTGGGTAAACGCCACCGCATGCTCGACGCCGTCCGCGGCCATCGCGCGGAGGGCGTCCTCACTCTTGGGCTGGGCATACCGAAAGGCCACGTAGTACCCGTGGGGCGCGGTGTCCGGCGAAAGCCGGTCGAGCCGCTCTACCATCCCACGCCCCTGGGCTTCGGTGTACCGGAGGATCGGGGAGCCCCCACCGATCTTCTCGTAAAGTCCGCGCACCTTCGGCGCCCGCCGCCGCGCGATGAACGGGCCCAGCCAGCGCTGCATCGGGAGGCGAATGATCTCCCGATCGGCAAACAGCTCGAGTAGGAACGGCTCGACCTCCGCAAGGTTGGCGGGGCCGCCGAGGTTCATCATGACAATGCCGGTTCTGACCTTGCTCATGCCGGCAATATAACGGCTAGGGGAGCAGCCTCTCCTCCAGCGCGATCCTTGTGAGCCCCGCCACCGTATAGACGCCCAGCTTGCGCATGAGGCTCTCGCGGTGGCTTTCCACGGTGCGGTGGCTTATGCCAAGCTCCTGCGCCATCTGCTTGTTCGTCTGCCCCCGGGCCACGCCGACGAGCACCTGGCGCTCCCGTGCCGTGAGCTGCGCGAGCACCTCGGCCGCGCCGCCGCTCACTTCGCCGCGCACCACGGCCCCGAGTCGGTAGGCGACGGGCGGGCTGAAGAAGGACTCGCCACGGCACACCGCCCGGATTGCGTCCCCCAGCTCCGCCGCGGCGCCGTCCTTGAGCAGATAGCCGTGCACCCCCGCCCGGAGACTCTCGAGCACATACTCGGTGTTGTCGTGCATGCTGAGGATGAGCACCCGCGTCTCGGGCGACCCCCGGCGCAGCTCCGCTGCGGCCTGGATGCCCGTAAGTCCCGGCATGGAGATGTCAAGCACCGCCACATCCGGCCGCAGTGCCAGCGCGAGAGCGACGGCCTCGGTGCCGGTGGACGCCTCGGCCACCACCTCGAATCCGGGCTCACCCTCGAGCACGTGCCGGATGCCGGTGCGGACGATCGCGTGGTCGTCTGCCACGAGGACGCGGATCGGCTCGCTCATGACACGCCCGCTCCCCCCGGCACCAGCACCTCGAGCGACGCGCCGGCTCCCCGCGCTCCGCTGAACCGCACGCTGCCGCCGAGCGCGCTGATTCGCTCCCGCATTCCGGCGAGCCCCATGTGGCCCTCGCGCTCGAGCTGCTCGGGACTGGCCTCGGGAGGCCCCTGGCCGTCGTCTCGAACCGTCAGCCGCACGCCGCCGGCCTCCGCTGCGATCGCTACTTCGACGCTGCCGGCGCCGGCGTGGCGGCGGACATTCGAGAGGCCTTCCTGCAGCGCGCGGAACAGCGCGAGCTCCGCCTCCTTGGAGAGCGGCGGGAGCGTGCCCGGTGCCTCCAGCGCGATGCGAATGGCGCTGTGCGAGCCGAAATCGGCCACGAGCGAGCGGAGGGCGGGGAGCAGGCCGAGATCGTCGAGCAGGGACGGGCGGAGGGCATTCGTCACGCTGCGGATGCTCTGAATCCCGGTGTCGATCAGCGCGAGCGACCGGCCCAGCCGCTCGGCGTGGATCGGGCCGACAGCGTCCCGGAGTATGCCCAGCTCCATCTTGACGGCGGAAAAGACCTGTGCCGTCTCGTCGTGCAGCTCGCGCGAGAGCCGCCGGCGCTCGTCCTCGTGCTGCGCGATCATCCGCGCGGAGAGCCGTGCCAGTTCGACGGTGCGGGCCTGGAGCCGGGCGTAGAGATTGGCGTTCTCGAGCGCGGCGCCCACCTGCTGGCCCAGGGCCACGAGGAACCGGTCGTCCAGAGCCGTGAACGGGTCGCGCGCGTCGCCCACCAGCACGAGCGCGCCGATGACTTCGTGGCGCCTGAGGAGCGGAAGCGCCGCCGCGTAGGGGTACGCGGCCCCGGACGCGCGCCACGCGCCGGTCACCTGCGGGCGGCCGGTCTCCAGGACGCGGACGAGGGTCGCCGCGGCGTCTTCGTCAAGCTCGGCGCCGCCCCGCCATTCGCATACTCCCGCGCCGCGCACCAGCCGCGGCTGCCCCTGATCGTAGAGGTAGAGGGCGCTGCCGCGGACCGCGGGGAGCGTCAGTGGCCGCGCCAGCAGGGCTGCGAGGACGTCCTGCTCGCGATCGGCGGGTTGCAGATCGCCCGAGAGCGCGGACAGCGCGCTGAGCCCCCGGCGAAGGTCGTCCAGCACGAGCAGCAGGATGCCGGTGCCAACTGCCAGCGCGAGCAGGATATCGAGGTAGTACCCCCAGGGCGCCCAGGCGCCGCGGGCGCGAAGGAACGGGTAATCGAGGTGGTGCAGCCCCCACAGGCCGAACGCGACGGCCAGCAGCGTGGCGCCGCTGGACGCGACCCGTCGCCGGTAGCGGTAGAACACCCATCCGGTCCATAGCGTGGCCAGACTCAGGAACGCCACCGCCGGCCCCACCGCCCAGGCGAAGTGGTTGAGCCGATAGATCGCGATGTACGACCACACGGGTGGGAAGAGGACCACCGCCAGATACCACGGCCGCCACCGGATCTGCTGGGAGAAGACAAGCGCGGCGGCGAGCAGCGCCAACGCGGTCCAGCCGGTGACGACCTGGTGCCAGTAGAGCCAACTGCGATTCGAGGTGAGCAGGAAGCTGGTAATCGCACCGACGCGGAGCAGATAGAGTCCCCAGGCGACAGCCCACCAGGCGAAGTAGGGCTTCCGGTGCCGCTGGAACAGGAACGCGCAGAGCAGGGCCAGCGCACCCGTGATGGCCGCCTGGAGCAGCGCGGCGTCAAGCTCGAGGTCGTTGGCGGGCGGAAGGATCTCCTGGACCACGGTGCTCAATACCAGCCGATCGGCTTCTCGTCCAGGTTGATGAACACCTGCTTCGTCTCGAGATACTCCTCCACGCCCCAGTGCCCGAGCTCACGCCCGAACCCCGACGCCTTGTATCCACCCCAGGGCGCCTCGACGAAGGTGGGCTGCATGTGATTGACCCACACGATCCCCGCCTCCAGCGCCTTCACGACCCGGAAGGCCTTGAAGATGTCCCGGGTCCAGACCGCGGCGGCCAGGCCATAGGGGGTGGCATTGGCGATCCGGATGGCGTCCGCCTCGTCGGTAAACGGAATGACGCTCATGACCGGGCCGAAGATCTCCTCCTGCGCGATCGTCGCGGAGTTGTCAACGTCGTAGAAGATCGTCGGTTCGACGTACCAGCCCTTGTCGAACTGCGCCGGCACGCCCCCGCCGGCCGCCAGCTTCGCCTCACTCCGGCCGATGCGGAGGTACCCAGCCACGCGGTCGCGCTGCTCGGCGCTCACCAGCGGACCCATCCTGGTGTCGCGGTCGAGGCCCGGGCCCAGACGGATCGTCCTGGCCTTGGCGGCCGCGGCATCGATGAACTTGCGATAGATGTCACGCTGGACGAGCACGCGGCTCCCGGCCGAGCAGACTTCGCCCTGATTGACGAAGGTCCCGAACAGGGCGCCGTCGACCGCGTTCTCGAAATCAGCGTCGCTGAAGAAGATATTGGGCGACTTGCCGCCCAACTCGAGGGAGACGCGCTTGAGCTGGTCGGCGGCGCTCCGCATGATGAGCTTCCCCACCTCGGCGCTGCCCGTGAAGGCGATCTTCCGCACGCCTCGATGCGCCACCAGCGGCGCGCCGGCGCCCGGACCATCGCCGGTGACGACGTTGACCACGCCGGGCGGGAGCCCCGCAGCCTCGAACTCCCTGGCCAGCTCGAGCAGGCTGAGCGGTGTCTGCTCGGCCGGCTTGATCACGGCGGTACAACCGGCGGCGAGGGCGGGGGCGATCTTCCACGCGGCCATGAGAAGCGGGTAGTTCCAGGGGATGATCTGCCCTGCCACGCCCACCGGTTCCCGCAGCGCGAGAGCGATCGCGTCGGCGGGTACCGGCAGTACCTCGCCGTTGATCTTGGTGGCCAGGCCGCCGTAATACTCGTAACAGGTGGCGGCGTCGTCCATGTCGTACTCGGACTCGACGATCGGTTTGCCCGAATTGAGCGTTTCGAGCTCGGCGAACTCGCTTCGCCGGGCGCGGATCCGCTCGGCGAGGCGGAACAGAATGCGTCCACGGTCCTGTGCGCTGACCCCGCGCCAGCCGTCATCGTAGAAGGCCCGCTGGGCCGCCCTCACGGCATGGTCCACATCCTCCGCGCCGCCGGCGGGGCAGGTCGCGATGACGCCCTCGGTGCTCGGGTCGAACACCTCGAACGTCTCGCCGCCTGCGGCATCGATGAACTGCCCGTCGATATACATCTGGTATCGGCGGACATCGGCGTTCTGGGCCGCGCCGCCCGCTCTCGCTGCGCTCGTCATCTCTGCGCCTCCGGTCCGTTCGTGCCGCCGTCGGATGTATGGAGTCTCTGGCCAATTTACCACGCAGGCACGTACGGCACGAAGGATCCCGGCGCCCTGCCGCGGCTATGCCGCCATGACCTCGCGTGAAGGCCGGGCGCGCACCTTCGGGCTCACGGTCGGCGGGGTATCGTCCCGGACCTTCCACGGCATCCCCTCGCGCGCCAGACATTCGAGGAACGGATCGGGGTCGAACTCCTCGGGCGAGCGTACCCCGGGGCCGCTCCACCGTCCCTGGTGGATCAGCCGCGCGGCGATGACCGGTGGGATCCCGGTCTGGTATGCCGTGGCCTGGACCCCGAGCTCGGCGTAGGCCGTCTGATGGTCGGTGACGTTGTAGATGTAACAGGCGCGTGGCTGGCCGTCCTTGAGCCCGCGCGCGAGGACGCCGACGCAGGTCTGGCCCGTCATGCGCCCCGCCAGGTCATTGGGCTGGGGGAGGAGCGAGACCACGACGTCACGCGGCACGACCGAAACGTCGCCCACGCGCACGCGGCCCTTGGCCGACAGCCCGAGTCGCTTGATCACGCGCAGGGTCTCAACCGTCGCGTCATCCATGCACATCTTGAAGTCGACCAGCCGCGCCGTCGGGAAGAACCGCGGGAGCGTCCTGGACTCCTCGTGATCCACGTAATAACAGTCCAGGACGCCGAGCTCGGGAAAATCGAATGGCTCGCAGCCCGTAAGGGGCGGCTCGAGCTGGTAGCGCCCGTCGCGAAACGAAACCGCCCGGCAAAGACATTCGTCGAGGAAGACCCACGGGCTGAATGCCGCCACGAAACCGTCGTGCCCCTGGCAGACGGAATTGTCGCCGTCGCGCACGTGCAGCTCGGTGATTTCGTCGAACAGATGCTTCGCGGCATAGGCGGCGTAGACGTTGGTGGTGCCGGGATCGGCGCCCATTCCCAGCAGCGCTACTCGCCCCTCCGCCCGGAACTCCCCGTCGAGCGCGAACTGGTCATCCAGCTTGGGGATACCGTCATCATCGGTGCCGCCACTGGCCATATCGATGTAGTCGCAACCGGCCGCCAGGCAGGCGCGCATTACCTCGAGGTTGGTGGCGGGGAGCGCCGCGTTCAGAACGATTGTGGTGCCGGTCTCACGGGCGGTGCGAGCCACGGCGGCACGGTCTCCGGCATCGAGACGGCGGCACGAGACCCGGGGATCACGCAGACGGTCCGCCAGGAGGGACGCGCGGGCGGAGACCGCATCGGCGATGATGAGTTGCTCGAGCATCGCCTCCTGCACGAATTTGAGGGCGGACACGGTCCCCACCGCGCCGGCGCCCAACATCAGGACTCTCACAAACTCCTCGTTTCATTGTCGGTGCGGCACTCGGTCTGGTTACAGGGATGGCACCGCCACCGCCCGCTCCCTCGCCCCCGCCGCTGATGGGGGCTCGCAGCTCAAGGAGATCGTCAGCCGCGAGAGTGGACCCCCCGCTTGGTCGGAGGGTGCAAACACGCTCGTCCCGGTGGGGGAGCGTATAGCCATTGTAGCTCCGGAGACCTACGGGCTGTCCAGCCCCCAAGCGGGCGGCGCCTCGTGATTTGCGCCACACTGTCGCGTCCATTCACAGGCAATCGCCTGGGCGACAACAACTTGAATGGCGGTATGCAGATGGGGCGCATAATTATGGCTTGCCGATTCCCAACCGGCGTCCGGGACCGGCGGCGTCAGCCTCGACCCCGTCACCTTACTTTCCTACGTCCTCCGCATTCGGGGCACTCATGGCGGGCATCATCCAGCTTCAGACCGAGGTCCCCGGCCCCAGGAGCCGCGCGCTCCTGGCCCGGCGGGCCAGGGCCGTTCCGCGCGGCGTCCCGGCGGTGACACCGATCTCGGTGGTGCACGCCGAGGGCGCGGTGCTGACCGATGCGGACGGCAATCGGCTTATCGACTTCGCCGGCGGCATCGGGGTGGTGAACACGGGCCACCGGCATCCCGCGGTCCTGGAGGCGGTACGGGCACAATTGGACCGGTTCGCGCACCTCGGATTCCCGGTCACCACCTATGAGTCGTACATCGAACTCGCCGAGCGGCTGAACCGGGTCACGCCCGGTGCGCATGAGAAGCGCACCTTGTTCGTGAACAGCGGAGCGGAGGCGGTCGAGAACGCAGTGAAAGTCGCCCGCTACTTTACCGGCCGGCCGGCGGTCGTCTGCTTCGAGCACGGATTTCACGGACGCACCAATCTCGCGCTGGCGCTCACCTCGAAGGTCATGCCCTACAAGGCAGGATTTGGCCCGTTCGCGCCGGAGGTGTATCGGATCCCGTATCCCTACTGCTATCGCTGCACGAACGACAGGACCGGCGAGCGCTGCTGCATGGGGACCACGGGGCAACTGGAGCGGATCTTTGCCACGACGGTCGATCCGGGGTCGGTCGCGGCGATCATTATCGAACTCGAGCTTGGCGAGGGTGGCTTCGTGCCGGCTCCGGCAGAGTACGTGGAGGCGCTCGCGGCTTTCGCGAAGGCGCACGGCATCCTGGTCATCGCCGATGAGATCCAAACCGGCTTCGGTCGCACGGGGAAGCTCTTCGCATGCGAGCACTACGGGCTCGTTCCAGACCTGATCACGACCGCCAAGTCGCTGGCCGGGGGTCTGCCGCTCGCGGCCCTCACGGGCCGGGCCGATGTCATGGAGGCGCCGCATCCGGGTGGGCTCGGTGGGACCTATGGCGGGAATCCGCTCGCCTGCGTCGCCGGCCTGGCGGTGCTCGATGCGATGGAGGCCGAGTCCCTCCCGGCAAAGGGCCGGCGGAGCGGCCACCGCATCCGGGCGCGGTTCCAGGAATGGGCGGAGCGGTTCACCTGTATCGGTGACGTCCGCGGTCTAGGGGCAATGGTGGCCATGGAGTTGGTGGCTGATCGGAGGACCCGCACCCCCGACAAGGCGATCACGGCGCGCGTCCTGGCTGCGGCGCTCGGGCGTGGGCTGGTGCTGCTGTCCGCCGGCACGTTCGGAAACGTCATCCGGGTGCTGGCGCCCCTCACGGCAGACGACGAGCTGATCGACGAGGGGCTCGGCGCCCTGGAGGCGGCACTGGTGGCGACGGTGGGTGGCGATGGCGCGCCTACTCCATGGTCCCCGATCCCTGGCCCAGCGCCTTCGACCAACTGAGCGCCGCACCGCCCCACACTTTCAGGTCGTGTGTTCGGCCTGGTGATGTCGTACGGGTGAACCGGTCGCCCGTAATGACCAGGTGCACCGCCGGCGTAAGGGCAAGGCCTCCCCTTGTGAACGGCATGCCTGCCGACAGATCGAAATGGGTGAACCCGTCGTCGTGGAAGCTGGCCAGGTCGGGCGAGCCCGGAGTTCCCGGGATGCTCTGCCCCGCATCTAACCCGGCCAGCGCGTTGAGAGTTAGCGAGTGCCTCCCGTCGAGGGGCACCGATTGGGCGATGCTGACCTCCAGATACGCACCGCCGATCTTGTCCACGTCATACCACAGCGCCAACTTCGGGCTGAGGCTCGCGTCGAGAGCCGCCTTGGCATAGACCTCGACGGTGTTGGAGCCCGAGGTAAACCCCGCGCCGTTGGGAAAGACGTACAGCAGAGCCCCGCCCGTGAGCGTAAGTTTTTGCACGGGGGCGCTGACTTCCGCCCACGCGTCCACTTCGGCGACGTCGAGCGCCGACATGCCGCCGCTCTCGCTGAGATCGTTCCCCGGATCGTCATATCTCCCCAGCTCAACGTTGGCCCACCCGCCGAGAGTCAAGGCGGCACTGCCGGCCGGAATCGTCAAATAGACGTCCGGTTGCGCCACCGGTCGATTGGTGAGACTCAGGCCGCGCCATACATAGGCGCTGAAGAGACCAACGTCCGCACTCATCCTCGCCTGCCCGTAAGAGGGCGTGGTAGTCGCGAGGACACCCGCGACCGCCCAAACTGCCCGCACCACGCTCGCGCACCGCATCGTAGGTCTCCTGTCCGAGAGGGGCTGTGAAGGTGCCCGGAGGCAACGAAATGGCCCGCTCGACTTCGAGCGGGCCGGAACCACTGCATGCGACCTGCACCCGGAAAACGGCTCGACCCTACGTGGAACGGCAGGGGCTGGCTGACGAGGTGAGGCTTAAATTTCGCAAAAGGAGCATTTTCCAATCTACAATCCTGCACAAAATCGTCAAGGCTGACGCACATTGACCGTACATTGTGCGCCAATTGCACATAATGATCTACATAGGGCGTATCGGGCCAAGCTCCTCCCATGCGCCGCGGGCGGCACATTGCGAACTCACGCGCGGTGGTGCAGCTTGTCAGGATCCCTCCCCCGCAGAGGAGACCCCGCTTGGATTCCAGGTCCTCCTTCATCCAGCGATTCGGCGATCTCATCGCGCTACTGCGCGCCGACCCCGGAAACGACGCCGCCCAGGATCTCGCGCTCACGGCGGCCACCGGCGCGGTGGCGGCTCAAGCCGTCGAAGTCGAAGCCGGCATTCACTGGAGCGTGATTCCCGAGGACCTGACGCTCAAAGGCCGCCTCCTCGCCCGCCAGGTGGACGTGTTGCGTGTGGCCGCGGGCGCCGAGCCGCACGAGCTGCTGGCGCTCGCGCGGGCGCTGTCGCACGACGTCACCCCGTTGCCATCCTCGCCTCACATCGAGCTCGAGATGGTGCAGCGCCTCGCCCCGCCGGACGGAGAACCGGGCGGCGGAGCGGAGCGGCCCGCCGAGCCGTCGGTCCAGCCACGGCGCGCCGCCGAGCGGCGCGGATGGGGTGACCGCCGGCGTCCGGGAGCCGCGCATCACCGGGGCTTCGAGCGACGGCGTGGGGCGGATCGGCGCGCCGGCGGAGAGCGGCGCCTGGAGCTGGTCAGGAATCAGCGGGCCGAGATCGCCCGGCTCCACGAAGTGCTCGGGCGAGCGGTCCGCGCGTGCGCGTGGGATGCGGCGCTCGCCGCGGCGGTGGCACTGGTGCGGCTGGCGCCGAGGGTCCCGGCGCCGGAGCGGCGGAGCTACGGGATCCAGCTCCGCCGCGCGGTTCCCCGGCGCGCCATCGAGTCACTGACCGATCTGGCCGAGCGGGAGATCGAGCTGCGTGCGGCGACGGCGGAGGTGCTCCGCTGGATCGGGCTCGATGCGGCGCAGATCCTCCTGGGCCGGCTGGTGGAGGGCGGCGCTGCGGGAACCATGGGTTTCTACTACGATGTGCTCGGGGCGATGCCCGGTGTGTACCCCTTGGTGACGCCGTTGCTGGCGGGCCGCTACGTGCACGAGATGCGTCACGGTGCCGCGCTGCTGGGCCGCCTGGGGCGGCCGGATGGAATCGGCCAGCTCGCGCCACTGCTGAGCCACCCGGACGCCACGGTACGGGCGGCCGCGGTACGCGCGATCGGCCAGATCCACGACGGCCCCGCCGCCGACCCGTTGCGGCAGGCGCTCCGCCATCCCGACCCCCACACGCGGGCTGCCGCCGCCGAGGCGATCGCGACCTGGCGTGGCGGGGCGCTCGCACTGCTGCTGGTGGCCGCACTCGGCGCCGAGCGCGACCGCGAGGCGTGGCACGCGCTTGTCACCGCGCTGGGCAGCGTCGGGACCCTGGAAAGTTGCGCCGCGCTCGCGGGTGTGGCCGTCAGCCGCCGCCGCCTGCTCCGGCGGGAGGGACACACGACAGGGCAGCGCCTTGCCGCGGTGGCCGCGCTCGCCCTGGCCCACTCATCTACCTCCCGGGCCACCCTGGAGCGGCTCGCCCGGGACGGGGACGGCACCATCCGGTACGCCGCCGACCGGATCTTGCGGGCGGAACGGCAGCGCGCCGGCTGACGTTCAGCGGTGCACGCCGAAGCCGTCGATCTGCAGGTCCAGGTGGTGGTTGGCCCGGATCCCGACGATGCCGTTCACGTCCGTCGCGCTGGCCTTGAGGCTGTGCACCGGCTGGCCGTTCACCTTGAAGACCACCTCGCCAGGCTCCTTCTTGTTGTCGATCTCCAGCAGATTGGTGGCGGTTCCCTTCGTATTCAGCTTGTGCACGGCCGGACTCGGCACCCAACCCCGGGTAATGTCGGCCGTCTGCTCGCCCTCGCGCCGCTTGATGAGGTAGCTTCCGTCGCCCCGCACCAGGAAGTAGGTGTACTGCTGGGCCGCGCCGTTCAGGTCCTGGCCTCCGTAGAACAGCCCGTAGCCCTCGGGGTGGGCCGTCTTTCGGGTCTGGGTAAAGGTGGCGAGCGTGTGGACAGGCCCGCTGCCCCGCGTGTCTTCGCGGTACAGGATGATGGCGGGGCCTAGCGTTACATGTATCCCCCTGCCCATTCGAACGACCTTCGCGGAGGCCACCCCGGCGGTGCCGTCGGCGCGGGCGGACCACCCGTCGGGGAGCGTGCCGAGGAAGAGAGCGGGGAACAGCAGCAGACCGGCGGCGGTGAGTGCGCGCATGCGACTCCTCGTGGAAAGGGTCAGCGGGTTGCGGAGACCGCCCCGGCCGCGCTAACCTACGGCGCCGCAAACCGGGGATCGGAGACAGGCCATGATGTACTGGATCGGAGTGCTGCTGGCCTCGATCGGGGCCACCCTCATCCTGAGCGCCCTCGCCCTGGTGTCGGCGCTGGTGGGCGTTCTGGTGAACGCCTCCATCGTGCTCGTCTCGGGGCCCATGATCGACCGCCTGCTTGCCATGCGTGGTCGGGCCATTGTCCGCCGCTAGCCTCAGGAGCCCGCCGGCTCCTGGCCAGCTTCCGGCGTGCTGGCAGCGCGCACCGCGGCCTCGTAATTGATCTTGAGGCTGCCCAGGAGCTCCCGCAGGCCGCGCACCTTCATTTGCAGACCGCCTCCCCGCCGGGTCATCGTGCCCATGATTCCGGCGGTCTCGGCGATGCCCGTCAGGCTCAACGCTCCCGCCTCACCCTTGATCTGATCGAGCAGCCGCGCCAGCCCGCGAACGACGATGTCGTCGGCTCGGAGGGCGGCCATTTCTTCGACCACGGCCCGAATGCGGTCGAACCGCGGCGGCAGGGTCTGCAGATAGGCGAGTTGCGCCTGCTGGCGCGAGGAAAGCTTTAGGGCCATCCCTGAATCTCTCGTGAAGGCGTTCCGTAGGGCAACGGGTCGCATGGGGTCCCCTGTCGAACCGGGACGCCCGCGAACGACCACAGAGGCGACAGCCAGCTCCAGCCGTTCCACCGAGCGCAAGAGGGTGTCCACCCAGTGAAGCTTTCGGACCTGTCCATCCGCCGGCCCGTGCTCGCCAGCATGGTGAGCCTCGCGCTCATCCTGTTCGGCGCCATCGGCTACACCCGTCTGGCCGTGCGCGAGTTCCCCGATGTGGATCCGCCCATCGTCTCGGTGAGCACCGAGCTGCCGGGCGCCAATCCGCAGGTCGTTGAATCGGCGGTCACCGACATTCTGGAGGAGGAGCTCAGCACCGTCGAGGGGCTGCGCACCCTTACGAGCTCGAGCGCCGAAGGGTTCAGCAACATCACCCTCGAGTTCAACCTCGAGCGCGGCGTCGAGGCGGCCGCCCAGGACGTACGCGACAAGGTGGCCCGCGTCCGCGGCCGGCTGCCCGAGGAAGTGCGCGAGCCGGTGGTCGCCAAGCAGGAGGCCGACGCGCAGCCGTTCTTCTGGCTGGCACTGTCGGGCGCGAACTACGATCTGCTGCAGCTCTCCGACCTGGGCGATCGTCTGGTGAAGAGCCGCCTGCAGACCCTGCCGGGAGTGGGGCAGGCCCGCATCTTCGGCGAGCGCCGCTTCTCCATGCGGGTATGGCTGTCGGCCGCCGAGCTCTCGGCGCGCGGCCTCACCGTGCAGGATGTGCAGCAGGCGATCCGGAGCCGCAACGTCGAGGTGCCGGCCGGCCGAATCGAGTCGGAGCGGCGCGAGTTCACGGTGCGCTCCCTGGGCGAGCTCAAGACTCCCGAGCAGTTCGCCGACCTGGTGGTGTCGAGCACCGGGGGCGTGCTGGTCAAGCTGCGGGACCTGGGCCGCGTGGAGCTCGGCGCCGAGGACGACCGGAGCCTGCTCCGGTTCAATGGGACGTCCGCCGTAGCGATCGGCGTGGTTCGCCAATCCAAGGCGAACATCATCCAGGTGGCGGACGCCATCCGGAACGAGCTGCCGAAGATCCAGGAGTCGCTCCCGCCCGGCGTCAGGCTCAACGTGGCGTTCGACGAATCCATCTTCGTGTCCCGATCCATCCGCGAGGCGCAGGAGACGTTGATCATCGCCGCGGCGCTGGTGGTCATCATCATCTTCATCTTCCTCCGAAACCTGCGGGCCACCATCATCCCCGGACTCGCGATCCCGACCTCGATCGTCGCGACGTTCGCGATCATGTACTTCCTGGGCTTCTCCATCAACAACTTCACGCTGCTCGCCCTCACGCTGGCGATCGGCATCGTGGTGGACGACGCGATCATCGTGCTGGAGAACGCGTACCGCCATCAGGAGGAGCTGGGCGAGAGTCCGGAGGCCGCGGCCACGAATGGCACCCGCGAGATCGGGTTCGCGGTCATCGCCACGACCATCTCGCTGGTGGCGGTGTTTACCCCGCTTGCGTTCCTCAAGGGCTCGACCGGACGGCTGTTCAACGAGTTCGGCATCGCGGTGGCGGGCGCGGTGGTGGTCTCGGGATTCGTGGCCCTCACCCTGACGCCCATGCTCTGCGCCAGGATCCTGCGCGTGCCGACGCGGCACGGCGTGCTCTACCGCGTGCTGGAGCGCGGCTTCAACGCCCTGGCCACCGGCTACGCCCGCACGCTCCGCGCGGCCGTGCGGCACCGCTACGCCCTGGTCGGGGCGGTCGTGCTGCTCACGCTGGGCGCCGTGGTGGTGTTCCGCTCGCTCAAGCGGGAATTCGTCCCGCCCGAGGACAAGGGCTGGTTCTTCTCCATCATCATCGCTCCCGAAGGCTCGTCGCTGGCGTACACGGACGGGTATCAGCGGCAGGCGGAGGCGGTGCTCGACAAGACCAAGGACGTGGAGAGCTACTTCAGCGTGGTCAACATCGGTGACGGGGTGAGCCGGGGAATGATCTTCACCAACCTGGTGGATTTCGACCGGCGGACCCGGTCGATTCAGGACATCCTCGGCGAGGTCCAGGGCGGCTACTTCGCGATTCCCGGAGTGTTCGCCTTCGCCAACAATCCGCCGGCGTTCGGTTTCGGGAACCCGGTACAGTTCGTCATCCAGAACCCCGACTTCGACCTGCTGGTGAAGGGCAACGACACGCTCCTTGCCCGCGCGCGGCAGGTGAAGGGGTTGATCAACGTGGACAGCGACCTCCGGGTAAACAAGCCGGAGCTGACGGTAAACTTCGACCGCGACCGCGCCGAAGACCTGGGCGTGCCCGTGGGCGACGTCGCCACCACCCTGCAGGTGCTGCTCGGCGGCAACCGCACCAGCACCTTCACCCGCAACAACAAGCAGTACGACGTCATCGTGCAGCTCGACCCTCGCGCGCGCGCCACGCCGAGCGACATGACGGGACTGTACGTGCGCGGACGCGCCGGCGAGTTGGTCAAGCTGGAGGCGCTCGCCAGCGTGAAGGAAGGGGTGGGCCCGCGCGAGCTGAACCACTTCAACCGGGTCCGGGCTTCCACCCTGACGGCCGGGCTTGCTCCCGGCTTCACCCTGGGCGAGGCGCTCGACTCGCTCACCCGGATCGCGAGCGAGGTGCTCCCGAAGGGCAGCAGCACGGCACTGGCCGGGGAGTCGCGGGAGCTCGACGAGAGCGGCTCCTCGCTGTATTTCGCGTTCCTCCTGGCACTGCTGGTGGTGTTCATGGTGTTGGCGAGCCAGTTCGAGTCGCTGATCCACCCATTTACCGTGCTCCTGGCCGTGCCGCTGGCCGTCACCGGCGCGCTGTTCACCCTCAAGCTGGCCGGGGCGACTCTCAACCTGTACAGCCAGATCGGGATGATCCTGCTCATCGGCCTGGTAACCAAGAACTCCATCCTCCTGGTGGAGTACATCAATCAGCTTCGGGAGCGCGGGATGAGCACCCTGGATGCAGCCCTCGAGTCGGGGCGCATCCGCTTTCGACCCATCCTCATGACGTCGGTGGCCACGGTCATGGGCGCGGTGCCGATCGCCTTCGGTCTGGGCGCGGGATCGATCAGCCGCCGGCCGCTCGGCTATGCCATCGTGGGCGGGGTACTCTTCTCTACACTGCTCACGCTCTACGTGGTACCCGCCGTCTACGTGATCTTCGATGGTCTGCGCCAGCGAGTCAGAGGCCGGCGCGAGACGGGCCAGCCGTCGCTTGCCGCGCTGGAGGCCGAGTGATCCTCGGACTGCTGCTCGCGCTGCAGGCCACGGCGTCGCTTCAAGCCCAGGTCCAGGCGCCCCGCGTGACCCTCGACCAGGCGATCGCCCGGGCCGCCCGGCTCGATCCGAACTACGTCCGGGCGCTCGGCCAGGTGGACAACGCCGAGTGGGGCCGCCGCGCCGCTCTGGCGGTGTTCGTGCTCCCGTCGCTCGGCGTCTCGATCGATGCCACCCGGTACTCGACCGAATTCTTCAACATCGGCACGGGGCGGAATCAGAGCGACGCCGTCAACGCCACCTTCCAGGCGAGCTATGACGTGTTCAACGCCAGGAAGCTCGCCGACCTCGGCCGAACGCGGGCGGAGCTAGAGAGCGCCGACGCGGGCGAGCTCGAGCAGCGGTTCCGCTCCGCGCTCCTGACCGAAGCGGATTACTACGATGTACTGCAGAACCAGGAGCTGGCCCGGGTCGCGGCCGACCGGACGCAGCGGGCGGAGGAAGGGCTGGGCATTGCCCGGGCACGCGTGGTGTCGGGCGCGGCCGTTCAGAGCGACTCGCTGCAGCTCGTGCTCGAGCTGACGCAGGCGCGGACCGACCAGCTCCGGCGGGACGCGGCGCTCCGGGTGGCCCGCCTGCAGCTCGGCCGCCGGGTGGGCGAAGCGGGCCCGGTGGACGCCGAGCCGGTGGACACCGCACCGGCGCCGGAGTTGCCGCTGGGACTTGACGAGGCGGTGCAGCTCGCCGTTACCCAGGGGCCGCAGTATCGGGCCGCTCGCGCCGGCGAGCGGGCGGCGTCGGCGCTCCTCAAGGCCGAGCGGGGCCAGTACCTGCCGCAGGTCACGCTGCTCGGAACCCACGTCCGGTTCGACGATAGCTTCTTTCCGAGCGCCCGAAACGTCTCCTCCATCGCACTGAGCGTCTCGCTGCCGATCTGGGACGACGGTCGGCGCGAGCTGGCGATCTCCCAGGCACGGGTCAACCGCGATGTGTCGCGCGCCATCCGCGAGGACCTGGAGCGGGCGGCACGTCCCGATGTTACCCAGGCATATGAGGCGTACGTGACGGCGAGGGCCACGGCGGCGCTCTCGAGCACCGGTGTCCTGGTGGCGCAGGAAAACTACCGGGTGCAGGAATCGCGCTACCGGGCGGGCTCCACGACGATCCTCGACGTGCTCGATGCCCAGATCCGTCTCACCCAGTCCGAGGCCGATCTGGTTCAGGCCCGCTACGCCGCCCGGCTGGCCCTCGCCGGTCTGGAGGCGATTCTGGGCCACCGACTCTTCACGAACAGGAATGTCCCGTGACAGCCATGCTTGAAATGAGGCGGGCGGCCGCGCCCTTGCTGCTGCGCGCCGGGCTCGCGGTCGGCATTGCCGCGTGCAGCAAGGCCGAATCCTCCGGGCAGCCGTCTGCCGCAGCCGGTGGCGCCCCCCCGCCGATGCCGGTCGAGGTGGCCGCGGCCCGGACCGACACCGTCGTGGATGCGATCCTGGCCACCGGTCAGATCGAGGCGATGCAGTCCATCGAGCTTCGCCCGGAAATCGAAGGCCGCCTGGCCGGCATCCTGATCCGAGAAGGCGCGCTCGTCGCGCGCGGCACGCCGTTGTTCAAGGTGGACGATGCCGAGCTCAAGGCCCAGGTGGCGCGCGCCGAAGCGGATCGTGATCTGGCTCGCCAGTCGCTCGCGCGCACGCGTGACCTGCTGGCCCAGAAGGCCTCCTCCACGTCGGAGCTCGAGCGCGCCGAGGCCACGGCGCGAAGCGACCAGGCGGAGCTCGATCTGCTGCAGGTGCGGCTCGCGCGCACGCTCGTCCGGGCTCCGTTCGCCGGCGTCGCGGGCCAGCGGTTCGTCAGCCTCGGCGACTACGTCACCACCAGCACCCGGCTGGTGACTCTGCAGACGATCTCACCCCAGCACGCCACCTTTCAGGTACCCGAACGCTACGCCGACCAGCTCAGGAACGGGCAGCAGGTGACGTTCCAGGTGGCGGCGCTGCCGGGGCGGGAGTTCACCGGACGCGTGGACTTCGTGGATCCCGTGGTCCAGCTTCCCGGGCGCACGATCACAGTCAAGGCGGTCGTGCCGAACCCGGACCGCCAGCTGCAGGCGGGAATGTTCATCGACGTGCGGCTGGCCACCGCCGTGCGGCCTAACGCCGTGGTCATCCCGGAGGATGCGGTGATGGCGCTCCAGGGCTCGACCTTCGTATGGGTCGTGAGTGCGGGAAAGGCCAATCGGCGGCAGGTGGACCTCGGGGTGCGCACGCCGGGCTTCGTCGAGGCTCGGAGTGGTGTGCAGCCCCGCGATCAGGTCGTGGTCGGCGGGCAGGAGCGGTTGGGCGAGGGTGCGCCGGTGGCCCCCAAGGTGGTGCAGCGGATGCCGGTTCGCGCCCGGGAGGGGTGATGCTCGAGCCCGGAGACGAGGCGCCCCCGTTTACGCTGTCCGATGCTGCCGGACGCGAGGTATCGCTCGAAGAATTCGCGGGACGGGATGTGGTTCTATACTTCTATCCCAGGGACGACACCCCGGGGTGTACGAAGGAGGCCTGCGGATTCCGGGATGCCTGGGATGAGCTGCAGTCGCTGGGCGTCGTGGTACTCGGCGTGTCCGCGGATGGCCCTGACACACACCGGCGCTTCGCCGCCAAGTACCGCTTGCCCTTTCCGCTGCTGTCCGATCCCGATCATGGCGTCATGCGCGCCTACGGCGCCTACGGCAAGAAGGTGATGTACGGGAAAACGGTGACTGGAGTGATCCGCTCGACGGTGTGGATCGGTCCCGACGGCCGGGTCCGCCGGCATTGGGCTCGCGTGGCAAGCGCCGCGGCGCACCCCGGCAAGGTGCTGGAGGCCGTGCGCGGCGGGTAAGCGGAGCGTATCCCGTTATACTTGAGCTTTCCATCCTCACAGGACCTCCGGCATGACCGCGCGCGGCACCACCTCATCCACCGGCAGTTCCAGCTCCCGGGCCTCCCGTCCCACGGGAACCGGCGGCCCCGCGGACCGCTCGCGCTCGGCCCTCATCTGGCTGTGGGAGTGGAGCAAGTCGATCGTCGTCGCGCTCGTGGTCTGGTTCTTCCTGCGGACTTTTCTGATCGAGGCCTTCCGCATCCCTTCCGGCAGCATGGAGAACACCCTGCTTATCGGCGATTTCCTGTTCGTGAACAAGGCGCTCTACGGCGCCGAAGTCCCGATCGTCCACGCCTACCTGCCGGCAGTGCGCGAGCCGGTGCGGAACGACATCCTGGTCTTCGACTCCGTGGAGGAGGAAGGGCTCAAGGTCGTGAAGCGCCTGATCGGAGTGCCCGGTGATACGCTCGCGATGGAGGCGGGCCAGCTCTACCGCGACGGGCAGCGGGTGGACGAGCCCTACGCACTGCACGGGGATCCTCACCGCTCTGAAGACCCGATCCAGCGCGCCAAGATGCGCGAGTGGCAGCTACCCCATCTGGTGCACCGCGACACCGCCACCTACCAGCCGGACCTCCACGACTGGGGGCCGATCGTGGTCCCGGCCGATTCGTTCTTCATGATGGGCGACAACCGCGACAGCTCGTACGACGGACGCTACTGGGGGTTCCTGCCCCGGAAGAACGTCCGGGGAAGGCCGCTGGTGGTGTATTTCAGCTACGATCCGAACAGTTGGAAGTCGCTGCCGTTCCTCACCGCCGTGCGGTGGGGCAGGATCTTTACCCAGCCGAAATAGCAGTGGGGATCGTGCGCTAGAGCGGGTGCCGGGGGGCTTCCGGCATGGACGAGCGATTGAGCGTGCGTGGGATATAGGCGGCGATCCGGCCGCAGGCGGCGCAGTGGAGCGTGACCCGGCCCCCCTGCACGTCGTCGGAGGATGACCGCTCGGGGGTCCGCTCGACCTCGCTCGAGTTGCAGGACGGGCAGACGAGCGGCTTATGGTCCCGATCCGCCGCGATCAGAATCAGCGCCTCAGGCGCGCGGTACTCTTTGATGCCCCGACGTCCCACAGTCGGCCCTTCCGGCGGGGTCTGGTGGCACGGATGTAGCTACCCCACCATCGCTTCTCAATTTACGGAAAGCCGTTGCGGCACGCAAAGGTCTTCCGCTCTGACGTGGGAGGGGACTCACATATGCAGGCAGCTTTCCGTGGCCTCGTTGCGGGGATCGCCGCCGGCTTCTCGCTGGCGGTGTCCGCTGCGGCTCAGCAGACGCATGTGGTCCGGCTGATCGTCAATCCATCGAAGGACGAGTACCGCTTCGAGCCGGCCGCGCTGACGGTGCACCCGAACGACCTTGTGGTCTTCCGCGTCGCCAGCGGCGCGCCCCACAGCGTGGTCTTCGAACGCGCCGGACTCTCGGCGGATGTGCGGGGAGCGTTCAACGCCGTCATGGCTGGCCGGTCGGCCGAGCTCAGCAGCCCACTGCTCACCGCAACCGGGGACGAATACCGGATGGTGGTGCCGCGCGTACCGGCTGGATCCTACAGCTTTTACTGCCTGCCTCACAGGGCTTATGACATGCGTGGTTCGCTGAAGGTCGAGTAGGTCGCTGGACCACCTGATCTTACGCAGACAGCGGTCCGCTGGGGAACCGGGCAGGCCGCTCTTGCTTGGCGCTCGAATGCACTGGTCGTATCCGCAGCTACTACTAGCGTCACGGCCGTCACTATGCGAGAATTCGGTCAGGTTTCCCCGGCCGCCGTACGGTGCTCCGGGGCACGGCCAAGACCCGCAGGTGAAGGAGGATTCGTGGTGTCGGAACTCGGCGGTTCACAGATTTCGACGTTGCTCGAGACCTTGCCCGGCATCGCCAATGTGCTGCGGAGCCCGGTGGCCGATGCCCTGGGCAACGTTATCCGTGCCGCCGCCCGGCTGACGGAGTTCAACATCCAGGACGCCGATGAGCTGGTGCGCTACGCCACCCGGCGCGGCCTGCTGGGACAGGAAGAGGGTGACCGGCTCCTGGTCGAAGTGCACGCGGCCGAGCAGCGGCGCGCCGACAAGGCCGCCGAGCGGGACCGGGCTCACAAGGCCAAGGCCCGCGCCAAGGCAAGGACGGTGAAACCGGTCAAGGCCGTGAAGAAGGTGAAGAAGGCGGCCAAGCAGGCGAAGCGGCGCTAGGTCTTGAACTCCTGCACCAGGGTCGTCAGTCGCGTGGCGCCCTGCAGCAGATTCCCCGCCGCCGATGCCATCTGCTCGGTGCTGGCGGTCTGTTCCTCGGCGGCCGCGGTGACTTCCTCACTGGCAGAGGCGTGCTCGGCGGCCGACTGCCCCACCTCGCGGGTCCGCTGCCCGAGCTGCTCGACAATCGCCTGATTGGCCGCCACCTCGCGTGCCACGGCCTCCGCGGCATCGTGTACTTCCTCGACCGCCCGCGAAATCTCCTCCAGCGCGCGCCCCGCTGCCAGCGCCACCCCCTCGATGCCCTGTACCTTGACCGAGCCGACCTCCATCGTGCCGACCACCTGCTGCACCTGATTCCGGATGAATTTCACGGTCTTGGCCACATCTTCCGCTGCCGTGGCGCTGGAGTCGGCGAGGCGGCGCACCTCCTCCGCGACGACGGCGAATCCGCGGCCATGCTCCCCCGCGCGTGCGGCCTCGATCGCCGCGTTGAGGGCGAGCAGATTGGTCTGCGATGAGATCTGCTTGATCAGGTCGATGAAGGCGGTGATGGGCTCGGAGGCCCGCGCGAGCGCCTGGACCTGATCGGCTGACTGGCCGACGACCTCGCGCACGTCGAGGAGCGAGCGGCCTGCGGCGGCCACCTCGGCCCGGTGCTGCGCGGCCAACTGCTGAATCCGGTCGCCCAGCTCCGCCACCCGGACCGACGCCTGTGCGTTGGCCTCGGCGATCTCCCGCAGACTCAGCAGCAGCGCGTCGGCTTTTTCCATCCCGCTCACCTGCTGTTCGGCGCTCGCGGCGATCTTGACCATCGCGGTAGAGATCTCGCCGCTGCTGGCGGCCAGTTCCTCGCTCATCGCCGAAAAGTCGCTGGCACTGTTTCCAATCTGGCTGGCCTCGTCCACTACCGAGACCACCACCCCGCGGAGGCGGCCACCCATGTCGTCCATGGCGCGCGCCAGACGCTCGATCTCGGTCGGCATCTCCCCGCCGAGGCGGATGGGACGAAGGTCGCCGCCACCAAACCGCTCGGCCGCGCCGATGAGCTGATTCAGCGGCCGATCCACCGAGCGCACGGTCCAGAACGAGGTGAGCGCGCCGATGAGCAGGGAGGTAAGGAAGAGTCCCCAGAGTGCGTTTCGCCGATTGGATGCCTGGCGCCGGAGATCCGCCGCCCGGACCACCGAACGCGTGGTCTGCGCCAGGCCGAGCGCGCGCACGTCGCCGAGCAGCGTGTCGGAGGGGGCGCGGGCACGATCAGCCATGCGACGCGCATCCTCCGTACGTCCGAGGTCGGTCAGCGCGTGCGCCATTCCGTACGCCACCTCGATCGCGGCCTGGTTCGCCGCGATCTTGTTCACGATGTAGCGGTCGGCGGTCGTAAGCGAAGCGAGCGAGCGGTAGCGACGCTGATACGCGTAAGCCGAGTCGCCCTCCTCGAGCGTGACCGTGCGCAGGCGGGTATCCGGACGCACGAGATACTGCTCCGCCGCGCGCACCTCGGACGAGACCGAGGTCACCAGGCCGTTCCCCAGGTCGGTGCTCTCGAGCAGCAGGGAGAGCTCCTGGTTCACCGACTGGTCGAGCGCCCGGATGGAGTTCACGCCAAGCAGAGCAATCCCGAAGACGAGCGCGATGAGCAGCACCATTCCCGCGATGACGCGGTGGCGCAGGCTGCGCAGGAGCTTCACCGCGTGGCTCCGGGCTCGTCCGCCCCGTTCACCACTTCGACCACGCCGTGGCGTACGAGTCCGATATAGACGTTCTGGTCGGGGACGTCACCGTTGCCGTCGAAGGCGACCGTACCGGTCACGCCGGAGAAGGGAGGCGTGGCCGACCCCACCCCGGCGAGCGCGCGCCGGACGGCGGAACGGTCCGATCCCACCCGGGCGATCACATCACGCAGCAGATAGATGGCATCGTAGGTGGCCGCGGCCGGCTGATTGGGCATCCCGGCGTCCGGGTACTTCCGGTGAAATGCGGCCACGAAGCGCCGGTTGGCGGCGCTGGGGATCGCCGGGAAATAGGGGGAGCTGAGGTAGACGCCTTCTGCCAACGCACCGGCCTCCTGGATTCCCTCGAGACCGTCGCCGCCGAGCACCGGCATGGTGAGGCCGCGCTTCCGAGCCTGACGCAACACCTCCTCGGCCTCGCTCCGGTTGCCCGCCACGAGGATGAACTCCGGCCGCTCGCCGCCCGCCAGGCGATCCATGTAGGGCGCGACGTCCGGCCGATCACCGAGGTAAGGGTCCACCGCCTGCAGGCTCCCGCCGAGTCGCGTGTACTCGGACACAAACGTCTGCCGGATCCCGCGGCCGTACTCGTCATTCAGGTACAGCACGGCGCCCCGGGTAAAGTGCAGGCGGTCGCGCACCCAGTGAGCGAGCACGGTGCCGTGTGCCTGATCGCTTGGGCAGATCCGGAAGGTGTAGGTACCGGCCCCGGTCACGTCGGGCGACGAGGACGAGGGACTGATCGCGACGACCGGATCGTCCCCACCGTTGTAGATGGGCGCCGCCGCCAGCGTCATCCCCGAGAACAGGTGGCCGACGACGGCGGAGGCGTCGGAGGAGTAGAGATCGCTGGCGACGAAGACGGCGGAGTCGGGATCGGCGTAGTCGTCCCGGGTGATGAGCTCGAGGCGGCGCCCAGCGATGCCGCCGGCGGCGTTAATCTCCTCCGCGGCAAGCTCAGCGGCCTCCTTCATCGGAAGGCCGATCGGATCGCTGAACGAGCCGGCGACGCCGATGCGGACCACGCCGGAATCTCCGCGCTGGCACGAGCCGGCGAGTGCGGCGGCGAGGAGCAGCCCGCCCACGCGCGGCGCAAATAGCCTCAGTCGATCGGACAATGGCAAGAGCGGCTCCCGCACTCGAGCGTTGTTTCGTAAGGTCTTTGGAGAGAAGGGTTTGCAGCCGTCATCCGGGGTGCGGCAGAACCCCGCAAACGGCCGAGGTGCAAATCGCGTACTAAAGGCGGGAGTGCGGCGGGAGGTGCGGTGTGGCTATCGGGTGGGGGCGAGGAACCACATGAGGCGCCGGATGCGTCAGCCGCGGCCGCGGCCCCAGCGGTCCAGCACGCGGCCATCCACCAGGCTGACGGAGGCCATTCGCCCACCGCGCTCCACGCGCCAGGTGAGGCGCAGCATTCGGCCGGCTCGTACCCACTGCATCATCGATTGCGAGCCTTGGATGGAGGCACCCACGCGTCCATACCGGCGCTCGATTTGGTCGCGCCAGTGCTCGAGTCGGGCGCCGGCGGCGCCACCGGAGATCGTGATCACGCTGGCGATGCTGTCAACCGCCGAGATCCACAGGTTCACGGGGCCGCCGAGCGCGGGATCATCGATGGACGAGCGGCACTCGCTCACACGCCGGTCGGCTCTGGCACCCTCACAATGGAGCCGGCCATCGAGGCTCCGCACCAGAGCGTCAAGCTCGGCGAGATGCGCGCCGGCGCGGAAACCGTGGAACTCGAGGGCCGCGGTGTCCGCCGGTGCGGACGCGAAACTGGCGGCGCCGGCGGGCTGGACCGGCACCGCGAAGAGCACGAGCAGTGCAAGGCCGTGAGCTGGTGACATGTGTTGGGAGCCCTCGACGACAGATAGCCTGCCCCTCGCCGCATCGGCGAGGGGCCGGGTTGAACCAGAAGCTGCGTCGGAACGGGAACGGCGCCGAGCGCCGGGAATTTCAGACCTTGCGGACGTTCGAGGCCTGGAGCCCCTTGGGGCCTTCCACTACCTCGAATTCCACGTTGTCTCCCTCGGCGAGGGAGCGGAAACCCTCGGCGATGATGGCGGTGTGGTGAACGAAAACATCCTTGCCGCCGTCCTGCGCGATGAATCCGAACCCCTTTGCGTCATTGAACCACTTGACCGTGCCCTTCGCCATTGTTGCAACCTCTTGAAAGGGAGCCCGCGGGCTCCGGGGAAACCCCCGGCCTCCATAGCCGGGTGAAAACGCCCCAAGAAAAAGCCGCCCGGTTAGAACGCCCGGCCGGCCGGCGATGACTCAATCATGCAAGGGATGGACTTCGCGGAGCATAAACCAAGGTCATGCGCGCTCAGGGATTTGTCAATATGGCGCTTGGGGGTGGCAGGACTTCCGATTCGGCCTTCCACGCCTACCGCAAAACCACACCTGCGGCCCGCAGCTCGTGGTCGAGCAGCCACCGCTTCCGGGCGAGCCCGCCGCCGTAGCCTACCAGAGAGCCGTCCTTTCCCACGACCCGATGGCAGGGAATCAGAATCGCGAGGTGATTGGCCGCCACGAGCCATCCGATCTGCCGCGGATGTAGCCGGGTGGCGCGGGCGATGTCATCATACGAGCGGGTCTCGCCAAGCGGGATTTTGCGGAGCGCCCGGGAGACCGCCATTTGGGCCGGAGACAGCTCGAACCAGCGCTTCAGGTATTCCGGAAACGGAAACGGGCGGGGCGAACCGGCGAAGTACTCTTCCAACCAGGTGGTGGTGCTCCGGCACGGTCCCTGACCGATGTGCAGCTCGGGGATAGCGGAGCGGAGACGCACCGCCCACTTCACCGAGGCCGCGCGGTGCGGGAACTCGATCACCAGCGGGCCCGCCTCGCACTCGACCACCGTCAGCGCGCCGACCGGCGAACCGTACGTCGTCCATTCCACGTGCATGAGGGCCTCCGAAGCTGCCTGCCTCGCCCAAAGGTAGCCCGCGGGCCGCGGGCTGGCCAATTCGTGAGCACGGCTCTGACGCCCGGCGGGTGCTTTACTTACATTTGTGTCATGACATCGCCTCAGACACTCGTGGTGCGCACGTTCACGGACCGCGCCGAAGGCCTGTCGCACTTCGTGCTCCGGGCCGGCGAGGCACCTCGGCTCCTCGCCTTCGACGATGCCCTGGGTTGCCCGGTCGAAACTGCGCTGGCGGCGCTCGAGTGGACCGGGGTGGTCGGCATCCTGCTGGATGACGACATGCTTCACGCGGCGCGACTCACCAGCGAGACCGCGGCGGCCGTCATCGAGCGCAAGGGCGCCGAGGGACGCCGCTTCGTGTATCTCGGTCCCCGGCTGGACGCGCCCCCAATGGACGTGTTCGAAGGGGCCGTGCTGTTCGACGAGCCCGGCGTGAAGGCCGTAGAGTTTACCCAGCGGGCGCACGCTCTGGCCCACTTTCTCCGCGCCACCGCCGGGGCGGGAGCGCTGCTGGCTTTGCTGGGCCGGCGGGCGCCCGAGCTCCGGCACCTGCGTCGCTGGCTGGGCGCGATCATCCAGGAGCTCGACATTCCCCGCCCCCTCGTCGCCGGCTGGTTCGCCGCCAGCTCGGCCGGGTGCCTCTTTGCCAGCTCGGAGGCTGAGCCGACGTACCGGTACGTCGAGGTCGGCCTCGAGCCCTGAGGGTGGGGGGCTTCGGCAGGGAATGTGGATTCACATCTCCACATTGTGTGGACGGCACGAGCTAGGCTGAGGGGTGAGCCGCGTTTAGGTATCCACATCCCGAGCAGGCTGAGACAGCGTAACCCGAATAAAATCAGGCACTTGCGACTTGCTCGCAGGTGCCTATCTTTGTTCTACGCGCTCCGTTGGATGCGTGCTGGGGCCCCGAGCCTCAGTGACGGCTGGCAGAGCGGGTTCGAGCGGGATATCAGGGGAGAAGGCCGACGCAACCAAGGGCTCAGGTCTTCGTCGATCTTGGTGATCACCCCGGCTCGAACAGGTGAAGCCAGTCGCGTGCTTCACCCGCTCCGATCTGGCGCCTCGGAGTGCAGTGCGAACGGTCGGTCCGCGACCCGATCTGACTCGCAGCGCTCGAATGGACGAACCAGGTGAGATGGCCATCCCATCTGGGGATCAAAGCCAAGGCTCCACCGCGCCCTCCCGAGCGGCGAATCAGCCAACCGGTGGCAGGTGGAAGAAGAACGGCGGCAGCAATGCCCCGACCTCGGGATAATCCATGCGTGGGACGGCCGCCTAGCCACGACTAGGCGGCCGTTCCGTTTTTCTACCGTCTGTTGTTCGTTCCCGCTTCGTTCGCCCCCCAATCGCTGCCACCCCGGTACGCGCGCCGGCGATCAAGTTGCCATAGCGTCCGGGCGCTCACCAGCGCCTCTCCGGTGAAGTTGTCGGGATCGACGAGCGCGGCGGCCATGCTGGCCGTCTTGGCGCTGGCGTTGTCCGCGAAGTGGAGCACCTCCGCCTCGAGCGTCATCGGCGGCACCGCGGCGCCGAATTCCGGCTTGCCGTGGTGAGACGCGATGAGATGGTGCAGGATCGTGAGCTCGCGGTCGGTACACGGCGCGGGGTTCTCCCGACCGACACGGCGGTCGAGCATGAGAAGGCCGAGGGCGACGTGGCCGAGCAGCGCGCCGCACTCCGTGACCTCGAAGGCTCCTTCCCACCGGTAGGACTCCAGCTTGCCAATGTCATGCAGCAGCGCGCCGGCAAGGACGAGCTCTGGGTCGGCGCGGCACACCTTGCCGATGGCGCGCCCGATGGCCGCGACTTCGCAGGTGTGCTTGAGCAGGCCGCCGAGCTCCGCGTGGTGCCCGGCGGTGCTCGCCGGGCACGCTTCGTAGCGTCGGCGGAAATCGTCATCGGCATAGAACAGGTCGAGCAGACGCCGGAGTCGGGGCCGCTGGACTTCGCCACGCCAGCGGTCGAGGGTGTCCCAGTAGGGGGCCACCTCGCCCACGGAGGGGAGGAGCTGGCGCCAGTCGATCGTGCCGCGCGGCAGCACCCGGATGGAGCTGACCTTGAGTTGGCGCCGCCCGTTGTACTGCCCGACCTCACCGATGACCTGGGCCACATCGCCCCGCGCGACTCCCGCGATACGCGGTTGATCCTCCGCCCAGAACGGCGCGGTAACCAGCTGGCCGTGACAATTGCCGAGCGTGAGCGTGGTGAAGCCGCCGCGGGCCGACTCGCGCTGATCGATCTCGAGCACGAGCAGCGAATCCTGCACGCGGTCGCCGAGGGCCAACTGCTTCAGGTCGGGTGGTGGCATGCCGGAACTCGGGTGTGGGAAGTGGCCAGAAGATAGGGCCGTCTGTCTCCCGCCGGAACTCGGCTGTAGCTTGGAGCCATGGCCCCGATGCACCTGCTCGTGCTCGAGCGCGACCCCGTGCGCCGCGAGGCACTCATCGGAGTGCTGCGCGCCGCCGGCCACCATGCGGTGGCGGCGCCGGACCCCTCGGCTGCCGCGGCCGCGATCGGCCAGCCGGGGTTCGACGCGCTGGTTCTCGACCTCGGGCTGCCGGAGTTGGACCCGGCGCGGCTCCGCGAGGCGCTGGTCCCGGCCGAAGCGGCGGCGCCAGGCACGCTGGACGCAGCCGAGCGCCGGCACATTGCCCTGGCGCTCCGCCACACCGGCGGCAACAAACGGCAGGCGGCGCTGGTGCTCGGGATCTCCCGGTCGACGCTGCTTCACAAGGTGCGCAAGTATGGGCTGGCGGCCGCTCGCGTGGTGGCGGTTACACTGGTGCTGCTCACGCAGCCGACCGCCACGAGGGCTCAGGAGACTCCGGTGCCGCCCGGGCGAGTCAAGTCCGGCACGCTGTCATTTGACGGCCACGGCACCCCCGGTGACTTCATCGGACGGACCAGCACGGTATCCGGCGAGATGACCGGCGCTAGCGGCCTGGCCGGGGTGCGGGGCTGGGTCGAGGCTCCCGTGCGGACGCTGGTGACGGGGAACGGCCGCCGCGACCGGGACCTCGCGAAATCCATGGAGCCGGAAAAGTATCCCAATTTGCGATTCGACCTGCGCGGCGTGAGGACCAGGGCGGGCACTTCCGACAGCTTGCCTGTCATGCTCGAAGGCGCCCTCAGGATTCATGGAGTAAGCCGCGACGTCGCGCTTCCCGGCTACGTGCGCGCCGAGGGAGGGGCGCTGCGGGTGCGGACCGATTTCCCACTGAACCTCAAGGACTATCGGATCGGCGGGCTGTCGAAGCTGCTCGGAGCGCTCAAGATGGACGAGCACATCGAGGTGCACGTCGACCTGACCTTTGCCCCGGGGGCCTGAGCACGCGGGCCACGCGCTCACGGCACAATGCGCACGCGGCCGAGTCGGGAGACGACGACCGTGCGCACCACCGCGCCGCGGCTCAGCTGGAACGACGCGTTGCTCAGCCCCATGCTCAGCCCCACCGGTGAGAAGGTGATGCGCCGCTCGGGGCCGGCAAGCACCACCTGGCTGGCGGCCGGGCCCGGAGCGTGCCAGAACTCGGCGGCGCCCCGAGGCCGCATGGCGAGGTCGGTGGCATTCACGGTGAGCTCGACGACCTGGCTCCGGAGCACGGCGGCGATCCGCGCACGACGGTGGGCCGCGACGATCTCGTGAGCGGCGCGGTCCACGGCGAGGCTATCTGCCAGACGGCTGGCGCGGGGGAGGGCAATGCCGAAAAGCAGCCCCATGATGGCGAGGACGAGGGCGAGCTCGAGGAGGGTGGTGCCGCGTTGCATGGGTGCACGGTACCTCTGTTCACCCGCCCGATCGGGACCCAATTTCCGCTAGGGGCTGCCGGAAATTGCGTCCCCTTGCCTGGGGGGCGCCCGGTCGCGATACTAGCTCTGTACCCCAACCTCCTGATGGAAGGACGCGCCCTGTTCACGCCGCAGCAGCTTTTCGGTGAGGCCGAGCCGTCGGTGGACGTACTGGCGCACGCTCCGTTTCTGGAACGCGCGCGGGCGGAGCACCAGCGGGAGCGAGACGTCTCAGCGCGGCTGGCGCTGGGCGCGTATCTGGTTTCACGACTGGTGGACCGGCTGCTCGTCAAGGGAAACGACGCCGAGGCCCAGGAGGGGCTTCTCTGGCAGCTCGACGCCGTGCGCCGCCATTTGCGCGAACTGCCCACCGACCTACCCGAGAGCGCGCATCTGCACGGCATCACGGACGCCATCATCGTGGGGGTGCAGCCGTTCGCGGGCTTGCGCCTGAGTCTGATGGCCTATGCCTACTTCCTCGAGCACGAGGGTCGGCTCGAGGAGGCGCTCGAGGTGCTCGCCCTCGCGGTACGCAGCCACGGCGGGGACGTCCCCGTGACGGACTTCGCCGCCTCGGCGCTGTTCGCCGGACGGCTCAACCGCCTGCTTGCCCGATGGACGGAGGCCACCTCCTGCTATCTGGCGGCGGAAGCGGCGGCCACCGGGGACGCCGATCGCGCGCTGGCGCTCCGCGCTCAGCTGGGCAGAAGCGCTGTGCTGCGCGGGCAGGGCAACCTCCCCCTGGCGCGGGCCACGGCCGGGTCGGTCATCGAGGCCGCCGCAGCCGCCGGGCTCCGCGATGTACAGGCCATGGCCCTGACCGACCTCGGGGCCGTCCATGCGCTGGAGGGGTGCCGGGTCGAAGCGCTCCAGGCCAACTACCGGGCGTTTCTTCTGACCGAGGACGAGTTGCAGCGCATGCGGGTGCTGGGTGATCTCGGCATCGGCCTCAAGGAGATCGGCGCGATCGACGCCGCGCGCGTGGCATTCGAGATCGTGGTTCACGCGCGAACGAGCTTCCTGGTGCACACCAACGCCCTGCTCGAGTTGATGGAGCTCGAGTCGAGCGTCCGCAACCGGATCGCGTTCGAGCGCCGGCGCGTCGAGGCAGAGCGCATGCGGGACCGCATGCCCCCCAGCATGCTGGTGGACCTGCACTATAAGGCCGGCGTCGGATTGGCGCGGTTCGGGCAGCTCGGCCGCGGGCGGCAGTTGCTCCGGACGGCCGTGGAGGTCGCCGAGGCCCACCAACTCAACGCCTGGTATTTCCGGCTCGAGAAGGTGCTCGCGAACCTGGCGGGCTGCGAGGCTCCGGAGCCCGAGCCTATTTCGGAGCCGGGGCTGGAAGCGCTGCCGGCAGTCCGGGAAGTAGCGGTCGGGCTCCGCGAGTACGCCGGTTCGGCAACCTAGTTATTGGAGCCCTGGTTCTCGAACGCAGGCGCGGTCTGGTCCGACGGACCCATGGCATCGTTCCGCGTGCACGCGGTGGAGGTGATGCCGGCGATGGTCAGTGAGGCAAGCAGGATCCACTTGGTGGTCGTGCGAGACATGGTCGGTTCCTTTCGGTCTGACGGGCGAGCGTGAGGGGTAGGGTCAATCTGGGGTGAAAGCGCGGGCCCGTTTAGGCCCTTTTTGCGACAAATAGGGGCCGTTTTGCGACATTTGCTTCTTGCCGCCGTGCCCACCGAGCGCCTTTTCAGGCTACGCTCCCTCGATCCCGACCGGTTCGTCTGGGAGGCCGTGGGGACGTGGCCGGAGGCGGTGGAGGCCATCCGCGCCAAGCCGGTGCAGATGGCGGTCGTCGACCCGTTGCTGGGCGGGACCGTACCTCGGACGCATGGCATCGGGCGGCTGCGGCAGTTCTTCCCCTCGCTCCCGCTCCTGGTGTACACCGAGCTGGCTCCCGCCACGGCGGGCGCCTTGCTGGAGCTCGGCCGCACGGGAATTCGCCGGGTAGTGGTGCACCGTTTCGAGGATACGCCCGGCGCCCTGCGCACCGCGCTGCTGGCCGAGCTGGAGCAGAGCGCCTCGCAACAGGTGCTCCTGGGGCTAGGGCCGCTGCTCCACGAGCTGCCCGCCTCCCTGCGGCTCGCGCTCGAGCAGATGCTGCACGCGACCGGAGACGGTCCGACGGTCACGGCGCTGGCCGAGCGGGCGCGGCTGACGCGCCGGACCTGCGAACGCTGGTTCACCAAGGTGGGCCTCCCCTCGCCGCGCGTGGTGATGGTGCTGGCCCGCCTGCTCTACGCACATCGGCTGCTGCTCGACCCGGGGTATACCGTGGAGGACGTGGCCATCAAGCTCGGCTACAGCAAGACCAAGACGTTGCAGATGCACCTCCGGGCTGCCTTCGGGTGCACGGCGGGTGAGCTGCGGGTGTCACTCACGACTGATGACGCCCTGGCGGCGGTTACCGATCGCTACCTCCGGCCGCTCAGCCGGGCCGCCGCGTCGTGACCTCGCGAGTGCTGATCGTCGACGACGAGCCCGCGCTGCGGCGCGCGCTGGACCGCGCGCTGCGCGGAGTCGGATGCGAGGTGGTCACTGCCGGGGACGCGCACCTGGCCTATCAGGTGCTGGACGAGACCGACGTCGATCTCGTGCTCCTCGATCTGCATCTGCCGCAGATGTCCGGCGACACCTTCTTCCTCGCACTCACTCGCCGCTGGCCCCGGCTCGCCGACCGGATCATCCTCATGACCGGGGACAGCTTCCCCGAGACTGAGCACTGGCCGGCCGAACTGCTGCGCTGTCCCCTGCTGCTCAAGCCGTTCACGCTCGACGTGCTCCGGCGCACCGTCCTCGAGGTACTGGAGGGACCCGCCGAGCGGCGCGCTGGAAATGGGCCGGCATGACCGCCGGGCTGTCGGTCGCCGCGCCGCCGGATCCGCTCGCCACGTTGCGCGAGTACAGCGCGCTTGCGCCTTGGGGGCTCCGCGATCTGGCCGCTCTGTCCGCCGGCGTGCTCGACGCGTCCGGCGTTGTGCCGGTCAACGCCGCGGCGCGCGCCCGCCCCAGCGAGCGCACCATCCGGTTCTACGTCGCCCGGGGGCTCGTGAGTCCGCCGGACGGCCGGGGTACCGCCGCGGTGTACTCGTACCGCCATCTGCTCCAGGTCCTGGCCATCAAGCTGCGCCAGATGGAGGGCGCGACTCTCGAAACGATGACCCGTGAGTTCGCCGGACTCACGGGCGACCTCATCGAGCGCCGTGTGGCCGGGGTGCTCGGGCCGGCGCTGCCACGGCCCGACCGGCTGGCGCTGCTGCAGGCGCCGGGCACCGGGCGCGGCCGGGTGGGCCGGGCGGTGCTCGGCTGGCTGGCTCCGGTCGAAGGCGCCGCCGGCGTGGCCTCGTCGTGCCGCCGCATCCCCCTCGGGCCAGGCATCGAAGTGCTCGTCGACGAGCGGCACCCCGTGCTCCGGCTCAACGGCGACATTGCCGCCATCACGGAGGTCTTTCGCCAGGCCCTCGCCGGACTGGTGGCGCCATAACCCCTCTCGCCGCAAGGACCGCCCATGGCCGCCGCGCTCATCCTGCTGGTTCTCCTCGCTGCCGTGGCTCTCTGGATCATCGGCGCCTATAACGGACTCATCGGGCTCAAGAACCAGGTCGCCAACGCCTGGAAGCAGATCGACGTCCAGCTCAAGCGCCGCCATGACCTGATCCCCAACCTGGTCAACACGGTGAAAGGCGCCATGGACTTCGAGCGGGGAACGCTCGAAGCAGTAATCAGCGCCCGCAACAAGGCGGTCAGCGCCACCGGCGTCCGGCAGACGGCGCACGCCGAAGACGAGTTGACCCAGGCCCTCGGCCGCCTGTTCGCGCTGGCCGAGGCGTACCCCGACCTCAAGGCGACGGGGAACGTGGCACAACTGCAGGAGGAGCTGACGAGCACGGAGAACAAGATCGGATTCGCTCGGCAGCTCTACAACGACGTCGCGACGCAGTACAACATCCGGCAGGCGACCTTCCCCACGATGCTGGTGGCCGGCATGGCAAAGGCGGCGCCCGCAGAGTTGTGGCAGATCACCGACGGTGCGGAGCGTGAAGTGCCGGTGGTCGACCTGTCGGCCGACAAACCGGCCCCGTGAGCGGGGACGCCAACCTCTTCGCGCAGCAGGAGGCCAACCGGCGCCGCTCGAGCTGGCTCGTCGTCGGGTTCATCGTGTTCTTCGCCTGGGTCGGGTTCGGCGGCGACCTGGCCTTCGGGCTCCTCACCGCAGACGCGCCGCCGACCGCGTATCATCACGTTTTCCCCCTCATCGGCATCGCCACCACGCTCGCCGCCGGCGGGATCTGCTGGCATTCCTGGCGCTATGGCGCGGAGCGGGTGCTCTGGTCCACCGGCGCGCGCGAGATCCTCGACCCCCGGACCCAGGAGCAGCGGCAACTGGTCAACGTGGTCGAGGAGATGGCCATCGCCGCGGGGCTGCCGAAGCCCCGGATCTGGGTGGTCCCGGACGAGGACCCGAACGCGTTCGCCACCGGGCGCGACGCGGCGACGGCCAGCATCGCGGTGACCGAGGGACTGCTCCGGACGCTCTCGCGCGACGAGCTGCAGGGTGTCGTTGCCCACGAGATGGCCCATGTGCGCAACCTCGACGTGCGGCTGATGACGTTGCTCGCGGGCATGGTCGGCGCCATCGCCCTCATGTCGGACGGCATGGGGCGCATGATACGGGGCACGGGCAACTCTGGGGGCGGCGGCCGTGGGCGGGCCAAGGGAGGGAACCCGCTTGCGCTGGTGATCCTGGGGCTCTGGCTGCTCACCCTGGTCGCAGCTCCGGTCATCTCCCGGGTCCTGGCGTTGGCCGTAAGCCGGAAGCGCGAGTACCTGGCCGACGCCACCGGCGCCCAGCTCACCCGTAACCCGATGGCGCTCGCTTCCGCCCTCGAGAAGCTCGCGGCCGCCGGCTCGCCGACGCGGGCCATCACCCGCGGCGCCGCGCACCTCTGCATCATAGATCCGGCGCCGGGCGTGCTGGCCTCACGCGAGGGGTTGCTGGCCGACACGCTGGCCTCGCATCCGCCGATTCGCCAGCGGATCATCCGGCTCCAGGCCATGGCCTATGCGGAGGCCAAGCGCACGGGTGAGCCCGCCGGTCAGGTCCCGCCGGGCTGATCGCGCCGCCCGGCGCCTCCACTCACCGGCCGCCGGCCACCACGGCGCCGAGTGCGGCGTGGATCGCGGGGTCGATCGCGGTGCCCACCAGATCGCGCATCCGCTCCACCGCCTCCTCGGGCCGCATCTTCTCCTGATACGAGCGGTCGGTGGTAAGGGCGTCGTAGATCTCGACCGCGCCGATGATGCGGGCGCCGAGGGGAATCGCCTCCCCGGCAAGGCGATCGGGGTAGCCGAACCCATCCCACCGCTCGTGATGGCTCCGGACGTAGTCGATCACGTGTCGCAGGTGGACCAGCGGCGCCAGAATCCGGCAGCCCACCAGCACGTGCCGCTTTACGTGCTCGTACTCCTCGTCGGAGAGCGGGCCCGGCTTGCTCAGGATCTCGTCCCGAATACCGACCTTGCCGATGTCGTGCAGGCGGCCGGCGGTGCGGACGGCCGCGACCTCCTCGCCGGACACCCCCAGATGCGCCGCCACAGCGGCCGACAGGTGGGCGACCCGGGCCGAGTGCCCGAGGAGGCAGGGATCCTTGGCCTCGAGCGCGTTGACCAGCGCTTCCAGGGTGGCCATGGAGATCCGCTCCTGTGAGTGAGCGACCCCGGCGTCGAGCCCCGGGCCGGGCCGCTGCCGCTCGAGCATGGCCCGGCGCTGGGCGAGCGCCCGCGCCACGGCGCGGCCGAGGCGGACGAGCTCGATCGGCTTGATGAGGTAGTCGAGGGCGCCGCGCTGCATGCAGAGGGCGGCCGTGGACGCGTCGTTCACGGCCGTCAGCATCAGCAGCGCCACTCCCGGCTCCCGTTCCATGATTCGCGGGACGAGGTCGATGCCGCTGATGCCGGGGAGATTCACGTCGAGCAGGATGCCGGTGATCTTCCGCTCCGCGAGCACGTCGAGCGCGTCCTCGCCCGAGGCGGCGGCCTCGACGTCGTAGCCCTGCCGGATGAGGTACCTGAGGAGGGCGCTGCGGATTGCTTCCTCATCATCGACGACGAGGAGCGTCACGGGACCGTCCGTGGGCGACACGCGGACTCCTCCGCCGCCTCAGGTGGGGCGGGTTTCCGATGGGATCAGGGTCCCCTGAAGGTAGGAGTCGGCGGAGGAGGGGTCAATTACCCAACGAAGTCCACCACCACCGGCTCCGGGATCAAGCCGGCGGCGTGTCCCCGGTCGAGCAGAGTCTGCACGGCGCGGCGCCCGCGCGGCCCGTAATCCACCGTCCACTGGTTCACGTACATCCCCACGAACGTGTCGGTCCGCTCCTCGCCGATGCCGCGGTTGAACTGCTGGGCATGGGCCAACGCGGAGGCCCGGTGCTCGAGGGCGTACACGATGCTGGCGCGCAGATCCCGGGCGATCTGGTCGATTACCGCCGGCCCGAGGTCGCGGCGCACGACGTTTCCGCCGAGTGGAAGCGGCAGTCCGGTCTCCTCGAGCCACCAGGCGCCCATGTCGGCCCAGAGGTGCAGCCCGGTGTCGGGGTACGTGAGCTGGCCCTCATGGATCAGGAGCCCGACGTCCACCTCGGCATGATGCACCGCGTCCTCGATCCGATCGAACGGGATCACCACGGTGGTGACATTCGGCTGGTATAGCTTGAGCGCGAGAAAGGCCGTGGTGAGCGGACCGGGAACGCCGACGCGGAGTCCCCTCAGGGCCGCCCGCGGGTCGGCCGGGCGCGGCTGGAGCGAGACCAGCCGTGGTCCGTATCCGTCGCCCATGGACGATCCGGAGCCGAGCAGCGCGTAGTCCCGCCAGAGATAGGCGTAGGCGTGGATGGACACCGCGGTGACCTCAAGCTCCGCCTGGCGCGCGCGCTGGTTGAGCGACTCGATGTCGGAGAGCTCATGGACATACCGCAGGTCGCCGGTATCGATCTTCCCTTCGGCGAGCGCGTAGAACATGAAGGCGTCGTCGGAGTCGGGGCTGTGGGCGACGCGGATGGTTCTGGGCATGGGGGCTCGGGGGAAGGACGGAAGGACGGAAGGACGGAAGGGCAGAAGGTGGGGAAGGACGGAAGGAGGTGGGCGCCGGGGCGCTTACCGGCCTTCCGTCTTTCCGTCCTTCCGTCCTTCCCCGCCTTCCGTCCGCTGCTTGAAGTCGGCGATGACGCCTGCGTGCTCCTGGTACTCCACCCGGTTCGCGCGCATCTCGGCATCGTAGTGGGTCAGGAAGGCGCGGCCGGCGCGGCCGGCGGCGGCGGTGTCGCCCTGGAGGTCGGCGGCATCGCCACGCACGAGATAACCGAACAGGTGACCGGGAGTGCGCGCCAGGATGGTATCGGCCAGGGCAAGCGCGCCGGGCACGTCGCCCACCTGGAGCCGTAGCACGGCGGCGTGATAACGCGCGTCCGCGTCGACCGAGTCGAGTTGCGCGTAGGCGCCGAGCGCCATGGGGGTGAACCGCACGACTTGCGCGCTGTCGCCCGACTCCGCCGCCTGCATGATCCGGTTGAACAGGCGATCGAACCGCTCACGCGGGGTCATCCGGCTGATGTCGGGCGCCGGGCCGGCGGGCCCCTGGCTTCCGAGCGCCTCCGCGCTCGCGGCACCGGCGTTGGCCATGTCGGGGGCGACCGGCGCGGGCGGGCGCCAGACCCGGAACAGAATCATCGCCAGAAGCGCGACGCACAGCGCCCCCGCCACGATCCACGCCCGCCGCTCCCGGGCCGGCAGGACGGCCCGCGCCGGAATCGCCGGATCCCGGCCGGCGGGCCGGCCGCAGCGGTGGCAGAAGCGGGCCTGAGCCGACAAGTCGGCCCGGCAGGCGGCGCAGGTACGCGCGACCAGGCTCGCGCCGCAGGCACCGCAGAAGTTGCCGGTGCCGGACGTGCCGCAGGCGGGGCAGGGAGATGGCGAGGCCGTCATTGCGGGAGAAGCGTAACCGGGTCCGCAGGTGGGGGAAAGATCGGCGGCCCCTTACCCGGGCGCGCTTCAGCGGATTTCTTTACGGCTCAGCCACCACCCCAGCGGGAGATCGGATTCCATGGTGCACGTCAAGCAGCAGCCGAGCGACTCGGCGGGACCGTCCGGCCTGGAGGGATTTCCGGAGGACCTGAGCGGAGCAGGCCGGGACGATCTGCTGGAGCTGTCGCGACGCTTCGGCGTCGACTTCATCCGGTTGCAGTTCACCGACATCATGGGCATCAACAAGAACATCGAGGTGCCCCGCAGCCAGTTCGCCAAGGCGCTCGACGGCGAGATGATGTTCGATGGATCCTCGATCGAGGGCTTCGTCCGGATCGAGGAGTCGGACATGCTGCTGAAGCCCGATCTGGGAACCTTCCGCATCCTGCCCTATGAAGACGAGGGCGGGCGGGTGGCCCGGCTGCTGTGCGACATCTACACGCCGGACGAAGAGCCGTTCGCCGGCTGTCCCCGGACGACGCTCAAGCGGCAGCTCGCCCGGGCCAGGAAGCTGGGCTTCACGATGATGGCGGGGTGCGAGGCGGAGTTCTTCCTGTTCGAGAAGGCGCCGGACGGCTCGGCGACCCTGACGACGCACGATTCGGCGTCCTACTTCGATCTCGGGCCGCTCGACAAGGGGGAGGAGATCCGGCGGGTGATCGTGGAGCAGCTCGAGCGGATGGGGTTCGAGGTGGAGGCGGCGCACCACGAGGTGGCCACCGGGCAGCACGAGATCGATTTCCGGTACGCCGACGCGCTGGTCACCGCCGACAATCTCACCACGTTCAAGTTCATCGTGCGCAATGTCGCCAACCGGTACGGCTACATCGCCTCCTTCATGCCGAAGCCCATCCAGGGCGTGAACGGCAGCGGCATGCACACGCACCAGTCGCTGTTCCGGGGGAAGGACAACGCCTTCTTCGATCCCAAGGGGGAGTATCAGCTTTCAAAGGTCGCGTTGAGCTACATCGAGGGGCTGCTGCAGCACGCACGCGGCTTCTGCGCGATCACCAACCCGCTGATCAACAGCTACAAGCGGCTGGTGCCAGGCTACGAGGCGCCGAGCAACGTGGCCTGGTCCACCAGAAACCGTTCCCCGCTGGTTCGGATTCCGGATCGGCGTGGACTCGGGACCCGGTGCGAGCTCCGCATGCCGGACCCCGCGTGCAATCCGTACCTCGCGCTGACGGTGCAGCTCGCCGCCGGGCTCGACGGGATCGAGCGGAAGCTCACCGCGCGCCAGCCCGTCCATCGGAACATCTTCACGATGAGCTTCCGCGACCGGCGCAAGTTCCGGATCGACGAGTTGCCGCGGGATCTCCACGAAGCGCTCGAGATGTTCGAGAAGGACCGAGTGGTCAAGGAATCACTGGGCGCGCACCTCACCGAGCGCTTTCTCGAGGCCAAGCGGAACGAGGTGCTGCAGTACAACCTGCAGGTGAGCCAGTGGGAGATCGATACGTATCTGGGGAGGTATTGAGCGTCCGCCCGCCCGACGTCACCCCGCGCTCGTCAGCGCCAGCGTGATGCGCCCGAAGGGCAGCGGCAGCTCCATCTCGACCGGCAGTCGTCGCGCGTCATCCGTCAGCCCGACGCTCATCCGGAGCGAGCGGGAGGTGACCTCGAGCTGCAGCACCGGCGCGGTGCCGCCGCCGGGCAGTGCCCGCACGTCGCGGCTCACCACGCGCACTTGAATCGGATTGTAGCCGGTCTTGAAATAGCGCGGGAACTGGTAGGTGGCCCCCAGCTTGAGCGGGACCGTCCGCAGGTAGTACAGGAACGCGAGCTCATCCAGCGGATCGCTGGGCGACTGCCAATCCTGCGGGTTCCCGTCTTCCCGGTAGCGGCTCGAATCGGGGATGATCTCGTACTGCGACTCCTCGACCCGGCTGCCCTGGAAGAAACGCCGGTGGAACCGGAGCGAGTTGAAGCCGCGGCTGCCGACGTAGGAGGTGAGCTCGGCGCCCACCCGGATTCCCATCGGTCGGCCCTGACCCGTGGCTTCGAAGACGAACGCTTCCCGCCCGCGCTCGCGGGTCATCGGGTTCACCGTCATCCTCGCGGTGCCGATGGGGATCAGTCCGAGCGTCGCGTCATACTGCAGTGTCTCGCCGACGGTGAAGGGGAGCGGGACGGCCAGGCGTGTAAGCAAGGCCGCGTGGACGAGCAGCGGGGCGAGCGGCATGTGCGATCCTGTGATGAAACCTGGTGGACGATAATCGCTCTGGACGGCACGCGACAACCATGCCAGCCCCCGCCGGCTACCTCCTGGATCTCGAGGGCACGCTCTACACCGCCGGCGCCGTGATGCCCGGCGCGGTAGAGGCGCTCGCGCGGCTCCGCACGCGGCAGGTGCCCTTCCGCCTGGTCACCAACACGACGAGCCGCTCCCGGCGCATGCTGGTCGAACGACTCGCCCGCTATGGCTTCGCGGTGGCCGCGCAGGAAATCGTGACCGCCACACTTGCCGGGGTGGAGCTGCTGCGGGCGGGCGGGTACGCGCGCGTGGCGCCGTTCGTCCCCGCGGGGGCGCTGGAGGATATGGCCGGGCTCGCCCTGGCCGGCGGCACCTCGGGCCGGACCCGGGCCGCGGCCGACGCCGTGGTGCTCGGCGACCTGGGCGAGCGCTGGACCTTCGCGCTGCTGCAGGAGGCCTTCGAGCAGCTCACCGCCGGTGCCGCGCTCATCGCCCTCTCGCGCGACCGCTACTTCCGTCAGGAGTCGCGGCTGACGCTCGACGCGGGGCCTTTCGTGGCCGCCCTCGAGTATGCCGCGGGGGTGGCGGCCACGGTGGCCGGCAAGCCGAGCGCCGCGTTCTTCGAGGCCGCGGTGCGCAGTCTTGGCGTGACGCCGGACCGCGTCGCGATGGTCGGTGACGATCTCCGATCCGACGTGGACGGCGCGCAGCGCGCCGGGCTGCAGGGCTGGCTGGTGCGCACCGGCAAGTTCCGCGAGGAGGATCTCCGCGGCGGCGCAATCACTCCGGATCGGATTCTCTCCAGCGTGGCCGACGTAGACTGAGGGTGATGATATCTTTCCGGCCCTCGTGACTGGAGTGCCTTTGCGGTTCCGGCGCGTCCTGCCGCTGCTCGCCATCCTGCTTCCCGTTCGCCTTGCCGCGCAGGCATCGGCGGATGACACCGTGCGCGCGATCGTGCTGGACCGCCGAGACATCTTCGATCCCGACGAGCGGGGATGGATTGCCCGGGTGGGAAACGCGCTGCATGTGGAGACGCGGGCCGCGACGATCCGCCGCGAGCTGCTCTTCCGCGCGGGCGCGCCGTTCGACTCCGCCCGGGTGGCCGAGTCGGAGCGCAATCTCCGCGCGCTCGGCGTCTTTCGCCGCGTGGTGATCGATACCGTCCGCACCGATTCAGGCCTCGTCGCGCGGGTCCTCACCAAGGACGGCTGGAGCACCAAGGCCGACTGGCGCTTCAGGAGCACCGGGGGCGAGGTCGCGTTCACCATCGGGCTGGTCGAGGACAATCTGCTCGGGACTGCGTCGTCGGCGGCCGTGCGCTACCGCAAGACACCCGATCGCTCGACGGTGACGCTCGGGTTCCGGCGCCCGCGGCTCTTCGCCGGCTCTGTAGGGCTGGGGCTGGAGTACGAGGACCGCTCCGACGGCCGCCTCGCCGGGCTCACCCTCGAGCAGCCGTTCTACTCGTTGAGCTCGGCCGCGGGGTTCCGGTTCGATACGGAAGACCGGGACGAGCGGGTGCTGCGCTTCTTCAACGGCTCGAACGTGGCGCGGGACACGATCTCGCATCGGTATACCCTCGTCCGCGCGTCCGCCGCCCGAGCGCTCCGGGCCTCCTCCGAGGGATACCTCCGAGTCGGCCTCGAGGCCCAGGTACGCCGCGAGGATTTCCGGCCGGAAACCTCGCCCGCCCCCTTCGGGAAGACGATTACCGGCGCCGCCGGGCCATACCTGGCCTGGAGCCGCGCGAACTATCTTGTGACCCGCGGCTTCGCGGGGTTCGCGCGCGAAGAGGACGTGGATCTCGGCCTCACTCTCCGGCTCGGCCTGCTCGCGGCGCCCAGGCTGTTCGGTTACGACCGCGACGGCATCGGGCCGCAGTTTGCCGCCCGGCTGGGGGCGAGCCTGCCGAGCGGGTTCGGCTATCTCGAGGCCGCCGGCGGTGGCGTGTTCAATGCCGGCGGCCTCGACAGCGGCTCGGTCCAGCTCGCGGCGACCGCGGTCCTCAAGCCCCAGCGGCACCAGGTGGGCATCGTGCACGTTGAAGCCGGCTGGCTCAAGAATCCGGTGCCGGGCGCGGAGTTCGATCTCGGACTCGGCAGCGGGCCGCGGGCGTTCCGAAGCCACGCGTTCACCGGTGACCGCTCCTACTTCGCTACCGCCGAGTATCGGGTTACGGTGGTGGAGGATTTCCTCGGCATGATCGGTCTGGGATTCGCCGGCTTCGTAGACCATGGAGGTGCCTGGTATTCGGGCTCTCCGCGGCGCACGGGGTGGGACGCGGGGCTCGGGCTGCGACTTGGCGCGAGCCGGTCCACCGATACCGAGGCGCTCCGATTCGACCTCGCACGACGCTTCGGCAATGATGCCCAGGGCCCCGGCTGGGTGGTCACGGTGGGCAAGGGGTTCGTCTTCTCGTCGCTCGGCCGGATTCCGCTGTGAGCGGCAGGCGGCCTTCACGCCGGCGCGTGCAGGAGGACCCGGGTCAGAACCACGGCCACGATGATGACGAGAACGATCAGCAGGGCCAGCGCCAGGACCGTGATCCCTCGCCGGGCTCGGACCGACTTGCTGGGGAGACGCATGTCGCACTCCAGTCGATGGTCAGCGCATAGTATGCGCCGGAGCGGCGGTTCACCAGCACCGGCGGGTGGGCGGTGATGGATGTCGCCGTGGTGGTCAACCCGGGCTCCGGCAACGACGATCGCGGGAGCTCTCCCGAGCAGCTCACGGCGCTGTTCGCCGACCGCGGGCGCCGGGCGACGATCCTGCCGGTGCGGCACGGTACGACGATCGCCGCACAGGCGCGGGCGGCCATCGCCTCGGGGTGCCGCGTGCTGGTGGCCGCGGGCGGCGACGGCACCGTGAGCGCGGTCGGCAGCGTCGCAGTGGGCGGCGAGGTGCCGCTCGGGGTTTTGCCGATCGGCACGCTCAACCACTTCGCGAAGGACCTGGGTCTCCCACTCGAGCTGCCGGAGGCAGCGGACGTCGTCACCGGCGGGACGGTGCGCCGGGTGGACGTCGGCGAGGTCAACGGCCGGATGTTTCTCAACAACTCGAGCCTGGGTGTCTATCCGCGCATCGTCGAGCTGCGGGCGCGCTACGGTGGGCGGGGGCTGGCGAAGTGGATGGCCGCACTGTGGGCCACGCTCGCGGTGCTCCGGCGCCGGCCGTTCCTCAGCGTGCGGATCCGCACGGCCGATGACGACGTCGTTCGCCGCACTCCGTTCGTCTTCGTCGGCAACAACGAGTATCGCATGACCGGCCTGCACGGTGCGTCGCGCGAGTCGTTGACGGGCGGCAGACTCGCCGTCTACGTGATGGACGCCTCGCGGCGCCCGAGCCTGCTGCGGCTGGGCTGGGAGGTGTTCCGTCGGGGGCCCGAGCAAGCGCGCGAGCTCGAGCTCCTCAGGGTAACGGAGGCCGTGGTGGAGACCGGGCGGCACGCGATCAAGGTGGCGCTCGACGGCGAGGTGGTCCTCCTCACCTCACCGCTCGAGTATCGGGTGCGGCCGGCGGCCCTGGCCGTATTGGCACCCTGAGCCGCCGCTCCCGCGCCGCAGGTTGCCTTCCGGCGGGCGCGGGGCCATGTTCCACGGGTTCCCGCCTCCTCTGACCGGCCGCTCCTCCCCCCCGGTCCGCGAAGTCGCCCGCACATCCTGGGGATCCGACGCGCAGAGGACATCCCGCTGCCGGAGAGCCGCATGCGTCGTCTGCGTATAGGCATACTGGACCTGGTCACGAAGAGCCCCAATCCATCGTTGTACGGCCGTATCATGAACGCCAACCTCGCCAGCATCATGCCTCAGGTGATCGGCGTCTGGTGCGAGCAGGAGGGTCACGACGTGACCCTCGTGTGTTATACCGGACTCGAGAACCTGCTCGAGGAGCTGCCGAAGGATCTGGACGTGCTCTTCGTCGGGGCCTTCACGCAGTCGGCGCTCCTGGCATACGCGGTGAGCAACCTGTTCCGGCGCACGGGCACCGTCACCGTGCTCGGGGGGCCCCACGCGCGGTGCTACCCGGAGGATGCGCGGAAATATTTCGACTACGTGCTCGGGTTCACCGACCGGAGCGTGGTCGCGGAGATGCTGCGGGACTGTCAACCCCACCGGCCGTACGGCGCGCACCTTTCGGCGGCCTCACAGCCGCTCGAACTGCCCACGCTGCGTGAGCGCTGGAAGTTCACCGAGGCCGTCCTGACCAAGGCCCCGACGATCAAGATCGTCCCGATGATCGGGAGCCTGGGGTGTCCCTATAGCTGCGCCTTCTGCATCGACTCGACGGTCGAATATCAGCCGCTCGGCTTCGAGAGCCTGCGGGACGACCTGGCATTTCTGCTGACCAAGATGAAGAACCCGATCGTCGGGTGGCACGACCCCAATTTCGGGGTACGGTTCGACGATTACATGGGCGCGGTGGAGGCGGCGGTCCCGCCAGGGCGGATGCGCCATATCGCGGAGAGCAGCCTTTCGCTGCTGGCTGAGCCGCATCTCAAGCGGCTCAAGGCGAACGGCTTCCGCGCCATCCTCCCGGGCATCGAGTCGTGGTTCGATCTGGGGAACAAGTCGAAGACGCGGCTCACCGGGATGGACAAGGTGCGGCAGGTCGCGGATCACGTGAACATGATCCTGCGCTACATCCCGTATATCCAGACCAACTTCGTGCTGGGACTCGACGGTGACCGGGGCCCGGAACCGTTCGAGTTGACCAAGACGTTCATCGACCTGGCGCCGGGCGCGTTTCCGGCGTACTCGCTGCTATCGGCGTTCGGCCGGGCGGCCCCGCTCAATCTCGAGTACCAGCGGACCGGGCGCGTTCTGCCGTTCCCGTTCCACTTCCTCAACAACAACCACGCGATGAACGTCCGGCCGAAGAACTACGGGTGGCCCGAGTTCTACGACGGCCTCGTCGACGTGACCCGTCACTCGTTCTCCCTGCGTGCCATCGCCAAACGGATCCCGGCCACCGCGACGGCGATCCCCAAGTGGATGAACGTCGTGCGCGCCATGTCGTCGGAAGGGTGGGGGCGCATCCGGTATCACACCACGATCCGCAAGCTGCTCGACACGGACGCCTCGGTGCGGGCCTACATGGACGGGGAGACGACGGTGCTGCCGGAGTTCTACGTGAATCGCATCCGGCAGGAGCTGGGGTCGATGTATCAGCACCTCCCGGAAGGCGCGATGTACCACGATCCCAACGCCTACCTCGCCACCGTCGGCGACCAGGCCGACCCGGTGTCCATCGGCGGACGGGGCAAGCGCAAGGCGAGCTGAGGCGGGAGCCGAGCCTCACTCGTCGGCGAGGCGGGTCCGCATGTTGATCCAGGAGCCCACCCGCTTCCGCCCGCCGCGGAACTCGAAGTGCCCTTCCGCCATCAGCCGCTCTCCCTGCGGCGTCGCGGGCGCGGTCAGATGCCACAGCAGCAACTGCTGGCCGATGGCCGACGCCGCCATCCAGACCCCGGGCTGGACGCCGGGGTAGAGCGCGGCGTACTCGGGCTTGAGCCGGGCCTCGCGGATGTTGCTCTGCACGCTGCTCCTCCGTCAGGGTTGACGCTGCTTCCCGGCGCCGCTCTCTTGTGGTCCATGGACGACGCGGCGGCCGACACCCTCTGCAAGCGGGCCATGGTGGAGCTGGTCTTCCTGCTGGCTCACCAGCGGCAGCCGAAGACGCGGGAGCGCCGCGACTGGTCCCTTCTCAGAAGCCTGGTGCGCGAGGCGCTCGCCGCGGCCCCCAGGCCGGATCAACTGCAGGAAGGCCCGTGGCGCGTGGGGCAGCGCCCGCTCCGCAAGCCGGGACGCCATGGCCTTCGGTTCGTTCCGCTCGCCACACGCGGCGCCACCCAATTCATGATGCCCACCCCGGCGGAGGCCGAGGAGCTGGTGGCGTTTCTCAACTGGTGCGGAATGCCGGAGCTCGGAGAGCGTTAGGCGATGATGCGAAGATGCTGCCGGAATCGGCCGGGCGGAAGGGCTCCGCGTCACGCCGCCGGTGGGATGGTGAAGCAGCACTGCGGCTTTGATCCCTGATGGCAGCACTGGCTGACCGGCACCCCCGTGATGTCCGACAGGAGAGCCTGGACCATGCGACAGGTCTCGGGCCGCCGCGACACGGCCACAGAGAGCGGACAACCGCACCCGCGCACGAGGAACCCCGCGCCGCTCGGCTCCAGTGACGCATCACCGCCGAGGTCATTGAGCAGGGTCACCGCCTCACGGGCGCGGCCCTCGAGCGTGCCGCGCCGCGGCACGGTGGCCGCGAGACGACGGCCGACCGCCCCCAGCAGGCTCTCCGTCTCTTCGTCCGGCAGCCGCTCGACCAACTCCTCCAGCAGCGCCGCCAGCACCGGCGCGTAGGCCCGCGAGAGGCGGAGCTCCGCCTCGGCGGTGGGCTCGTAGACCACCGCGGGCTTTCCGGCTCCCGGCCCGCGCCGCAGGCCTTCCTGCTTGACCAGGCCGTCCCGCTCGAGCGTGGCGAGGTGCGCGCGAATGGCATTGTCGGTGAGGCCGAGGTCCCCCGCCAGTTCCTCGACCGTGCGGGCGCCGCGCCGGAGCAGGGCGAGCACCTGGCCGCGAGTGGACTCCATGAAGCGTCTGGACAGACCTGGTAGCATGCGGGTTCGCTCCGAGAGCTGACTCCGGGGAATGTAGCCGGCAGGGCCACAGTGTCAAGTTTGTCAAGTAATATCTTGACAAATTGTCATTTTCGGTGCATTGTGGATGCGCAGGCCCACCCACCCAACCGGAGGCTGTAATGCGCAGGTCACCCCTCATTCTCGCTCTTGGTTTTGCGTTCCCGCTGGTCACGGCAGCCGCCATCCAAGGCGCCCCCGCCACCCGGACCGAGGCGCCCGCTCTCGATGACGCCACCATCGTGGCCATTTTCGACGCGGCCAACACCGCCGATATCGAGACCGGCACCCTGGCCGCCCAGCGCGGTGCCAGCAAGGAAGTCCGGACCTTCGGAGCCATGCTCGCCCGGGACCACAAGCAGGTCCGCCAGCAGGGCCGGGATCTCGCCGCCAAGTTGCACGTGACGCCCACGCCGCCCGCGGACGATCAGGGCGCCAAGGCGCATGCCGCGGCCATGACCGAATTGCGCACCCTCAAGGGCGCCGCCTTCGACCACGCCTTCCTCGAGCACGAGTACACCTTCCATCGGGACGTGATCGACGCGATCCAGAAGACGCTGCTCCCCGCCATTCAGAACGAGGAGCTCAAGGCGCTGGTCGTGAAGGTCGCGCCGGCGTTCCAGGCGCATATGGAAATGGCGCAGCAACTCGAGAAGCAGATCGCCAGCAACACGAACTGAGCGGGGTTGGGCCGCCGGATCTCGTCCGACGAGATCCGGCGGCTCATGTAAACGCCGCTTCATTCGGGATTCCCGGCGGTTTCATCGACCAGGCTCATCTTGGACGCATCCTCCGTTCGGGATCGTCCCCGATGCGCGTGCTTCACTTCGTCATAGCGATTGCCGTTGCGGTGCCGCCCCCGGCCCAGGCCATCCCTGCGTTCGCGCGGCGCTACAAGGTGAGCTGCCGCCTCTGCCACGATCCCGTGCCCAAGCTCACGCCCTTCGGGGAGCAGTTCGCCGCCAACGGCTTCCGATTCGGGCCTGGTGAGGTACCGGGGGACACGCTGCCCACGGGTGACCCGCTGCTTACGCTCCTCCAGGACGTGCCGATGGCATTCCGGCTCGACGCCTACGCGCAGGAATTCACCGGCGGGCGGGCGGTCACCGATTTTCAGACGCCCTACGCGCTCAAGCTGCTCTCCGGTGCCCCCATTTCCCGGACCATCTCCTACTATCTCTACGCATTCCTGTACGAGCGGGGAGAGGTCGGCGGGGTCGAGGACGCCTTCATCACCGTCAACGACATCGGGGGCGCCCCGGTGGACCTGACCGTCGGTCAGTTCCAGGTCTCGGACCCGATGTTCAAGCGGGAGCTGCGGCTCGAGTTCGAGGACTATGCGATCTACCGGGCGCGGATGGGCGACTCACCCGTGGATCTCACCTACGACCGTGGGTTCGTGGCCAGCGCCGACGTGCTCGGCTTCGGCGTGACGGGGCAGGTCGTCAACGGGAACGGCCGCGGCGCAGCGCAAGCCAATCGCAAGTTCGACAGCGACTTCGGCAAGAATTTCGCCCTCCACCTCACCCGTGATCTGACGCGGGGGGTGCGGGTCGGCGGGTTCGGCTATCTCGGGCGCACCACCGCCGACGAGATCGAAAACCAGACGACGATGCTCGGGCTCGACGCCACCCTGGAGCACGGTCCGCTCGAGGTGAACCTGCAGTACCTCCACCGCAACGACGACCGGCCCACCTTCACGTTCGCCAGCCAGCGAACCGACGTGGATGGCGGCCTCGCGGAGCTCGTGGTGCGCCCCATGCGATCGCGCTGGCACGGGTTCGCGCTGTACAACCTGGTCACCGCCGACGCGCCCATCCTGAGTGTGCGCCTGGGCGAGTTGGGCCCGCTTCGCCGCTACGAGACCTTGACCGGCGGAGTGGGTTACCTCGTGCGCCGGAACTTCCGGCTCACCGGGGAGGCGACGCAGGACCTGATGCAGGGGGGCACGCGCTGGACGCTGGGCTTCGTGTCCGCGTTCTAGCTCGCTGCGTCAGCGGATCTCCAGCCGATACATCGCGTGGCACGCGTTGCAGCGGCCGGTGATCCGTCCGAGCCCCGCGAGGATCGCGGCGGCATCCGGTCCGACGGCCGGCAGCGAGTCGAACGCGCGGTGAGTGTCGAGCGCGAGCGCCATCCAGTCAGCCGGGAGCAGGGCCTCGAGCTCGGGGTCCGCGGCCATCGCCATCCCCGCCGGTCGGGCGGCGATCCGGACGGCGGCGGAGTCGCCTCTGGCGCCGGCCACGAGCACCCCCTGAACCGACTGGAGCATGATCCGCATCTCGGCCAGGACCGCCTCCCGAGCCGCGTTCGGCAGCGTCAGGGTGCGGCGGGGTGGAACCGGAGTACCGGGTGACGCGGAGTCAGCGGCGGCTGATGAGGCATGCGCATGAGTCCCGGCGTGGGCTGGCGAAGCCGCCTCTGCGCGGCGGCGCGTGGACAGCCCAATAGACCAGACCACATTCGCGGCCGTCCACAGTACCAGGCCCACGAGGACTGCCGTCTTGCCAAGGGACATACGTTCCTCGGGTCGAGTGCCAAGCCGAATATCGGCCGGCTTCTCCCGCTCATCAAGCGCGCTCGGAAAGTCTCGCGCAGGAGCCCTATTGACTCTCTACCATGGTATAGGGTGTATCCTGCCTTCACGTGAGGACCGAACCTCACTGGGGCCACCCGATGTGGACCTCACGACGTGGGAGATCACATGCGCCGACCAGCATCCGCCCACCCCGCCATGACCGTCGGTCAGCTCGCGCGCCGGGCGGGCGTGGGGGTCCAGACGGTCCGCTATTACGAGCGGCGGCACCTGCTTCCGACCGCGGCCCGCCGCGCCTCGGGCTACCGGGAGTTCAGTCCGGCGGCGCTCGACCGGGTTCGCTTCATCCGGCGGGCGCAGGAGCTGGGCTTTACCCTGTCCGAAATCGCCGAGCTGCTCGCGCTCCGGCTCGATCCGCATACCACTGCGGCCGAGGTCAAGGCGCGAGCCGGGCAGAAGATCGACGAGATCGACGGAAAGATCCGCGACCTCGAGCGGATCCGGCACGGGCTGACCCACCTGGCCGGGCGTTGTCGCGGCGGCCGCGGCCCCACGGGAGATTGCCCGCTGCTCGAGGCGCTCGGGCCACTGAGCGGCGGAGCCGGGCACGAATCGGATCACCCCGTCACATCCAATCCGGGAGATTGACCATGCCGACCACCGAACGCGAGCTGGACTGCACCTCCACCGTACACGAGCTCATCGAGCAGCATCCTGCCACCCGAGCGGTTTTCCAGCGCTTGGGCATCGACACCTGCTGCGGCTCGGCCGTCAGCGTTCAGGAGGCTGCACAGCGAGACGGTCTCGATCCCAACCGGCTGTGCGGCGAGCTCAGGGCGGCGGTCGAGGCCGAGGGGAGCCCCATCGGATACCGAGCAATTCCGTCGGATTGAGACAACCGTCACGCCGGTGCCGCGCGGAAGGCGCGATCGTTGGATTCAGTGAAGTGAATGGGGGCAAGGTGCGCGAAATGGCAACTGCAGATTTCGAGTCGCCGGAAGCCACGGATGCCGGTGAGCTCACCGGCGAACGGGTCCGCGAGGTGTTGGCCACGGTCCGCTACCCGGGGCTCAGCCGGGATCTCGTCTCCTTCGGGATGGTGGAGCACGTGAGCGTCTGCGATCGGCGGGTGAAAGTACGGCTCGCGATCGCCACCCGCGATCCGGGCATCCCCGCGCAGCTCCGAACCCGCATTGCCGACGCGCTCCTCCCACTGGGCGCCGCGACCGTTGCGGTCGAGATCGCACCGCCGAGCACGACGCCGAAGCCCACCGCGCGCGGCACGCCGGACCCATGGGCGGAGCAGGTCCGGCTCGCCGCGGTGCGGCACGTGGTGGCGGTCGGTGCGGGCAAGGGCGGCGTGGGGAAGAGCACGGTCGCGGCAAATCTGGCGCTGCTGCTGGCCCGCGAGGGACTGCGCGCGGGCCTGCTGGACGCCGACATCTATGGTCCGAGCCTGCCGTTGCTGCTGGGCATCGAGGACGGTGCCGGGCGCGTCCGGATGACGCCCGACAAGCACATCCTGCCGCTCGAGGCGCACGGGCTCCCGCTCATCAGCTTCGGCTTCTTTCTGGGCGAAGGCTCGCCCGCGATCTGGCGCGGACCGATGGTCTCCAAGGCGGTGAAGCAGTTCTCGCGCGGCGTGGCGTGGCCCGAACTCGACGTGCTGATCGTGGACCTCCCACCCGGTACGGGGGACATCCCGCTCAGCCTGGCGCAGGCCGTCGTGCTGTCCGGCGCGGTCGTGGTCACGCAGCCGGCCCGGGTGGCCACCGCGGAGGCGCGGAAGGCCGCCCAGATGTTCCAAACCCTGGAGGTGCCGGTACTCGGTATCGTGGAGAACATGGCCGGAGCGTTCGGGCACGGAGCAGGCGCGGCGATCGCCGCCGAGCTGGCGGTGCCCTTTCTCGGCTCGGTCCCGTTCGACGAGGGCATGGTGGCGGAAGGAGACGCCGGGATCCCGACGGCGCTCGCACGGCCGCGCAGCGAGGCCGCCCTGGCGATGGAGGTCGTCGCACACGCCGTCGCCTCGGCGCTGGGGTGGCAGCACGTGGCCGACGGGTCGGCCCCCGGGGCCGAGCGGTGACGCCGGCAGCGCCTGCGGCGCCTACTCGACCGGCCTTCACGCCGGGGCCGGGCGCGCCGGGCGGGCTCGCGCCCGCCCCGGGGTCCATCCGCCTGGCCGCCGAGCACTTCGTTGCCGCGGCGATCTACCTGCTGGCCGGCGCGCTCGGACTCCTCTGGGTGGCGCCGGAGCTCGCGGGCGGCGCATACCTCTCGCCCCATGTGGCCGGAGTCACCCACCTCTTCACCCTCGGCTGGCTCACGATGACGGCATTCGGGGCGCTCTGCCAGCTCCTGCCGGTGGCACTGGGCACGCCGGTGCGCTCGACCCGTCTGGCCCACGCGGGCTTCTGGGCGTTCGCGCCCGGCGTCGGCCTGTTCGCGGCGGGCGTTGCGACCAGCCAGGTGGCGCTGCACCACCTCGGGATCCTTCTGGTGGCCATCGGCATTCTGCTCGTGCTGTCGAATGTCGGCGGGGCGCTCCCGCGCGCTCGGACGCGAGACGTGACCTGGGCCGCGATCGCGCTGGCGCTCGGGTTCCTCGCATCCACCCTCGTGCTGGGGATCATCCTGCTCCACAACCTGCACACCGGCTTCATCGCCGGCGCACGGGACCGGGTGCTGGCGACGCACCTCCACGTCGCGATCGTGGGATGGCTGCTCATGATGATCGTGGGTGTGTCCCATCGGCTGCTGCCGATGTTCCTCCTGTCGCACGGTGCGGACACGTCGTGGACCCGGCGCGCGCTCGCGCTGCTGGCCTCCGGCGTCGTGGTCCTCGGCACGGGTCTCACCTTGCAGCAGCCCGCGGCGGCCTGGGCGGGCGCGCTGCTGCTGCTGGGCGGGCTGGGGTGCTTTCTCCGCCAGGCCTGCGGGTTCTATCGGGCGCGGGTCCGGAAGAAGCTCGATGTGGGCATGCGGTTCGTCGCCACCGCGCTCGGGTTTCTCACGACGAGCGCCCTCCTGGGCGTGGCAGTGCTGGCAACCGGCGGCTCGGCGCCGCGGCTGGCCACCGCCTACGTGATCGCCGGCCTTCTCGGAGGGATCGTGCTCTACGTCATCGGATTCTTCTACAAGATCGTGCCGCTCCTCGCCTGGACCGCGCGCTTCCGCGGCCGGATGGGAAAGGAGCCGGTGCCGACAGTCGCGCAGCTCTACTCCGCGCGGCTGGGCTACGTGCAGCTCGGGCTCATGGCCGGAGGAGTGGCGATTCTGGCGGCGGGCACCGCCGCGGGCTCGGCGCACGCCGCCCGCTGTGGCGCGGTCCTCTTCCTGGGCGGAGTGCTCGTGTTCCTGGCCCAGCTCGGCCGCGTCGCCCGAGGGCGGGGAGCGGCGGCATGAGCGGCGGCATCGGAGTCCGGCCGGTAGCGGCCGGCGATCGGGTCAGTGACGTGCTCGCGCGCGACGAGGCGCTGGTGGAAGTGTTCGTGCGCCAGTCGCACCACTTCACCAAGTTGCGCAACCGTACCATGCGCAAGGTCATGGCGCGGCTCGTCACCGTGGAGGATGCGGCCCGGATCGCGGGCGCCGACGCGGCGGCCCTCGTCGGGGAGCTCAACGCGGCGTTGGGGATCGTGTCGGATTCCGGGGCGCCCAGCGGCGTCGCCGACGAGGCGCGCGCCCTCCGTCCCGAAGCTTCGCCGGCAAGCGCGGCCCCCGGACGCCCCAGCGGCGCGAGGGTCATGGAGATCGATGTGCGGGAGGATCTCCGCGCCGGCCGAGAGCCATTCTCCAGGATCATCGCGGCCGTCCAAGCGGCAGGCGCCGGCGAGGTGCTGTGGCTCCGCGCGACGTTCGAGCCGGTGCCGCTCTACACCGTGCTCGCCAAGCGTGGATTCGTGCACGAGGCGAGAGCGGAGGGCCCGGAGGACTGGTCGGTCTGGTTCTGGCGGCCGGAGACGTCCGGGGGACAGCCGGCCGCCGCGGCGCCGCCGGCGGAGGCGGCCGATACGGAAGCTGCTTCGGAGGCTCCGCGAGAACCAGCCACCGCAACCGTCCGCCTCGACGTGCGCGGCCTCGAGCCGCCGGAGCCGATGGTCCGCACTCTCGCGGCACTGGAGACGCTGCCGGAGGGCCACACATTGGTGCAGATCAACGTGCGGGTGCCGCAGTTCCTGCTGCCGATCCTCGCTGAGCGCGGCTATGCGTGGGAGGTGGACGAATCGCCTGCCGAGCACGTCGTCGTTCGGATCCGGCGGCGCACTTGATCGGATCTTCACCCCGAGCGCGAGCGAGAGACCCAATCATCCGTTCCGGACGCACCGGCGGGAAGGCTGGGTGTCCAGCCACGCGATCATCATCCATCTCAAACCGGAGAATCAACCCATGACCCCACAGACCCTCGAGCTCGACGTTCGCGCGATTCCGCCGCGGGAGAAGCATCCGTCCATCTTCCGCACGTTCGATGGGCTCTCGAGCGGCCAGGCGATGGTGATCATCAACGATCACGACCCGCGTCCGCTGCGCTACCAGTTCATGGCCGAGCGGGCCGACAGCTTCGACTGGCAGTACGAGGCGGAAGGGCCGGAGATCTGGCGGGTGCGCATCAGCCGGCGCTGAGCACGAATTCCGGTTGACGCTGGGCGGAAGTGGCCTTCACTCGGTTGTCATCCTGAGGGTCCCTGAGCGCAGCGAAGGGGCCTGAAGGATCTACTCCGCCGGCGTCCGACCCATTCCCGGGCAAGTTCCCTCGCGTCCCCCCGGGAGGACAGTGCGAGGCATCGGGATGACTGAATTGGCTGAGCGACAAACCCGAAGCCCATCAGCCGCCGTCTTCTTCATACCGCGGCCGCTCGCCGGGCCGCGCGAGGGTGCGGAGCTGCCCCACGTCGGGCAGCAGCAGACGGCGGCGGCCCTGCTCGATCACGAGCCCCTTCTCGCGGAGCTGCTTGAACGCGCGGGAGACGGATTCGCGAGCCGTGCCCAACTCGACCGACAGCGCCTCGCGCGTGCGGTCGAGCGTGACCACCACGCCGTCGGCGCTCTCGGTGCCGGTGCGATCGGCCAGGGCCGCCAGATAGAGCGCCAGCCGGGCGGCCACGTCGCGGAACGCGAGCGTCTGGGTGAGCTGGACCAGGTGGCGAAGGCGGCGCCCGAGGTCGCGGATGATCGCCGCGGCGACATCGGGGTCCGTGCGGTAGAGCGCCTCGAACTCGGCGCGGGGGACGAACAGCAGCACGCTCGGCTCCTCCGTGATGGCGGAGGCGGGGTAGGGGCCGCCGTCGAACAGCGGCAGCTCGGCCACGGGCTGGCCGGGACCCTCGGTGTGGAGCACCTGCTCGCGGCCGGAAGGACTTGCGCGGTAGATCCGGACGCGCCCGGAAGCGATGACGTAGAGGCCGCGGTACGGTTCGCCCGCGGTGAAGAGCAGGGAGCCGGCGGGATGACTGCGGAGCACGCTCCGCTGGGCCAGCCGGCGGAGCGCGGCCGGCTCGAACGCGGCGAAGAGGGGGAGCCGCTGCAGCAGGGCGACGGGATCGCCGGCGGGTGACATGGTGCGCAATCTATCCGGGGAGGTTTCGATGAGTGAGGCCGAGCAGTCCGTCGATCCGCGCCTCGATCCGCTGTGGCAGGCGCTGAGCTCGGTGATCGACCCGGAGATCGGGCTCGACATCGTCACGCTGGGCCTGGTGTACGACCTGGAGATCCGGGACGACGTCGCCCGGATCACCCACACGCTCACCACGCCCGGCTGCCCGATGGAGAAGGTCATCACGGACGGTATCCGGAGTGCCGGGGCGATGGTGGAGGGCGTGCGGGGCGTGGAGACCGAGCTGGTGTGGGAGCCGGCGTGGCATCCGGGGATGATCTCGGGCGGCGGATTTTCCTGAGCCGGAATCCCGCCGGCGGGTGTCCCGGAGGGGTCCAACCGAGGCTATATTACGCGCCCGTGCGGGTCCCGGGCGCCGTAGCCAAGTGGTAAGGCAGAGGTCTGCAAAACCTCCATCATCGGTTCGATTCCGATCGGCGCCTCTCGTCGAAGTATTGCCTCTGCCCGCCGTGTCGCCATCTCACGCTCGTGCTCTGGACACTGCCTGCCGATCCATTCCGTGCGCGTCCGGCACCGTATCTCTTCCCCATCCGCCCCGCACTCCGCCCTCTCGAATGGCCGCATAGCTCGCAGGGTCGCTGACCGGTCGGCGAAGGCATCGCGGCCTCCGCGTCGTGCCAGGCACGTATCCGGAGGGGTTGAGCCATGTCACTCCAGGTGACACGCCAGCTCGTCGGCCTCGGAGCGGGCCGAGCCGCGCATCGAACGGTTCATGCGTGGCTCCTCACCCTCGGCTTTGCAATCGCCGGGACCGCCGCCGGCGCCGGTCGGCTGCCAGCACAGGTCGAACACCAGCATCACGACTCGACGGCAGCCCAAGCGGCAAGCATGTCCAGCATGCCGCCCATGCCGGGCATGCCGCGGCGCCCCTTCGGCATCCCGATGACCCGCATGGGCTCAGGGACCACCTGGCTTCCCGATGCGTCCTCCATGAGGGCCTGGCACTTCACGGCCGGCCCCTGGATGCTGATGGTGCACGGCGACGCATTCCTGCAGTTCGATCATCAGGGTGGCCCCCGGGGGGACGACCAGATCGGGAGCATCAATTGGGGGATGCTGATGGCGATGCGCCAGCTGGCCGGCGGCACGCTGCACCTGCACGGCATGGCGAGCGCGGAGCCGCTCACGATCGGCAGGCAGGGGTATCCGCTCCTGCTGCAGAGCGGCGAGACCTTCCGAGGCGTGCCGCTCCACGACCGGCAGCACCCGCACGACCTGTTCATGGAGCTCTCGGCCTTCTACGAGCGGCCTATCACCCGGCGAGTCGGCTTCATGGTGTACGCGGCGCCGGTGGGAGAACCGGGGATCGGGCCCGTGGCCTACATGCACCGCCCCTCGGCCCTGAACGACCCCTTCGCGCCGCTGTCGCACCACTGGACCGACGCCACGCACATCACCTATGGGGTGCTCACGGCGGGGCTCTTCAGCCGCACGCTCAAGCTGGAAGGCACGCTGTTCAACGGACGCGAGCCGGACGAAGATCGTTACGATTTCGACTTCCACCCGCTCGATTCCTACGGGCTCCGCCTGTCGGCAAACCCGACGCCGCACTGGGCCCTGAGCGGGAGCTATGGCTACCTGAAGCAGCCCGAAGCACTTCATCCGGAAGAAAACCAGCGTCGCCTCGGCGCGTCCGTGCTGCACACGGTGCGGCTGGGCCGCCAGGTCGAGTGGGCATCCGCGCTGATCTACGGCGGCAACAAGCATGTGACGCCAGGCGGAGCGGAAGCCGGACGCTGGGAGCACAGCCTCATGGCCGAGTCCAACCTGCAGCTCGACGCGGCCAACACGGTCTTCGGGAGAGTCGAGTACGTGCGCAAGAGCGCTGAGGACCTGGTCATTCCCGCGACGCCGGACCAGGAGTTCGACGTCGGCACGCTTGCGCTCGGCTACGTTCGCGAGCTCGCCGACTTCCGCGGCGCGACACTCGGGCTCGGCGCCCGCGGGGCGATCAACCTGGTGCCGCGGACGCTCGAGGGCGTGTACGGGAGCCGGACCCCCGTGGGAGTCGCCGTGTTTCTCCGCGTTCGGCCGAGGCTGCTCGAGGGCGCGCACGCGATGGATGCCGAGATGCACGCGGCACGGAGTGACACGACGGGTGGGTGGCCACCGTGAGCCCGGGGGAGCCACACGCGCATCGCGCGCACCACCACGAGGGCCACCCGCCCGGCGCGGCTCACGACAAGCACGCCGGCCACAGCGTGGCGATGTTCCGCGACAGGTTCTGGCTCACCCTGCTCCTGACCATTCCGACCCTCATCTGGGGCCACATGCTCCAGAGCGTGCTCGGTTATCGGGCGCCGCAGTTCCCCGGCTCGGGCTGGATCCCACCGCTCTTCGGCACCGTGGTCTTCTTCTACGGCGGGTGGCCGTTCATCCAGGGCGCCGTGCGCGAGCTCCGCGACCGGCTGCCTGGGATGATGACGCTCATCGCGCTGGCCATCGCGGTCGCCTTCGGCTTCAGCGCCGCCGTCACGCTGGGCTATCCCGGCATGCCGCTCTGGGAAGAGCTCGCGACGCTGGTCGCCATCATGCTGCTGGGACACTGGATCGAGATGCGCTCCATCTCCCAGGCCCAGGGCGCCCTGGCCGAGCTGGTCAAGCTGCTGCCGAACACGGCCACGCGGGTGGTTGCCGGCGGCGGCCCGGAACGCCTCGAGGAAGTGCCGCTCGCGGCGCTCGCCGACCGGGATCTGGTGCTGGTCCGGCCCGGCGCCAGCGTGCCCGCGGACGGCGTGGTGCGCTCGGGCCGCAGCGCGCTCGACGAATCGATGATCACCGGTGAATCCCGCCGGGTCGACAAGGCCGAGGGGGACACCGTCATCGCGGGGACGGTCAATGGCGGCGGCTCGCTCCGGGTCGCGGTGACCGGGACCGCTGAGCGGACGATGCTGGCGGCCATCATGCGCCTGGTCGAGCAGGCCCAGACCTCGCGCAGCCGAGCGCAGGCGCTGGCCGACCGGGCCGCGTTCTGGCTCACGGTCGTGGCGCTCGTGGCGGGGGCCGTGACGCTAGTCGCGTGGCTTGCCGCGGGGGCGGAGCCGGCCTACGCCGTGGAGCGGCTGGTCACCGTGCTGGTCATCGCCTGTCCGCACGCGCTCGGGCTGGCGGTCCCGCTCGTGATCGCGATCTCGACCACGCTGGGGGCGCGGAGCGGCCTGCTGGTCCGCGACCGGCGCGGCCTGGAGGAGGCGCGGCTGCTCGACGCCGTGGTGTTCGATAAGACGGGCACCCTCACGCTCGGGTCGCACCGGGTCGTGAGCACGCGGATGGCCGCTGACGTGAGCGAGGTGGAAGCGCTCCGGCTCGCCGCCGCGGTGGAACGGGACGCCGAGCACCCGATCGGCCGGGCGATCGTGGCGAGCGCCCGGGAGCGCGGGCTCGAGATCCCGATGGCCGCGGACTTCGTAGCCATTCCGGGTCGGGGTGTGCAAGCCGTGGTGGAGGGACGACGCTTGGCCGCCGGCGGCCCCAACCTGCTCCGCGAGGCAGGGCTCGCTCAGCCCACCGAGCTGCAGGCGTTTGCCGTTGAGGCGGCGGCGCGCGGCCAGGGAGTCGTGTACCTGCTCGAGGGCGACCGTGTTCTCGCGGCGTTCGCCGTCGCCGACGCGGTGCGGCCCGAGTCACGGGAAGCCGTCCGGCGGTTACACGAGCTGGGGATCGGGGTGGTCATGATGACGGGCGACGCTCAGGCGGTCGCCGACGCGGTGGCCCGGGAGCTCGGCATCGACACCGTGTTCGCGCAGGTGCTGCCGGGAGACAAGGCGGCGCGCATCGAGGCGTTGCAGCGCGGAGGGAAGCGGGTGGCGATGGTGGGTGACGGCGTGAACGATGCGCCCGCGCTGGTGACCGCGGACGTCGGTATCGCCATCGGGGCCGGCACCGACGTGGCGGTCGAGGCGGGCGACGTGGTGCTGGTTCGGAGCGACCCGCGCGACGTGCCGCGGATCGTGGCGCTGAGCCGGGCGAGCTACCGGAAGATGGTGCAGAACCTCTGGTGGGCCGCCGGGTACAATATTGTGGCCATCCCGCTCGCGGCCGGCGTTCTGGCGCCGATCGGCGTGGTGCTCTCGCCGGCGGTCGGGGCGGTGCTGATGTCGCTCAGCACCGTGATCGTGGCCGTCAACGCGCAACTGCTGCGGCGGGCGCACGTGTGAGCCGGCTAGCGGGCCATGGTCTCCAGTGCCGCCCGCGCGGCGTAGTAGCCGGCCATTCCGTGCACCCCACCCCCAGGCGGCGTTGAAGCCGAACAGAGGTACACTCCCCGGATCGGGGTCCGATACGGCGACGGCCGCGCCACCGGCCGGGCGAACACCTGACGCAGCTCCGTCGCGCCGCCGCTGATGTCACCACCCACCAGATTGGCATTCCGCCGCTCGAGCTCGGCCGGCGGCATGACGCTCCGCGCAAGGATCCGCTCCCGGAACCCCGGCGCGAACCGCTCGACCTGCCGCTCGATCCGATCGGTCACGTCGAGCGTACACCCGTTGGGCACGTGGCAATAGGCCCACGCCGTGTGCCTGCCCCGCGGCGCGCGCGAGGCGTCGAACAGCGTCGGCTGGACGAAGAGCACGAACGGCCGCTCGTGCACTTCGCCGCGCGCGGGCGCTGCCTCCGCTGCCGCGATCTCCTCGAGCGTGCCGCCCAGGTGCACCGTGGCCGCCCGCGCGCACGCTGGCGCGGTCCACGGGACCGGGCCGTCCAGTGCCCAGTCGAGCTTGAACGCCGCGGCGCCATAGCGGTAGCGCCGGAGCGCGCGGCGGTAGCCCGGCGGGAGTCGGTCGCCCGCGATCCGGATAAGCTGGTGCGGCCCCACGTCCAGCATGACGACGCGCGCCGAGTGCACCTCGTCGAGTCGGGATACCGCCGCGCCCGTCCGGATCTCGCCGCCCAGGGAGCGGAGATGGCCCGCGAGCGCGTCGGCCAGGCGCTGGGAGCCGCCCCGGACGATCGGCCAGCCCACGGCGTGTCCGGCGACCGCGAGCAGAAGCCCGAAGGCGCCCGTCCCGGGTGACTCGAGCGGCAGGAACGAGTGCGCCGCGCAGCCCGCGAAGAGCGCGCGGGCCGCCGTACCGTGCAGGCCGCGGGCGAGCAGCATGGCCGGCTGCAGCGCGCGAAGGCCGAACCGCGCCAGCAGCAACGGATGCCGCGGAACGTGGAGCGGCGGCGCCAGTACGTCTGCCGCGAGACGGTCCCATGCCTCCACGAATGGCGCCAGGAGGCCTCGCCAGCTTTCGCCACCCGGGCCCAGTCCGGCCGCCGTGGCCTCGATCGAGCGCTCGAGCACCGCCGCCGATCCATCGTCGAGCGGGTGGGCCAGGGCTGCCGGCGGCTGAACCCAGTCGAGACCGAAGTCGTGCAGCGGCAGGCTCCGGAAGCACGGCGACGCGATCGCGAACGGGAGCACGGCCGCGCACGCGTCGTGAGTGAACCCCGGCAGCGTCAACGCTTCCGACCGCAGGCCACCGCCAAAGGCCGGCGCGGCCTCACGGATCTCGGTGCGGAGCCCGGCGCGCGCAAGCAGGATGGCGGCCGCCAAGCCGTTCGGACCGGAGCCCACGACGACGGCGTCGGGAGTCATGCCGGCGTTAGATTCCGCCAGACTTCAGCCCAGCGGATGCTCTCATGCAGCCTCGCGCCCTCTCGCTGTTCCTCGTCCTCCTGACTCCGATCGGCACCGCCGCCGCGGCGCCTCCGCCACAACGGCCCTCTCTGGCATACAGTATCGATCTCAACCGGCGCGCGGACGATCTTTTCCACGTGACGCTCCGAGTCGCCGGGCTCACGAAGGCAAACGCGATCTACCAGTTCGCCGCCACCGCGCCGGGCACCTACGAAACCATGAATATCGGGCGCTACGTGAAGACGTTCGAGGCGCTGGACGCCCGGGGACGGCGGGTGCCCATCGACCGGATCGGCGTGAACCAGTGGCGGCTCTCGCAGCCAGCGAGAGTCCGGACCATCCGGTACGCCGTATCCGAAACCTGGGACAGCCCGCTCGACCACCCGATCTACCGGATGTGCGGCACCTCCATCGAGAACGATCACGTGCTGATCAACCCCCACGCCGTGATCGGCTATCCGGAAGGCCTCCAGGCCGCGCCGGTGCGGCTCCGGCTGGCCTATCCAGCCGCATGGCAGGCGGGCACCGCCCTCAAGCGCGGCCCCGACGGCGTCTACGTGGCCGACAGCTACGACCAGCTGGTGGATTCCCCGATCCTGCTCGGCCGGCTTTCCAAGGCGCGCCTGGTGGTGACCGGAGTGCCGATCGACGTCTACACCTACTCCGCCACCGGGAAGATCAGGTCGTCCCAGCTCCTCGGCTCGATGAGCGGGATGCTCCACGCCGCCGGCAAATTTCTTGGCCGGCTGCCGGTGGACCGCTACACCTTCCTCTACCATTTCGGCGACTCCGCGGCGGGTGCCTGGGAGCACTCGTACAGCTCCGAGTACGTGCTGCGGGAGGGCGAGTTCACCGATTCGGTGGGCCGGCGAGTGACCGACATCGCCGCTCACGAGTTCTTTCACGTCGTGACCCCGCTCAACATTCACAGCGAGATCATCGAGCATTTCAACTTCGTCACGCCCGTGCCCTCGCGGCACCTCTGGCTGTATGAGGGCACCACGGAGTGGGCGGCGCACGACATGCAGCTCCGGGCCGGCCTGGTGACGCTGGAGGCCTACCTTCAGACCCAGATAGGCAAGATGCAGGTCGCCCGCCAGAGGTTCGACAGCACCTGGAGCCTGCTCAAGCTGTCGCTCACCTCCTACAGCGACTCGGGCCAGGCGCAGTACGGCAACATCTACCAGCGCGGCGCGCTCACCGCGGGGCTGCTCGACATCCGGCTCCTCGAGCTCTCGCACGGCGATCGCGGGCTCCGCGATCTCATCATCGAGCTGACGCACCGGTACGGGAAGCGCCGGGCGTTCCCCGACTCGACGTTCGTGGATACGCTGGTGGCGATGACCTACCCCGAGATCCGGGAGTTCTTCGACCGCTACGTCCTGCACGCGCAGCACCTGCCGATCAGGGAGTACTACGCCAGGCTCGGCATCACCCTGATCCAGGATGACAGGGGGCAGCCGGTCCGCTTCGAGATCAACCCGAGCCCCACGCCGGGGCAGCTCGCGCTGCGCGAGGCCTGGCTCGGGAGGGCGGTCAGGAGTAGTAGCGCTTCAGGTAAGCGGCGACGCCGTCGAGGTCGGGAAAGAGCCGGCGCTCGTCGACGCTGACCAGATCGAGCTGGTCGCGGATGCGGCCGGCGTGCTGGGCCGGGATCACGATCTTGGTGAGCGCGCCGCCCAGACCGTGGCGCTCGAGGAAATCGTCGAACGTCTGGCGCTTCTCGGAACAGAGGGTGAACGCGGCGGACTGGGCCACGATGCGCGCATCGAGCGACGGCGGCTCCAGCATGCAGGCGAACGGCCGGCTGCCCTCGCGCATGGCGAACAGCGCCGATGGCGTGAACGGCCGGTCGCCGGCAAAAATCCCTTCCAGGTCCTGGATGAGCAGCGCGAGCTCCGGCAGGCGGAAGAAGCGGTGGACCTCCTTCCAGTCGAGCCGCCACACGGCGCGGTCGGCTCCGCCGGAGCCCTCGACGGTGGCGAAGTGCGCCGCCACGAGCGGCGAGTAGGTCCAGTCGAGCAGCCGGGTGGGGAGGCCGTGGTGCTGCGCCGCCACCAGCACCTCCCAGTCGTTCTCCGGCGGACTGCCGAAGTAGGGACGGGAGTAGCGGATGAAGTTGCGGAGGATGTACTCCTCCAGGTCCGCCTTGGTGTGCGGCGCCGAGGCGCCGCCGAGCTGGTCCAAACTTGTAAGCAGCGGCCTGCGGGCGTCGCCGGCGCCGGGGTAGACGCCGCTGCTCCGCCGCCGGCCGGTGGCGGGGTCCGGTTCCGGCGGCGTGGTCTGGGCGATGAGATCACCCAGCGAGGTGACGGCCACTTCGCGGATCGCCATGCGCTGATATGAAGCGCGCTCGAGAGGGTCGCGCAAGCCCGGCAGTGCCGCGATCTTGCCCCATGCACCAGTTCGACCTCTGCGCCCTCGCCGCTCGGCTGCCGCCCCGGCCGCTCACCCGCTTTGCGCCCAGCCCTACCGGCTACCTGCACTTGGGCCACGCTGCCAACGCGGTCTGGGTGTGGGGGCTCGCCCGGGCACTCGGCGGTCGGGTGCTGCTCCGGCTCGAGGACCACGACCGGAGCCGCTGCCGGCGCGCGTACGAGGCGGCGCTGCTCGAGGACCTGGAGTGGCTCGGACTGGAGCCGGACATCGGCGCGGTGGCGGAGTTCCGCTCCGGCGCGTCGCCGCTCCGGCAGAGCGACTCCGGGAGCGAGTACGCCGTCGCGCTCGAGCGGCTCGGCGCCGGCGTCTTCGTGTGCGACTGTTCGCGCAAGGACGTCACGGGTGAAGCCGGCGACGTCGTCAACCAGGAGACACGATATCCGGGGCGCTGCCGCGACCGCGGTCTCGAGCCGGCGCCCGGCCGTGGGCTCCGGCTCCGGATGGAGCCCGGCGCGGAGCGATTCGTCGATGCCCGACTGGGCTCGCAGGAGCAGCATCCCGCCGAGCAATCCGGCGACCTGCTGCTCCGCGACCGCTTGGGGCAGTGGACCTACCAGTTTGCGGTCGCCGTGGACGACCTCAGGCACGGGGTGGACCTGATCGTCCGGGGCGAGGACCTGCTGGGCTCGACCGGCCGCCAGATCCGGCTGGGCCGCCTGTTGGGACGGCCCGCACTGCCGGCGTTTGTGCATCATCCGCTCATCCGGAATCCGGGCGGCGGGAAGCTGAGCAAGTCGCGCGGGGACACCGGTATCCGGGAGCTGCGCGCGGCCGGCGCCGCACCGGCCGAGGTGCTGGGGCGGGCGGCCTGGCTCACCGGCCTCCAGGCCGAGCCCGACCCGCTGCGTCCGGATGATCTGGCCAAGCTGTTCGCCGGGAGTTAGCATCCCCCGGATGAGACAACCGCGTCAGACGCTCGCCGCCTTCGCATGGACGCTCTGGGCGCCCCTGCTGAGTGCCGGGCTCATCAATCTCGCCGAGGCCCAGGCGCTGCCGCGCGTGATCATCGAGACACAGCTCGGGAACATCGAGGTGGAGATCGACAGCGTCCACGCGCCGCTTACCTCGGCGAATTTCCTCCGTTACGTGGACCTGGGCTTCTATCGCTTCGGCCGGTTTCACCGTACCGTCCGGGCGGACAACCAGCCTCACGACAAGGTGAAGATCGAGGTGGTGCAGGCGGGACTCGACTCGCTCCGGGTCAAGGATTTCCCGCCGATCACGCTCGAGCGGACCAAGCTCACCGGCCTGTCGCACAAGGACGGCACCATCTCGATGGCGCGCGATGGGCCCAACACGGCGACCTCGGACTTCTTCATCTGCATCGGCGATCAGCCATCGCTCAATTTCGGCGGGAAGCGGAATCCGGACGGTCAGGGGTTCGCGGCGTTCGGCCGGGTGGTGCTGGGGATGGACGTGGTGCGGAAGATCCAGGGCGCGCCTGCCGTGGGGCAGCGGCTCGAGCCGCCGATACCGATCGCGGACATCGTGCGGAAGCGCGCGGCCGGTGGCGGCGGCGCGGTGGAGGTCGTGGGCGACAGCGCGAGCCGTCCTGATACCGCGCGAGCGATCGGAACTGACAGCCTGGGCGAAGCCGGGGCCGACACGGGCCAGGCAGGCGCGGTCGACAGTACTTCCCGGTAAGGCGCACGCACACAGCCGCCGCGGCGCTATTGTGCCGTCGTCCCCCGGAGGATCCCCTCCCTTACCCGCACCGCCTTGGCCGACGCAGTCGGGTCGATCGTCAGCCGGTTCTCCACCCGGGTCACCAGCCGCACCTCCCCGTTCAGTGTCATCGTCCGGCCATCGCGGCGCACCTCGATAGGCAGCGGCTGCCCCGCCTCCTTCCCGAACCGTTCGCGGAACTGCTCACCGAAGGTGGAGTCGGTGACCGCGATACCACCAAGTCGGAGGAGCACGTCATCCGGCTTCACGCCGGCCTCTCCCGCCGCGCTGCCGGGATCGACCTGCTTGATCACGATGCCGCCTGTCGAGTCCATCGCGGTGGCGATGCCGAGACGCGCCTCCCGGATGGTGTCGGCCACCTCGCGGAGCCCGGCCAGCGGGAGCACCTGCGCCCAGGGGTAGGGCACGCGGCCGTCCACGTACCGGGCCGCGAAATCCTTGAAGCTCTTTCCGGCTGCGTTGCGTGAGACCGCGCGCCACCAATCCGCCCCCGTGAAGCCGCGGCCCGCCTTGTAGGTGGAGCGGTAGAGCTCCCGCATGACGTCGTCCAGCGAGTGGCGATTGTCGCTCGCGTCCCGGATGAGCACGTCGAGCAGGAGGCCGGCGAGCGACCCCTTGGGGTAGTAGAGATAGGAGCTGCCGTCGGTCGGGTGGATCCAGGTCGAGAGCGAGGCGTCCTCGAGCGCCGTGGGCGGCGCCTCCGACAGCTTGCCGATCTTCTCGCTGGTGACGCCCAGGAACTGGGCGCTGTCGATGATCCCGCCGCGCAGGATCGCGAGGTCGGCGTAGTAGTCGGTGATGCCTTCGCTCACCCAGAGCCAGGGCGTCGGCTCGCTTCGGTCGTACCGGTACGGCACCATGTCCGCCGGCCGGAGCCGCTTCACGTTCCAGGCGTGGAAGATCTCGTGCGCCGTGATCGAGGCGAGGATGGGATTCCCGATGAACTGAGGGCTGTAGATGCCCACGTGGGAGTTGGTGTGCTCCAGCGCGCTCCCGCCGCCGTAGGAGGAGTCGAAGATCATCATCACCGTGTAGTGCGGCCACGGCGTCTCGCGGAACACGGCGGCCTCGGCGGGGATCATCTTTCCGATCTCGTCCCACGTCTGCGCCCGCGCGGGGCCGGTCATCGCTCCCGCCGGATAGGTGGCCAAACGGGTCCAGACCCCCGCCACCCTGGCACTGTCGTAATCCATCCGGCCCACGAAGAACGGCTTGTCCACGAGGTCGTGATAGTTCCCCTCGTGGTACGTGCCCGCCCGTTGCGGTACGGCCTGCATGCCCGTGGCAATGAGCCAGCCGGGCTCGGTCTTGATCGTCACCGTGGCGGGAAAGTTGGTGCCGCGCCCCTCGGGGTAGAGCAGGACATTGGTGCCGTTGAACAGGGCGAAATCGGGCCGGGACCACGCCATCGCATTGTCCAGCGAATCGGCGAGGTAGTCGAACCGTACCGTCACCGACCGGGCCCCGGCCGGCAGCAGCCGCCAGGTGTCGTAGTCGAGCTTGTCCCAGGCCAGTGCCCTGCCGGCCGCCCGCGGGTTGAAGTTGGAGACCCAGCGCGCGAAGAAGCTCAGCTCGTAGGCGCCCGGCGTCCACGCCGGAAGCGAGAGCAGCACCGGCCCCGACCCCGCGACGTCGAAGCTCATCGCGACCTTGATCGTCCGGGATCGCGCGGTGCTCGAGTCGAAGGTGATCTCGTAGCGCACGTTCCCGATGGGAGCCGATACCGGCGCGGTGGTGCGCTGGGCCGCGGCCGGCGCGGCGGCCAGTGCCCCGATGGCGATCACCAGACCCGACCCGGGCAGGAACCTGCGACGCATGCGGACGCCTCGTGTGAGAGGATTCATGAGCCGGACGAACGGAGGTGAAGGGTGCGCCTGCCGCCGGGTAGATACAAGGGGGACGGCCGGGTAGATTTTCCGCTCCTTTCTTTCCGGAATCTGTCCCCATGACCCACCCGGCTCCGCGGCGCCGTCTGGCGCTGCACACCAAGATCCTGCTCGGTCTGGTCCTCGGCGCGGTGGCCGGCGTGGTCAGCAATATCTACGCGCGCGAATCGCCCGCGCTGAAGTGGGTGGTGGACGACGTGGCCCAGCCGATCGGGCAGATCTTCCTCCGGATGCTCTTCATGGTCGTGGTCCCGCTCGTGTTCGCCTCGGTCACCATGGGCGTGGCATCGCTGGGCGATCTCCGGCGCATCGGCCGGGTCGGGGTCAAGACGCTGGTCATCTTCCTGCTCACGACGGCGCTCGCCGTGTGCGTCGGGCTCACGCTGGTCAACCTGATCCGGCCCGGCGACGCGCTCGATCCTGCCATGCGCACGGCGCTCATGGCGGAATATTCGTCGCAGGCCGGGGAGAAGCTGGTCGCCTCCGAGGAGACCAGGTTCGGCGTCAACACGTTCGTCAACGTCGTCCCGCGCAACCCGGTCGCCTCCGCGGCCAACGGCGACATGCTGGGCCTCATCTTCTTCAGCCTCGTGTTCGGCATCGCGCTCACCCTGATCGCCGAAGAGGCGGCCAAGCCGGTGATGCGGCTCCTGGAGGGGATCAATCAGGCTGTCATGGTGATCATCGGCTTCGCGATGCGGCTGGCGCCCCTTGGCGTGGCCGGGCTCATCTTCTCGGTCACGGCCAGGTTCGGCTTCGACGTACTCAAATCACTCGGCCTCTACGTCGTCACGGTGCTGGTCGCACTGGCGATCCACCAGTTCGGCGTGATCGGTCTCATCGCGAAGGCCTTCGTCGGGATCGGCCCGCGCAGCTTCTTCTCGCGCGCCCGCGCGCTGATGATCACCGCATTTTCCACGTCCAGCTCGAACGCCACGCTTCCGACCACCATCCGCACGGCGGAGGACAACTTCGGGGTGCCCCCGGAGATTGCCGGGTTCGTTCTTCCGCTCGGCGCGACGATGAACATGAACGGGACGGCGCTGTTCGAAGGGGTGACCGTGCTCTTCCTGGCCCAGGTGTTCGCGGTCCAGATGGATCTGGTGACCCAGATCGTCGTGATCATCATGGCGGTGGTCACGGCCATCGGCGTGGCGGGCGTGCCCAGCGGCTCGATTCCGCTGCTGGTGATGGTACTCGGGATGGTGGGGGTGCCGCCGGAGGGAATCGCGCTTGTCCTGGGGGTCGACCGGATTCTGGACATGGCGCGGACGGTGCCCAACGTCACGGGCGACCTGCTCACCGCGCTCATCGTTGCCCGGAGCGAGCGGCTGCCGCTGGTAGTGCCGGAGCGGAGCGACACCGCGGCGTGAGGGCGGGGGTGAAGTTGTCCTAGCTCCGGCCGGCCCCCGCCAGCACCGCCGCCTTGGCTTCGATCCCGGCCAGCAGCGCCGAGTACGACGCCGCGAACTTCGCCACGCCTTCCGTCTCCAGCGCCTGCGTGATCGCGCCGAGGTCGATGCCGAGTTCGGCCAGCGCACGGAGCTGCCCGGGCGCGGCGGCCACGCCGTCCTGAATCCGCACGACGGGACTGCCGTGCTCGCGATAGGCCGCGAAGGTCTCGGGCGGCAGCGTGTTGACCGTGCGGGGCGCCACCAGCGCTTCAACGTAGCGCACGTCGGAGTAGCGCGGGTCCTTGGTGCTGGTGGACGCCCAGAGTGGCCGTTGGGGACGGGCGCCGGCCTTGGCCAGACGGTCCCAGCGCGGTGTGCCCAGCGACCACTCGAACAGCCGGTAGGCGGCGCAGGCGTTGGCAATCGCGATCCGGCCCCGGAGCGCTTCCGGGTCGCCCAGGCGGTCGAGCAGCGGGTCCACTTTCGCGTCCACCCGGCTCACGAAGAAGCTCGCCACCGAGGCGATCGTCCGGAGCGGGAGCCCGGCCTCGACCCGGCGCTCGAGTCCTTCGAGGAAGGCCTCGATCACTTCCGCGTAGCGCTCCACCGAGAAGAGCAGGGTGACGTTGACGCTCACGCCGGCGGCGATGCAGTGGGTGATCGCCGGCAGTCCCTCGCGCGTGCCGGGAATCTTGATCATCGCGTTGGTGCGGTCGAGAAGGCGCCAGAGCCGCTCGGCCTCGTGGATGGTCGCGTCGGTGTCCCGCGCGAGCGCGGGCGACACCTCGAGCGAGACCAGCCCGTCGCTTCCCCCCGTGGCGTGGTGCACGCCGGCGAAGGCGTCGCACGCCGCCTGGACGTCGGCCACGGCCAGGTGCTCGAAGATCTCCTGCGCGCTCCGGCCCGTGTCGGCCAGCCCGCGGATCTCGGCGTCGTAGAGCCGGCTCGCCGCGATCGCTGTCTCGAAGATGGTGGGGTTGGAGGTCATTCCCCGGAGCCCGTCGTCCGCGATGAGCCGGGCCAACTCGCCGCTGGTCATCAGGTCGCGGGTGATGTAGTCGTACCAGGGGCTCTGGCCCAACTCGCCGAGGCGGACGAGCGGGTTCACCGCGGGTGACGTGCGACCGGTCGTCATGCGCTGCCCTCCCTGGCGCCGGGGGTGTGCCGCCGTGCCAGCAGTTGCCGCACCATCTCGGCGGCGTGCTCGGCGGTGAACTTGAACTCCTGGAACAGCCGGCCGCCTGGCGCACTGGCGCCGAACCCTTCCATGGCCAGCACGGCGCCTTCGTCCGTGACCCAGCGCCGCCAGCCGAAAGGCGAGGCCGCCTCGATGCCCAGGCGCGCGCGCACGGCCGGCGGCAGGACCTCGCTCCGATATGCCTCCGGCTGCGCGGCGAACAGCTCCCATGACGGCATCGAGACCACCCGGACCCGCACCCGGTCGGCCTGCAGCAGCCGGGCGGCGCCCAGCGCCACGTGGACCTCGGAGCCGGTGGCGATGAGGATCGCCTGCGGCGTCCCGCCCGGCGGATCGAGCAGGACGTAGGCGCCGCGCGACACGCCGTCGGCCGCGCCGAGGGTCGCGCGGTCGAGTACGGGGAGCTTCTGGCGGGTCAGGACCAGCATCGTCGGACCCACGGTGCGCGCCATCGCGATGCGCCAGGCTTCGATCGTCTCGGTCGCGTCGGCGGGCCGCAGCGTGACGAGGTTCGGAATGGCGCGGAGCATGGCCAACTGCTCGACCGGCTGGTGCGTCGGGCCGTCCTCGCCGAGCCCGATCGAGTCGTGCGTGCCGATGTAGATGACCGGCAGGTGCATGATCGCGGCAAGCCGGACGGCCGGCTTCATGAAATCCGAGAAGACCAGAAAGCTGCTGCCGAAGCCGCGGACGCCGCCGTGGGCGGCGATGCCGTTGAGGCAGGCCGCCATCCCGTGCTCCCGAATGCCCCAATGAATGGTCCGGCCCGTGGTGGTCGGGCCGAAGGTGCCGCCCTGCTTGAGGGTGGTGCCGGTGCTGCCGCCCAGATCCGCGGAGCCGCCGACGAGGTTGGGCACCGCCGCCGCGATGGCCTGCAGCGCCAGCCCGGATGCCTGGCGCGTGGCCAGCGGAGCGCTGTCGCGAGTCAGCGCGGGGAGCTCGCGGTCCCAGCCGTCGGGAAGGGTGCCGGCGAGCCACTGCTCCAGCTCCCGCGCGGCGTCCGGGTGCTCGGCCGCGTACGCGGCGAGGCGCGTGCGCCACTCGGCCTCGAGCGCCACGCCCCGAGCCGCCGACTCGCGCCAGTGGCCGAGCGCGTCCTCGGGCACGTAGAACGCGGGCTCCGCGGGCCAGCCCATGATCTCCTTGGTGCGCCGCACCTCGGCGGCGCCGAGCGGCTCGCCGTGGGCCTGATTCGTATTCCGCTTGGTCGGGGCCGGGTCGGCGATGTACGTCCGGAGGATGATGAGCGTCGGCCGCGCGGTTTCGTCGCGGGCCGCCTCGAGTGCCGCGGCGATGGCGGTGAGGTCGTTGCCGTCGGCGACGCGGACCACGTGCCAGCCGTACGCCTCGTAGCGGCGCTGCACGTCATCGGAGAACGAGAGTGCGGTGTCCCCGTCGATGGTGATGTGGTTGTCGTCGTAGATCAGCGCGAGCTTGCCCAGCCGGAGATGCCCGGCGAGCGAGCAGGCCTCGCTCGCCACGCCCTCCATCATGTCGCCGTCACTGGCGAACGCCCAGGTGCGGTGGTCCACGATCCGGTGGCCCGGGCGGTTGAACCGGTCGGCCAGGAAGCGCTCCGCCATCGCCATCCCGACCGCGTTGCCGACGCCCTGGCCCAGCGGCCCGGTCGTGGTCTCGACCCCCGGCGTGTGGCCGCGCTCGGGATGGCCCGGCGTACGGGAGCCCCACTGGCGGAACGCCTTGAGGTCGTCGAGCGAGAGATCGTAGCCCGACAGATAGAGCAGGGAGTAGAGCAGCATCGAGGCGTGGCCGCACGACAGCACGAAGCGGTCGCGGTCGGGCCAGACGGGGTTCCCGGGATTGTGCCGGAGGTAGCGGTGCCACAGCACGTAAGCCGCGGGCGCGAGCGCCATCGGCGTGCCGGGGTGACCCGACTGCGCGGCTTCGACCGCATCCATCGAGAGGGCGCGGATGGCGTTGATGCTGCGCCAGGCGAGTGCGTCGGGCCGGGCGTCCGGTGCGGCGTCCGTCCTGGTGGCGCCTCGCGTGGGCCGGGTGCCGGTGCTCTCTGCGGTCAGACGGGCTCCTTTCGGGCGCGGTTTCCCGGCGCCGAGCGACGTACGGAGGGGAAGCGAGGAAGATAATCGCGGATGCGGCGCGAAACACTCGGTTCCGGGCCCGTTCTCGACGTGACCGCTCGGCCCGGTTATGATGCGACCGACCCCGCTCCACTCCACGTCATCGTGGGCCCGGTCGGCCTGGCGCCCACGCCGGAGGCACAGCCGTGATCGGCAGACTGCTGGGGCGCCGCGCCATCCTGTCGGAGCGCGAGCAGGACCTGCGCGCGCGCGAGCACGAGCTGCTGGACCGGCTCGCGGGCGCGCTCGAACGGTTCGGCACCGACGTCGACGCGGACGACCTCCGCCGGTTCCAGGAGGCGCGCGACCAGCTCGAGGGCCTGTTCCTCCTGGTCGTGGCCGGCGAGTTCAACTCCGGCAAGTCGAGCTTCATCAACGCGCTGCTCGGCGAGCGGGTGCTGCCCGAAGGCGTCACCCCCACCACCGACCGGATCAACCGGCTGCGCTACGGCGCGGAGCCCTCCGAGCACCTGCTGGAGGCGTACCTGCTCGATCGCACCTACCCGGCCGACCTGCTGCGCGAGATCACCATCGTGGACACGCCGGGCACCAACGCCATCATCCGGCGTCACGAGGAGCTGACGCGGGACTTTCTCCCCCGCTCCGATCTCGTGCTCTTCGTCACCAGCGCCGACCGGCCGTTCACCGAGAGCGAGCGCGGGTTCCTCGAGCAGATCCGCGAGTGGGGCAAGAAGATCGTGTTCGTGGTGAACAAGATCGACATTCTCACCCGGCCCGAGGACCAGCAGCAGGTGCTCGACTTCGTGCGGGACAACGCCGCGGCGCTGGTCGGCGAGCCGCCTCGGCTGTTCGCGGTGTCCGCCCGCGACGCGCTCGCGGCGCGCGCCGCGGGCTCGGCCGAAGGCTGGCAGGGGAGCGGCTTCGAGGCCATGGTGCAGTACCTGGTGCGCACGCTCGACCAGCAGGAGCGGATCCGCCTCAAGCTGCTCAATCCGCTCAACGTGGGGCTCCGCCTGGCGGCCCGGTACAAGGACGTCGCGTTCCAGCGGCTCAAGCTGCTGGCGCAGGACATCGAGACCATCCAGAGCATCGACCGGCAGCTCGCCCTCTTCCACGACGAGATGGTGCGCGACGTGGAGCCGCGGCTCTCCCGGCTCGACGTGCTGCTGGGGGACATGGAGCAGCGCGGCATGCGGTTCTTCGAGGAGACGCTCCGCATCGGTCGGATCCGCACCCTGCTGGACAGTGAGGGGGTGCGGCGCGCGTTCGAGCGTGAGGTCATTGGCGACACGCCAGCCCAGCTCGAGGCGGAGACCGGCCGGATCATCGACTGGATCGTCGAGCGGAACCTGAAGGCGTGGCAGGACGTGAGCGGCTACATCGACCGGCGGCAGATCGAGCGCCACCGCGAGGGCATGGTGGGGGAGGTGGGCGGCAGCTTCACCTACAACCGGCAGGCGCTGCTCGAGTCGATCGGGCGGGTGGCGCGGGAGACCGTCGGAAGCTACGATCGGGATGCCGAGGCGCGCGCCATCGCCAACGACGTGCAGGGGACGTTCGCCACGACCGCCCTTGCCCAAGCCGGCGCGCTCGGCCTGGGCACGCTGGTCGTCACCCTCCTCACGGGCGCCGTGGCCGATGTGACCGGACTTCTCCTCGCTACCGCGCTCGCCATTGGCGGCTTCTACGTGATCCCGCGCAAGCGCCGGCAGGCGCAGCGCGAATTCTCGCGGCGCATCGCCGAGCTGCGCACCAGGCTGCGTGAGGGACTCACCCGGCAGGTGCATCTCGAGATCACCCAGTCCGCCGAGCGGATCAACCAGGCGATCGCTCCCTACCGCCGCTTTGTGCAGAGCACGCAGCAGGAGCTCACCGACGCGCGCGGCGCGCTGGTGGCCACCGAGGACTCGCTGCTGCGCCTCCGGGAGGAGATCGAACGGCCATGATGGACGAGACGGAGCCGGGGGGCGGCCGCTGGGAGCGGGCGCGGCGGGCGCAGAGCGGCCGGCCGCTGCTCGGCATCCTTCTGGTCGGGGTCGTGGTGCCGATCCTCATCGGGGCGGCGGTGGTGCTGATCGCCGGCCGGGGCGTCGGCTTCGAAGCGGTCCGCCGGCTCACCGCGCGGAAGTTTCCCGACATCCAGTGGATCGACCGGGCGGAGTTTGCCCGCTGGCGCGAGGACCCGAGCCGCACCCAGCCGCTCGTGCTGGACGCGCGCACCCTGCCCGAATATCAGATCAGCCATCTGCGCGAGGCGGTGCGGATGGATGCGGGCCGGCCGAGCCTCCGGCCGCTGCGCGGCCTCCCGAAGAACGCCCCGCTCGTAGTGTACGGGTCGGTCGGCTACCGCGGGGGGCGGCTGGCGCACTGGCTGCAGGGGCAGGGGTACACCAACGTGCGGAATCTCAGCGGCGGAATCTTCCAGTGGACCAACGAAGGCCGCCCGATTTTCCGCGATGGCCGGCCCACCCTCGAGGTGCATCCGTATGACAGCCGCTGGGGGCGGCTGCTGGAGTCCCGCTACCGGGCAGCGGTGCCCGACGTCGAGACTCCGTTCGCGGCGCCGTGAGCCGGCCGCGCCTCAGATGACCGAGGGCTCGGGGGCGCGGGCGTCGTCGTCTTCGTCGCCCTCGCCGCTCTGGTTCCAGATGTCGGCTGTCAGCTTCCACGAGCCGTCGCGCTGCCGCTTGAGGCACATGACGTACTTCCCGGAGTCGGCCGGCTCCTCCTCGGTGGCCGGAAGATTGTAGCGTCCGACCAGGTAGCCGAGGTCGCCGTCAACCTCCACGGCGAGTGTCGTCACCTCCAGCCCCTCATCAGTTCCCTGGCTCCAGTACGCGCCAATGGCCTCACGCCCCCGCACCGGCTCGTGGTCCGGAGGAAGGAGCACGGCGTCGTCCGCATACAGGTCGGCGAGCGCCTTGGCGTCACCCTCGTTCGAGGCGGTGACGTAACGCCGCACCGCCGCCTCGATGGCCTGGCGCGCCCCCGCCTCCGGCGGTTTCGGAGTTGAAGCACACGCCGATACCAGGGCGGCACTCAGCAGGCAGGCCAGCCCGATCCCTGCGCGGCCTGTCATTCTGGCGTCATTCTTGCTAGATTCCCCAGTTGTCATTCGCCGGTCTGCCATGCAGGCCCTCACATTCACCCTCGAATTGGATCTTTGTGGCACGCAGACCACGTCATCGCAGCGCAGTTTCCACCTCCAGCTTTCGCCGGTCACCCGGCCGCTCCATGCAGTCCCACCGCGATTGGCTCCTCGACCTCCACGGTTCGGTGTGCGCGTATTGCGGGACCGAGACGCCTTCCGAGACGATTACGCTGGATCACGTCCGCCCCCGCCGGGGGCAGACCGCCTATGACCGCCCGGACAATCTGGTCCTGGCGTGCAGGGAGTGCAACGCGGCCAAGGCGGACACGCCACTGGTCGCGTTCCTCATGCAGAAGCGCGCCCGTGGCGTGTTTCTTCTGCATTACGGCGAGCACCTCTCGGAGCCTCTGAAGGAGCTGGCGCGGCAGGTGTCTGAACGGCCGATGCTGCCGAAGGACTGACCCCGCGCGGGGAGTGGAAACGACAAGGGGCGGCCGAGGTGGCCGCCCCTTCTTGCTTAGGTGGGGGGCAGGTCACAGACGCGGCGGCGCTCCAGCCTCATCCTGAGCGACGCGAAGGATGACGCACCTCTACCAGGAGACGCCGATGCGAGACCCCTCCCGCCACAGCATCACCCGGGACCTGATGAAGGGCGCCGTCGCCGGCGCCGTAGCCACGTGGGTCATGGGCCGGGTGACGAGCGCCATGTATGATCGCGAAGACCGCCGCGCCAGACGGCGCGAAGACGCGGCCCGCCAGGGGAAGACCGCGTACGGCGTGGCCGCGGAGAAGGCGGCGCGGGCAGTCGGATCCGACCTGGGTGACGATCAGCGTGAGAAGCTCGGCTCCGCGATCCACTGGGCTCTCGGCATCGGCGCCGGCGCGGCGTACGCCGTGCTTCGCCGCCGGTTCAATGCCGTTGGCCGGACCGCGGGCTTCGGTTTCGGCACCGCCTTCTGGGCCGCCATCGACGAAGGACTGGTGCCCGCGCTGGGGCTCACCAAGGGACCGGCGGCGTTTCCCTGGCAGACCCACGCCCGCGGACTGGCCGGCCACCTGTCCTTCGGCGCCGTGACCGACGGAACCCTTCGGCTGCTGGACGCGGTCGCCTGACGAGGTCGACCGGTCAGCCCTTCCCCTGACCGGCGGCCGCCATCGTAGGCAGCGCCGGCTGCGCCCGGCCGGCGACGAGCGCTTCCTGGATGATCCGGCCCTGCTCCGCCGCGTGCGCGGCGGGATACCCTTCGGCCGGACTGGCGCGCTCGGGCCGCCCCACGAAGGCCACGCTCACGCCGGGAGGCGCCAGCTCGAGCAGCTTGGGCATGAGATAGCTCCAGGCGCCCATGTTCCTGGGCTCCTCCTGCACCCAGACCAGCTCCTCCAGGCGCGGGTAGCGGGCCAGCACCGCACGCGTCTCGGGCCAGGGGAACGAGTAGAGCTGCTCCAGCCGGACCACGGCGGGGCGTCCCTCGGCCAGCTTCTCCGCCTCCGTCAGGATGTCGTAGTAGACCTTGCCGGAACAGAGCACCACACGGGTGACCTGGTCCTCCCGCCCCACAGCCCACGGATCGTCGAGGATCGGGTGCCAGCGTCCGTACGAGAGGTCCTCGAGCCGAGATGCGGCCTGCGGCAGGCGGAGCAGGCTCTTGGGCGTCATGATCACGAGGGGGCGCTGCCGCGTTCGCCGCGCCTGCCGGCGGAGGAGGTGGAAGTACTGCGCCGGCGTCGTGGGGTTGGCCACTCGGATGTTGCCCTCCGCGGCGAGCTGAAGGAACCGCTCGAGCCGCCCGCTCGAGTGCTCCGGGCCCTGGCCTTCGTAGCCATGCGGAAGCAGCAGGGTGAGCCGCGTCGTCAGCCCCCACTTGGAGAGGCCCGCCGAGAGGAACTGGTCCACGATCACCTGCGCGGCGTTGATGAAGTCGCCGAACTGCGCCTCCCAGAGCACGAGCGCCTCAGGGGCCGCGGCGCTGTAGCCGTACTCGAATCCGAGCGTGGCGAGCTCGCTGAGCGGGCTGTTGTGCAGCTCGATCGGCGCGAGCGCGCCCGGCAGCCGCTCCAGCGGGGTCAGCCGCTCGCCGGTGACGACGTCGTGCAGCACCAGGTGTCGCTGGCTGAATGTGCCGCGCTCGGTGTCCTGGCCCGTGAGCCGCACCGGCACCCCTTCGGTGAGCAGCGAGGCGAGAGCCAATGCTTCCGCGTGCGCCCAATCGATCCCGCCCTCCGACCCCAGCGCGCCACGGCGCCGCTCGAGCTGTCTGCCGAGCTTGGGGTGGATGGTGAAGCCCTCCGGCCAGCTCAGCAACTGTTGGTTGAGCGCCATGATGAACTCGGGCGCGAGCGCGGTGTCCACCTCCTGCCCGGCACCGGCGAGCTTGTGCGGCGATTCGCCGTGCGCACCCCGGCTCATGCCCGCCTTGAACCCCTGCTGGATATCCACCAGCCGCTGGTAGGCGGTCGCCGCCTGGCGCTCGGCCTCTTCCTCGGTGATCACGCCGGCCGCGATGAGCGTGCGCGCGTACACCGCGCGGGTGGTCGGCAGGGTCTTGATCCGCTCGTACATCAAGGGCTGGGTGTAGGCGGGCTCGTCGCCCTCGTTGTGGCCGTGGCGGCGGTAGCCGACCAGGTCGATCAGCATGTCCTGGTGAAAGCGGTCGCGGTAGGCCATCGCCAGCCGCACCGCGCTGAGGCAGGCCTCGGCGTCGTCGCCGTTCACGTGGATGATGGGAATGTCGAATCCCTTGGCCAGATCGGACGCGTAGCGGGTCGAGCGCGCTTCTTCGTTGTCGGTGGTGAAGCCGACCTGATTGTTGGTGATGATGTGGAGCGTGCCGCCCGTGCGATAGCCGTCGAGCGAGCCGAGGTTGAGTGTCTCGGCGACGACGCCCTGGCCGGCGAAGGCCGCGTCGCCGTGAATGATGACCGGCAGCGCCGCCGTCGGATCGTGGTGCGCCTCGCGGCCGCGCCGCTGGGTTTGTCTGGCCCGCGCCCGCCCGTCCACCACCGGCCCCACGAACTCGAGATGGCTCGGGTTGGGCGACAGGGTGACGGTGATCGCCTTGTTCTCGGGCGTCCGGTAGGCGCCTTCGGCGCCGTGATGGTACTTCACGTCGCCGGTGCCGCCCTCGGGAGTGAGCTGGCCGGCCTCCACGTGCCGCCCGCCCTCGAACTCGGCGAAGATCGTCTCGTACGGCCGCCCGACGGTGTGCGCAAGCACGTTGAGCCGCCCCCGGTGCGCCATCCCGATCACGACATCGCGCGCGCCGCTCTCCGCGGCGCGCTCGATCGTGAGGTCCAGCATCGGGACCAGCATGTCCACGCCCTCGATCGAGAACCGTTTCTGGCCGAGATAGGCCTTGTGGAGGAACTGCTCGAGCGTTTCCACGTCGGTGAGGCGCTGGAGAAGGCGGCGCTGCTCCTCGGGCGAGAGCGGCCGGCGATACGCGCCGCTCTCGATCTTCTCGCGCAGCCAGACGCGCTCCTCGTGCGTGGAGATGTGCTCGATCTCGTAGGCCATCGTCCCGCAGTAGGTGGCCTGCAGGTACGGCAGCGACTCGGCGAGCGTCCGGCCGGGCACGGCGATGCGCAGCACCTGGGAGGGAATTGCCGCCATCACCTCGGGGGTCAGGCCGAGTGGGCCGGGATCGAGCGCGGGGTCGCCGATCGGCGGCGTGCCGAGCGGGTCGAGGTGCGCGGCGAGGTGCCCGTGCATGCGGAAGGCCTTCACCAGCGCCATGGCCGCGGCCACGTGGTACAGCATCTCGGGCGCGACCGGCCCCGCCGGCCCCTTGCCCGGCTGCGTGGCCGGGCTCGGGCGGGCGAGCTGGTAGCCCGCCTCGCCCAGTCCGAGGCTCTCGGCGAGGAGCTCGTAGAAGCCCTGGTCTCCCTGGAGCAGGTGCTCCACCGTGGCCAGGAACGCGCCCGACTCCGCGCCCTGAATGACGCGGTGGTCGTAGGTGCTCGTGACGGTCATGACCTTGCCGACCCCGAACTCCCGCAGCCGCTCCTCGGGCACCGTCGAGAACTCCGCCGGGTAGCCGATGGCCCCGACCGCGATGATGCTGCCCTGCCCGGCCATGAGCCGCGGCACCGAGGCCACGGTGCCGAGCCCGCCGGGGTTGGTAAGCGTCATGGTGGCGCCCACGAAGTCATCGGGCATCAGGCGGTTGGCTCGAGCCTTTTCGACGAGCGCCTCGTAGGCCGTGTGGAAGGCGGCGAAATCCATCGTGTCGGCCCGCTTGATCACGGGGACGACGAGGCCTCGGCTCCCGTCCTTGCGCTGGACGTCCACCGCGAGTCCGAGCGCGATGCCCTCGGGCGCCACCCGGTAGGGGCTGCCCTCCCGCAGCACGAAGGTATGCCCCATGACCGGGTGCTGTCTGGCGGCCTGGACGAGCGCAAAGGCGATCAGGTGGGTGTAGGAGACCTTCTCCGGCCGGCCGGCGGTCTGAAGTGCCCGGTTGAGGCCCCGCCGCTTCTCCTCGAGCACGGCCACCGGGAGCACCCGCAGGGTGGTGGCCGTAGGGACCGTCAGGCTCTCGGTCATGTTCGCCACGAGCCGGGCGGCGGGACCCCTGATGGCGGAAGCGCCGGGCGGCAGTCCGTCGGAAGTCGCGGCGGGCGCCGGCCCGGCAGCGGGCGCGGCAGCGGGCGCGGGGGACGACGCTCCATTGCCATCCGGCCGCTCGCCGACGACGCCGCTCTCGAACAGCCGTCGCCACTCGACCCCGACGGCCGCCGGGTCGCGAAGGAACTCCTCGTACATGGCTTGCGCGAAGCCGGCGTTGGCCGTCTCGAACAGGTTGGCGTCCACCAGAGTCTCCGTCCTTGCGGTTGACCGAAAGATAACGACCCGGCCCTTCCGGTCCCCTTGCCAATCCCTCCGAAAGTCGTAAGCTCAAGGACATCTGTTATCACAACAGTGATGGGCGGACGACCATCAACTCGAGGGGGTCGGTATGCCGGATCGGGCGTGGAGCTGGGCGGGCTTGCTGGGCATCATGGCCGCGCTCGCGGCGGGATGTGGCGGCGGGGGCAGTGGAGGTGGCGACACCCAACCCGATCCCTCACCGCCGGCCATCGCCAAGGCGCCCGCGGAGAGTGGGGACGCGCAGACCGGGCCGGTGGGCCAGTCGCTCCCGAACGAGCTCAGGGTCGTGGTGACGCGGGACGGCGCACCTCAGGCAAACGCCACAGTGACCTGGTCCACGACCGGCGGCAGCCTGGATCCCGCCTCGGGAGCGACGGATGCGGCCGGCATCGGCGCCGCTAGCTGGACCCTCGGCCCCGATGCGGGGGCGCAGACGGCCGAGGCCGCGGTCCAGGGCGCCACCGGGTCACCGGTCTCGTTCAGCGCGACCGCCACGTCCGTCGGGCCTCCCCCGCCGCCACCGCCGGCCACCGTGGCGGTCACCCTCGGGAACATCTTCTTCCAGAGCAACCGGAACGCCACCCGGAACCCCGCCGTCGATACCGTGGCGGTGAACGGCACGGTCACCTGGACCTGGGTGAACACCGGCGCGACGGAGCACAGCGTGCTCTCGACCGGCAGCACCAGCTTCACCAGCAGCACGACCCGTGCGGGCGACGGCACGGCGTACCACTTCCAGTTCACCGAGGCCGGCACGTATACCTACAACTGCGCGGTCCACGGCAACCTGATGACCGGGCGGATCGTGGTCAGGTAGCGAGCGCCAGGTACTTTCCGGCTTCCGCTTCCACCCGGGCCTCGTCCCAGCCGCGCTCGCGCGCCATCAGCTCCGCCACTCGCCGGGCCGCGGCCACACCGCGGTCCGGCGCCTCGTAATAGAGGTGGATCCGGCGCACCAGCACATCCGCCACTGTCTGCGCCATCTCCCGCCGCACCGCATGCACTACCTCGGCCTCGACGGCGGGGTGCGGCGGCGCCAGCCGGCGGAGCAGCCGGCGCTCTCCCACGCCCAGGTTGTAAATCCCGGCGGCCTCGGTGCCATAGTGGCGCAGCAGGTGCTCGACGCTGTCGGGGGTGACGCCCAGCTCGAGGCCACGCTCGCGGAACTGGGCGAGGTCCGCGGCCTCGCCGCCGGGGAGCGGCTCCTCGTCGGTCCGCGTCCCCGCCGAGCGCGGACGACCATCGCGGAACCGCAGCTCCCGCACCGCCCGGTTCACCACCTCCTCGGCCATGGCGCGATAGGTGGTGAGCTTCCCGCCCACGACGGTGATCATCCCCCCCGAGCCCTGCACGATGGCGTGGTCCCGCGAGCGGCTCGAGGCCCGGGTCACCTCGCGGTCGGCCAGGAGCGGACGGAGACCGGCCCAGGACGCGCGCACGTCGTCGATGCCGAGCCGGGCGTTGGGGAAGCGCGCGTTGGCGGAGCGGAGGAGATAGACCACGTCGTCCGCGGTGATGGAGAGCTCCTCGGGGGGCTCGACGGTATCGGTGTCGGTGGTGCCGATGTAGGACAGGTCGCCCCAGGGAAGGATGAAGAGGACCCGGCCGTCAATGGGGCTGGTGAAGACGATCGCCTCGCGGTGATCGAGGCGGCTCCGCTCCACGACCACGTGAATGCCCTTGGTGGGCTGAAGCAGCGGCGCCGACCCCGAGTCCTCGAGCACACGGACGCGGTCGGCCCAGGGACCGGTGGCGTTGACGACCACGCTGGCCCGCAGGGTGGCGTGGCCTCCGGTGAGCCGGTCCTCGAGCGCCGCGCCCACCACCCGGCCGGCGGTGCGTTCGAGCGCGCGGACCGCGGTGTAGTTTGCCACCAGCGCGCCATGGTGGACCGCGGAGCGCACCGTGGCGAGCGTGAGGCGGGCGTCGTCACACTGCGCGTCGTAGAACCGTGCCCCACCCAGCAGGCCACGCTCGCGCAGCATCGGCTCGGCCTCGAGCAGCGCGCGCTTGCCCAGCATGCGGTGCGTCCTCACATTCCGGAACAGCGCGAGCGCATCGTACAGCCACATCCCCGCGGCCAGGCGCCAGAGGGCGATTCTGTCGCCGCGGTGCAGGGGAAAGACGAACGGGAGCGGCCAGACGAGGTGCGGCGCGATCCGGAGCAGCGTCCGCCGCTCCCGGTTGGCCTCCAGCACCAGACGGAGGTTGCCGGTCTCGAGATAGCGGAGTCCGCCATGTACCAGGCGGCTCGAGTGCGAGCTGGTGCCGGCGCCGAAGTCCTGCTGCTCGACCAGTACTGTCCTGAGGCCGCGCATGGCCGCGTCGCGCGCCACGCCGGCGCCGGTGATGCCACCCCCGATCACGAGCAGATCGGCCGGCTGTGCCGTGAGCTGCTCGAGTGTCGCCCGCACCGAGGACCGACCCCCGTGAGCCTGCCCCCCGCCGCGCACCTGCCCCGTCCCAGCACCTGGTTCGCGTGGCACGCTCATCGGATCCGTCCCGGCATGCGGGTCGTCGACCTGGCCTGCGGCCAGGGCCGCCACAGCATCGCGGCAGCGCTGCTCGGCGCGCAGGTGACGGGGATCGATCGCGACGAAGCGCGGCTGGCCGCCGCGCGCGAGCTCGCGACCGCGCAGGGAGCGTCGGTCGAGTGGCAGGTGGTCGATCTGGCAGGGCCGTGGCCGGAGCTGGGCAATTTTGATGCGGTTCTGGTCTTCAATTATCTTGACCGTGCGCGCATGGCCGATATTCGCGGCCTGGTCGCGCCGGGCGGACTGCTGATCATGGAGTCGTTCCTGGCCGGCCAGCGCGAACTTGGCTGGGGCCCGACGTCGGAGGACCACCTGCTGCGCCCCGGCGAGCTGGCGCGTCTGGTCGCCCCGTTCCGGGTGGAGCACGGCCGCGAGGTGCTGGAGCCGGTCGATGCCGAGCGCTGGCGCGCGGTCGCGAGCGTTCTGGCCCGGCGCGCGTGAATAGTACAACGACTCTCGCCCACTTTCTCGACAGGACCTCATTGCACGATTCCCGGCCGGGCCGGCGGGTGGCCATCGTGGCCGGCCTGCGCACGCCCTTCGCCAAGAGCGGCACCGTCTTCCGCGACGTCTCCGCGACCGCGCTGGCGCGCCACGCGGCCCGCGAGCTGCTCGTGCGCAGCGAGCTCGACGGGCGCGAGGTCGACGAAGTGATCTTCGGGCAGGTGGTGTCGTCGGTGCGCGCGCCCAACGTGGCGCGCGAGGTGAGTCTCCTGCCGCAGCTCCTGCCCAGCGTTCCCGCCTACACGCTCAACCGTGCCTGCGCCTCCGCCGCGCAGGCGATCACCAACGCCGCCGACCAGATCGCGCTGGGGCACGCGGACACCATCCTGGCGGGCGGGGTCGAGTCGCTCTCCGACATACCGGTGCTGCACTCGCGGCGGTTCAGCCAGATCCTCGTGGAGGCCGGCAAGGCGCGGAGCGCGGGGCGCCGGGTCCGCGCGCTCGCCCGGACCCGTCCGCGGGACCTGGTCCCGGTCACCCCCGCGGTCGCCGAGCCCTCCACGGGTGAGACGATGGGCCAGTCCGCCGAGAAGATGGCCAAGGAGAACGGCATCACCCGGGAGGCGCAGGACCGCCTCGCGCTGATGAGCCATGAGCGCGCCGCCGAGGCCACCGCCGACGGCCGTCTTACGGCCGAGATCGCGCCCTGGTTCGGCGGCCGCGACATGGACCAGATCGTCACCGCGGACAACGGCATCCGCTCCGATACCTCGCTCGAGGCGCTGGCGGAGCTCCGCCCCGTCTTCGATCGCCGCTACGGCTCGGTCACCGCGGGCAACTCGTCGCCGCTTACCGATGGCGCCGCCGCCGTCCTCCTCATGGCGGAGGAGAAGGCCGCGGCGCTGGGCTACGAGCCGCTGGCGTTCATCAGGAGCTACGCGGTGGCCGCCGTCGATCCCGGCTGGCAGCTTCTGATGGGTCCGGTGTACGCGGTGCCCCGCGCGCTCGAGCGCGCGGGGATCGCGTGGGCGGAGCTTGGGCTGGTGGAGATCCACGAAGCGTTCGCGGCGCAGGTGCTCTCCAACGTGCAGGCCTGGGACTCGGAGGCCTGGGCAGAGCGGCTGGGCCTGGCCGCGCCGGTGGGGCGGGTGGACTGGGAATGCACCAACGTGATGGGGGGGTCGATCGCGATCGGCCACCCGTTCGGCGCCACCGGGGCGCGCCTGGTCACGACGCTGGCCAACGAGATGCAGCGGCGCGACGTGCAGTTCGGGCTGGTCTCCATCTGCGCGCAGGGCGGGATGGGCTACGCCGTCGTGCTGGAGCGCGACTAGTGTCGGCCCTCACGACGACGGTCGAGGACGGGATCGCGGTCGTCACGTTCGACCTGCCGGGCGAGCCGGTCAACAAGCTGAGCGATGCGGTCAAGGTGGAGTTCGAGGCGCTCCTGATCCGGCTGCGCGACGACCAGGCGATCCGCGCGGCGGTCCTCATCTCCGGGAAGCCGGACAGCTTCATCGCCGGCGCCGACATCGACGAGTTCTCGGCGCTCACCACCGAGAGCGCGGCGGAGCGGCTGAGCTTCGAGGGGCAGGAGATGGTGAACCGGGTGGAGGCGCTCGCCAAGCCCGTGGTGGCGGCGATCCACGGCGCCTGCCTGGGCGGAGGCCTCGAGCTCGCGCTGGCGTGTCATTATCGCGTGGCCACCGACCATCCCAGGACCCAGCTCGGCCTTCCCGAGGTGCAGCTCGGCCTCCTGCCGGCGGCGGGCGGCTGCCAGCGACTGCCGCGGCTCATCGGCGCCCGCGCGGCGCTCGACATGATCCTCACCGGCCGGAGCGAGCGGGGCGCCCGGGCGCTCCGCCTCGGGCTGGTCGACGAGTTGGCGCCGCCGAGCATTCTCAGCGCCGCCGCGGTGGCCGCGGCCGACCGGGTCGCGCGGCAGGGGCCGCCCCGCCGCTCGCCGGGCGGCGGGCTCCAGGCCTACTTCCTCGACCGCACCGCGGCCGGGCGTCGGATGGTCTATCGCGCCGCCGAGAAGCGGGTCCGGGCCCGCACCGGCGGCCACTACCCGGCGCCGCTGCGCGCGCTCGACGCGGTGCGAGTCGGGCTCGAGCAGGGGGTCACCGCCGGGCTTGCCGAGGAGCACCGCGCGTTCGGCGAGCTCGCCGTCGGGGAGGTCTCCCGCAAGCTGGTGCAGGTCTTCTTCGCCACCGCCGCGCTCAAGAAGGACGACGGGATCCCCCCCGGCATGGCGGTGCCGCGGCAGATCCGGCGTCTCGGCGTGGTGGGCGCGGGGTTCATGGGGGCGGGCATCGCCGGCACCGCGGCGCTCAACGTCGAGGTGGACACACGGCTCAAGGACGCCGACCTCGTGCGCGTGGGGAAGGGGCTCAAGGCTGCCGGCGCCCCGCTGGCGGAGCGGCTCAGGCGGAAGCGGCTCACGCGGCCGCAGTACGAGCGGCTCGGCGCGCTGCTCTCCGGCGGCGACGATTACCGTGGGTTCGCGCGCGCCGACCTCGTGATCGAGGCCGTGTTCGAGGATCTCGAGCTCAAGCGCCGCGTGCTGATGGAAGTCGAGGCCGTAACCCGGCCGGAAGCGATCTTCGCCAGCAACACCTCGACGATCCCGATCCGCGAGATTGCCGCGCGAGCGGAGCGGCCCGATCGGGTGCTGGGGATGCATTTCTTCTCGCCGGTGGAGAAGATGCCGTTGCTCGAGGTCATCCCGACCGACGCCACCGCGGCCGAGGCGATCGTGACCGCCGTCCGGTTCGGCCGCCGGATGGGGAAGACGGTGATCGTGGTGGCCGATCAGCCCGGCTTCTGGGTCAACCGCATTCTCTCGCCGTATCTCAACGAGGCGGCGATTCTGCTCACCGAGGGCGTCCCGATCGAGGTCATCGACCGGACCATGACGGCGTGGGGCTTTCCCGTCGGGCCGATCGCGCTGCTCGACGAGGTTGGCCTCGATGTGGCGCAGAGGGCCGGCGGGGTGATGCACGCCTCGTTCGGCGACCGGCTGCGGCCGCCGGAGACGCTCGCCCGCCTTCTGGCCGAGGGGCGGCTGGGCCGGAAGAACGGCCGCGGCTTCTATCGCTATCGCGACGGCCACAAGGCCGGCGCGGACGATTCCGTCTATCCGCTCCTCGGTGTTCGCCCCGTGGAGGACGCGGATCCGTCGGTGGTGGAGCGGCGCCTGGTGTATGCGATGCTCAATGAAGCGGCCATGGCGATGGACGACGACGTGGTGCGAAGCCCGCGCGACGGCGACATCGGCGCCCTCTTCGGCATCGGATTTCCCGCGTTCCGCGGCGGCCCGCTCCGTCTGGTGGACGACCTCACCGCCGCGCGCGTGGTGGACGTGCTGCGGGATCTCGAGGACGTGCACGGCCCGCGCTTCGCGCCCGCCGCGAGCCTGCTCGAGATGGACGCGCACGGCCACCGCTACTACCCCGCCTGACCGCCGCGAAGTGAAACGCTGACCCTCGCGGGCGTTTCCGCCCGCGACGCCCCCGCCCATCGGGTCGCGCCCGCCACCCGGTTCTCTCCGATGTTCAGCCCGGAACAGTCCGTTGCTCGCGCCGCGAGGCGTGCAGGTCGCGCCCCGAATCCGGCGGGTCGCGACGGAGGCGTTGTGGCCCCGAAAGTGGGACGTCAATGTCTTCCGTGTCGCACCGCGCGGCCGCATGCGATGTCCGTTGCTTCCGATCCTCTCGCGGCGCAGGAGACTTCCCATGACCCTTCCTCGTGTGGTATCACGGGGCCTCGCCCGCGCGGCGTTCGTCGCGTCGGGCGCCCTCGCGCTCATCGCCCACCTCGGGTCGGCGCAGCAGCCGGCCCGGCAGCCGTCGACGCTGACGGGCACGGTCACCAGCGCCGAGGGCACACCGCTCGGCCAGGCCACCGTGCTGGTGCAGGATCTCAACCTCGGGGCCACGACGCGCTCCGACGGGACGTATTCCATCGCCATTCCCGGCGCCCGCGTGCCGGCCGCGCCGGTGACGGTGACCGCGCGCGCGGTGGGCTTCAAGCCGGCTACGGCACGCGTCACGCTCGCCGGGTCCGCGACCCAGAACTTCAGCCTGGCGGAGAACCCGCTCCGGCTGGGCGAGATCGTCGTGACCGGCGCCGGCACGGTGTCCGAAGTCGAGAAGCTCGGCACCGGCCGGAGCGCCGTCGACTCGGTCGCGATCGTGCGCAGCAACGAGCCGAACATCGTCAACGCGCTTGCGGCGAAGGCGCCGAACGTGAACGTGACGTCGAGCTCGGGCGATCCGGGCGCGTCGTCGTTCATCCAGATCCGAGGTACCACCACCATTACTGCGCAGGACGGCCAGCCGCTCATCGTGGTGGACGGGGTGCCGGTCGACAACTCGATCAACTACAACAACCCGCTGAGCAGCTCGCTCAACGCCAGCGCGGCGCCGGCCAACCGCGCGCTGGACATCAACCCTGACGACATCGCGAACGTCGAGATCCTCAAGGGAGCGGCCTCCGGCGCGATCTACGGCTCGCGAGCGGGCCAGGGCGTCATCCTGATCAGCACCAAGCACGGACAGCCCGGGCCGACCCGCTACTCGCTGCGGAGCTCGATCGGGCTCAACCAGCACACCCAGTTGCCGGAGTTCCAGACCAAGTACGGCCTCGGGACGGGCGGTGTGGCCCCGACGTGCGTGACCGGCGGCGCCCTCAACTGCGCGGTGCCGTTTGCCTCCGCGGGGAGCTGGGGGCCGCTCCTGGCGCCCGGCACGCAGGTGTTCGACCACTCGGCGGAAATGTTTCAGGACGGCTACACCACCGACAACACGCTCACCGTTTCCGGCGGCAGTGAGCGGACCACCTTCTACCTGTCGGGTGGCTACAACTACGACCGGGGGTACATCGTCGGCCCCAACAGCCATTACCGGCGGATCGCCGTCCGGTTCAACGGCTCGCACCGGATCTTCGACAATCTGAAGGTCGGGGCCAACGTGGCCTACACCGACGGGAGCGGCGGGTCCGTGGTGAGCCGGAACAGCACCGAGGGACTCCTGCTCGGCGCCTGGCGCACGCCGCCCGACTTCAACAACCAGCCGTTCCTCGACCCGGTGTACGGGCTGCACCGCTCGTTCCGGTTTCCCAACCCGGGTCCGGGCAGCGAGCAGCAGGGCCGGATCTACGACAATCCGTTCTTCTCGGCCAACGAGAACGTCGCCACCAGCGATGTGGGCCGGACCTACGGCAACGTCAACGCCGAGTTCACGGCGCTCCGCTGGCTGACGTTCAACTACACGCTGGGCCTCGACTACGCCAACGACGAGCGGACCCAGGGCTGGCCGTGGCAGACCTCGAACACCACCGTGGTGGGCACCAACGGCGTGGGCGGCGTCAACGCGGGCTACATCCGGACCAGCCAGATCGACCACAACCTGACGGCCACCGCGCACTACACCATGAGCCCGGTGTGGTCGGGCACGCTGACGCTGGGCCAGAACCTCAACTCCAACAGCCTGCAGAGCCGGCAGACGCTCGGCACCGGCCTCATCGCCCCGCAGCCGTTCAACCTGGGGAACACCTCGTCCCAGCTCCCGCCCTACGACTTCCGGCAGACCGTGCGGCTCGAGTCGTACTTCGCGCAGGCGACCGCGGACCTGTGGAACCAGCTCTTCCTGACCGCGGCGGTCCGGAACGACGGCGCGTCCACGTTCGGCGTCAGCTCCCGGCGTAACTGGTTCCCCAAGGGGAGCGCGGCCTGGACCTTCTATCGGGGGCCGGACAACGAGAAGCGCTGGCTCACGTTCGGGAAGCTGCGGGCGGCCTACGGCCAGAGCGGCACCCAGCCGCAGCCATATCTGCTCCAGTCGGTGTTCAACTCGACCACGCTGGCCGAAGGCGGCTGGGGCCCGAGCAGCTCCACGCAACTCGGCGGCGTCGGCGGGCTGGTGACCCGGTACAACCTGCCCACGACCGAGCTCGGGCCCGAGCGGGTGAAGGAGTTCGAGACTGGCGTGGACCTCGGGCTGCTGGGGGACAAGGCCGACTTCGGCGTCACCTACTATCGCCAGAACTCGAGCGGCGTGATCCTCAACATTCCCGTGGCCGGCAGCACCGGATACACCGAGGAGCCCGCCAACGCGGCCGCGCTGCGCAACATCGGCGTGGAGCTCGCGTTGAACGTGCGGCCGGTCACGACGCGCGACTTCTCCTGGGAACTCGGCGCCCAGTGGGCCGACAACAAGAGCCTGGTCACCGACCTGGCGGGCGTGCAGTTCGCGCCGTTCCCGTTCAGCGGCGGCTCCAACGGCCTGGGCGTGCAGGGCGTGGCCATCGAGGGCCAGCGGATCGGCGTGTTCTACGGCACCGACTACGTCCGCTGCGGGCGCGGCCTCGTCATCAACGACGTCAACATCGACCAGACGCCGGGCCAGTGCCTGGGCGCGCCCACCGGCGCGCTGTACATCGATGGCACCGGCTATCCGCAGCTCGACGCCTCCAACAACTACATCGTGGGCGATCCGAATCCCGACTGGACCGGCTCGCTCCGCACCGCGTTCCGCTACAAGAAGATCTCGCTCACCGGCCTGCTCGACATCCGGCACGGCGGGCAGAACTACAACGGCACCCGGGGCGCGATGGACCACTTCGGCACCTCGAAGGAATCCCAGACGTTCCGCGACGGCGGAAACTTCGTGTTCGGCCAGAGCTACTTCCAGGGCCAGCAGGTGGCCGGCCCGGGCGCCGGGATGGCGGTGCCGCTGGGTGAGGCCTGGTTCACCGGCCCCGGCGGCACGTTCAACGGCCCGGTGTCGGCGTTCATCGAGGACGCGGGGTTCGTCAAGCTGCGCGAGATCTCGGTGGGCTACACGCTGGACGCCCCCTGGGTCAACCGGCTCCTCGGATTCAGCAGCGTGGACCTCAGGGTCTCGGGCCGGAACCTGGTGACCTGGACCGACTACACCGGCATCGACCCCGAGACGTCGCTGCTGGGCTCGGCGACGTCGGTCCGGGGGATCGACTACTTCAACGATCCGCAGACGCGGTCGTTCGTCTTCTCACTCACGCTCAACCGCTGACGTCCGGGCGGAGAACCACAGGAGGCGCGCCATGACACACGCATGGAAGCTGGCGGCCGTCGTGGCCCTCGCGCTCGGCGCGGCGGGCTGCAACGACTTCCTCTCGGGGAACGGGGTCAGCACCGATCCCAACAACATCGACCGCCTCACCCGGCCGGGACCGCTTTACATCGGCATCCAGGCGGCGCAGGGAGTGCAGTTCCAGGGCCAGCTCGCGCGCAACGCGGCGATGTACGTGCAGCAGATCGCCGGGAACTCGCGGCAGCAGATCGGGTTCGACCGCTACGCGATCGACCCGGTGACGATCGACCCCAACTGGACCTCCGTTTATGGGTCCAACCGCACGCTCAACGGCGGCGGCGGGCTGCTCGACATCCGCAAGATGGAGCAGCTCGCGCGCGGGCTGGGCGATTCGCTCTACATCGGGATCGGGAAGGTGTACGAGGCGCTGGTGATGGGCATGGCCGCCGACGTCTGGGGGGACATTCCCTACCGCGAGGCCGCCGACTCGACCAACCCGACGCCGGCGTTCGACCCGCAGCTCCAGGTCTACGCCGACCTGCAGGCGCAGCTCGATTCGGCGATCACCATCTACCTGCCCGCGGCAGGACCGAGCAACCTCGGACCGCCCCAGGACAACGCCGAGCTGATCTACGCCGGGCGCGACGCGGCGGGGCTGCGCGAGGTGTACACCCAGGTGGCGCACTCGCTCAAGGCGCGGCTATACCTGCACACGGCCGAGGTGGACCCGGCCTCGTACGCGCTGGCGCTGGCCGAGGTGCCGCTCGGGATCAACACGCCCGACAACGACTTCAACTGGTTCGCGGACGCCACGCCCAACGGGAACAACATCTGGTGGCAGTTCCAGACCCAGCGGGGTGACATCGGTCCGGGCGCCGCGATCATCGACGTGATGAAGCGCCGGATCGACGGAGGGCTGGCCGACAGCGCGCGGCTCGAGTTCTACTTCGCGCCGGCCGCCGATGCCGACGGTACGCCGCTCGGCTTCTTCGGCTACCGGCCGGCGGGAACGACCAACATGCAGACCGCTCCCGGGATCGACCCGGGCAACGGCATCACGCCCCCCGGCGGCACGCCCCAGTACGCGGGTTTCAACTTCATCGATCCCAACGTCGACCCCGGCGACTTCCGGCAGCCCGAGCTCACCTACGTCGAGACGCAACTCATCGGGGCAGAGGCGGCGTTCCAGGGCGGCGGGCAGGGGGCAGCGCAGCCGTTCCTCGATGCGGCGCGGGCCAACCGCGGCTACGGGGCGCGCGGCGCCACCGAGAACGTGTTCCCGGCGATCGGCTCGGCCCCGGCGACGCTGCAGAACATCATGGAGGAGAAATACGTCGGGGAGTTCCTGAACATCGAGGCGTGGAACGACTGGAAGCGGACCTGCCTTCCGTCGCTGGCCCCGGCGCCGCCCGTCGGCAGCACCGCGCCCGGTACCACGCCCATCGCGGGCCGGATGCCGTACGGGATCACCGAGATCAACGCCAACCCGAACACGCCGAACGCCCCGCCGGCGGGGCGGAACGCGAACGATCCCAATCCATGCCCGGTGCTCGACTACACCTCGTCCACGCCGCTCGCCAACTGAGCATGGCCGCTCGCTCCCGCACCCCGCTCGTCGTCCCCCTGCTCGTGCTGGCGGGGTGCTACACCTACCGCCCGCTGCCGGCCGCCGTGCCGGCAGCGGGCCTTCGCGTTCAGGCCACACTTACCGATGCCGGCAGCGACTCGCTCGCGGGGCGGCTCGGCCGCGACGTGGGGGCGGTGGCCGGCGATGTGGAGCACGCGGATTCCGCCGATCTCACGCTGGCCGTCCGGGAAGTGGAGAACCAGCGCGGCGAGCGGAGTGACTGGTCGGGCGAGACGGTAGTGATCCCCCTCCGCTTCGTCCGCGCGCTCGAGCAGCGCCGGCTCTCGCCCGGGGGCACCGGCCTGCTCGGCGGGGCGGTCGCGGCGGGGCTCGTAGCCATCACGCAGGTATTCGGCGGCGGTGGTGTCCTGGAAGGCGGCGGAGGCACGGGGGGAAGCGGGGCGAGGTAGACGCGCCCCGCCGCTCGCGCCTCCTCAATACACGCCGATGGCGGACCGATCCAGGTCCGTCTCCAGCGTCCATTCGATCCACTGTCCGGGCTGCACCACAACCGATTCGGTGAGCGCGCCCCCGGTGCCGCCGATCGGGTGCCCCCAGAGCCGGACTTCGCGGCCCTGGCCCAGCAGCCGGGCGGGGAGGCTGAAATTGACGGAGCTGCTCGCGTTGGCAATGCCGACCCGCATGGGCTGGCCGTCCCGCACCACGTAGATGATCACGTCCAGCCAGTTGTGGTTGTCGATTTCGAGCGGAACGGCGGCGCTGGCATCGTCGGGGGCGGGCTGACCCGGCGTGGTGGTCGGGGCGTGGTGGCACGCCGAGCCGGAGAGGACGAGAGCGGTGAGCAGGACGGCCTGGCAACGGGCCTGCAGCAGGGAGTGGCGCATGAGACCTCCTCGGCCGCGGGGAACACGGCCATCCCAATCTACGGCGCGTCGTCCCTGCCGAATAGACGCCGGAGATTCACCCGGTAGTGCCGCGAGGTCGGCACCTGCGAGCCGCCGTCGAGGATCACCAGGTATTCGCCGTTGAACCACGGCTGGATCTGGCGGATGCGGTCGACGTTGACGATCGCCGACCGGCTGATGCGGATGAACTGCTCCGGATCGAGGTGCCGCTCGATTCGCGCCAGCGCCTCCCGCTGGGCATGGACCTGTTTGCCCGCGTGCACGTTCACCAGCTTGCCTGCCGCCTCCACCCAATCGATCGTGTCGGTCCGGATGAAATAGGCGGCATCGGCGCGGCGGATGAGCAGCCGGGCACGCCGCTGCCGTTCGGCGTCGCGACGGTCGAGCAGGGCGAGGAGCCGCTCCGAGGCGGCTGCATCGCGGCGATCCTGCGGGAAGAGCGAACGGGCGCGCGCCACCGCGGTACGGAGGCGGCCGCGATCCACGGGCTTGAGCACGTAGTCGAGCGCCTGCACCTCGAACGCCTGGAGCGCCCAGTGCGCCCGATCGGTCACGAACACGAGTCCGGCCGGGACCTGTGGCGCGAGCTCCCGGGCCAGCGCGAGCCCGTTCATGTCCGGCAGCATGACATCGAGGAAGACGAGGCTCGGCCGCTCGCCGGTGATCGCCTCGAGGGCGGCCTCACCCGTGGCGCACTCGGCGGCCACGCGTACGCCCGGCTCGTCGTCGAGCAACTGCCGCAGGTGGCGCCGGGCCACCTCGTCCGCATCGACGAGCACGGCCCCCAGTTGCCGCACCAGGGGGGCCGTCGAGGCCTCGGCGGAGAGTTGTTGCCGTACTTGCAGCTTGCCGTCTGCTGAGAACATGCCGGCTACCTCGTCCGATCCTGCCCGGCGGCGCGCCGGGCTCTTCCATTCTCTTCGTCGCAGGCTCGGAAAGGTTTCACCAGGGTGCCACCCGGGACGCCGCCGCGCGCCTTGTGCATCGGGTGACGACTGATTCCCTTCCATGGACACCGCTCCAGGCTCAACGGGCCCATCCCCGAGGCCGTCGTGTCCGACATCCCAGCCCGCCTGCGCGCCGCCCTCGGCGACCGCTACCTGATCCAGGAGGAGATCGGGCGGGGCGGGGCCGCGACGGTCTACCTGGCCGAGGATGTCAAGCACGATCGGAAGGTGGCCATCAAGGTGCTCCGGCCCGACAACGGGCCGTCGGGGTACGAGCCACAGCGCTTCCTCCGCGAAATCCGGATCGCCGCCCGCCTGTCCCATCCCCAGATCCTGCCGCTCCACGATTCGGGTGAGCACGACGGCCTGTTCTACTTCGTGATGCCGTACGCGGGTTGCGAGAGCCTCCGTGGACGGCTCGAACGCGAAGGAGCGCTGCCGGTGGACGTTGCGCTTCGCATCACCCGGGCCGTCGCCGGGGCGCTGGCCTACGCCCACCGGCTCGACGTGATCCACCGCGACATCAAGCCGGAAAACATCCTGCTGCAGGAAGGGGAGCCGGTCGTGGCCGATTTCGGCGTCGCCACCGCGCTCTCCGCGGCCGGTGGCGACAACATCTACGTGACCGACCGGGGCTTCGCCGTGGGCACGCCCGCGTACATGAGTCCCGAGCAAGCCAGCGGAGAGAGCGGCCTCGACGGCCGGGCCGACCAGTACAGTCTGGCCTGCGTGCTGTACGAGATGCTGGCCGGCCGCCCGCCCTTCGCCGGGAGCGGCCCGCGGGCCACCATGGCGCGCCATGCGATCGAGACCGCCGCGCCGGTCCGGACCCACCGGCCGACCGTGCCCGTGGCCGTGGAGCGCGCCCTCGAGCGCGCGCTCGCGAAGTCGCCGGCCGAGCGATTCCCCACGATGGCCGACTTCGCGGCGGCGCTCACCGACCCGTCATCCGACGGTGCATCCGCCGGCGCCGTGTCCGCGGTGGATGCCCGGGCCATCGCCGTGCTCCCGTTCGTCAACGCCAGCGCCGACCCCGACAACGAGTACTTCAGCGACGGGATCACCGAGGAGCTGATCACGGCGCTCACCAAGGTCGAGGGGCTGCACGTGGCGTCGCGCACGTCGGTGTTCGCGCTGAAGGGGGCACGGGAGGACGTCCGTACGCTCGGCGCCCGCCTCAATGTCTCCGCGGTCCTGGAAGGCTCGGTGCGGCGCGCGGGCAACCGGCTCCGGATCACGGCCCAGCTCACCAGCGTGGGTGACGGACGCACGCTCTGGTCCGAGCGGTACGATCGCGAGCTGGCCGACGTCTTCGCCATCCAGGACGAGATCGCCGGCACCATCGTGGATACGCTCCGGGCCACCCTGCTCCAGGACCTCGGCGATCCCGTTCCGGTGCGGTACACCGCCAATCTCAAGGCGTACCACCTCTACCTGAAGGGGCGGTACTCGTGGAACCGGCGCACGCCATCGGCAATCGCCCAGGGGATCGGGTACTTCGAAGCGGCGATCGCGGAAGATGCGGGCTACGCCCTGGCGTACACGGGCCTGGCGGATTCCTACGCGCTGCAGATCGACTACCGCGGCTCGCCGGTCAAGGAGGGTCTCGAGCGCGCCCGCGCCGAAGCCCAGCGCGCGCTGGCGCTCGACGAGACGCTCGCCGAGGCGCACACGTCGCTTGCCTGGGTGGTGTTCATCTACGATTGGGATTGGCCGCGCGCCGACCGCCACTTTCGCCGCGCGCTGGAGCTCAATCCGCGCTACTCGGTCGCGCGCCAGTGGTACGCCTGGTTCCAGGTGGCCATGGGCCAGACGGAGCTGGCGCTGGCCGAGGGGCGGCGCGCAATCGCGCTCGATCCCGCGTCGGTGTCGATCCGCCGGAGCGTGGGCTGGCTCCACTACTACGCCCGGCAACCGGATCAAGCGCTCGAGCACCTGCGCCGCGCACTGGCCATGAATCCGACCGCCGAGGAAAATCATCGGCTCCTCGGCCTCGCCTACCTGCAGGCTCGCCAGTGGGACGAGGCGGCGGCGGCGTTCCGCGAGTCGCTCGCGGTGTCGGACAGCCCGGCCCTCGCCCTGGCGGGGCTCGCCGCCGTCGCAGCGGGACGAGGCCGGACCGACGAAGCCTCAGCCGGTCTGGCCGACCTGGAGGCGCGGGCGCGAGCGAGCTACGTGTCGCCGGTGGCCTTCGTGATGGTGCATGCCGCGCTAGGCCAGGCTGACCAGGCGTTCGATTGGCTCGAACGCACGTACGAGGAACGACGCGGGTGGCTGGCATATCTGAACGTGGAGCCGATGCTGGATCCGCTGCGGGGCGATCCGCGGTTACGCCGGCTGGCCGAGCGGATGCACCTCGCCTAGCCGCGGCCGCTGGCACCTCCCCCTTGCGTCGGTATACGTTCCGGAATGTATCGGATCGCCGGCGAGTCGGATCTCGCCCTGCTGCTCGCCGCCCCCATTGCCGTGCTGTACAAACACAGCCCGATCTGCCCTACCAGCAGCCTGGCCCACGACGAGATGATGGTGTTGAACGGACGCTGCCAGGTCCCTGTCTTTCTGCTGGACGTGGTCCGGCACCGGCCGCTCTCCCGCGCAGTCGCCGAGCGGATCGGGGTCGCCCACGCATCGCCGCAGGTGATCATCCTGCGCGCCGGGGTGGGCATCTGGCACCGCTCGCACTTCGAGATCGAGGCGCGGGCGGTCGCGCGTGCGCTGGACGACGTTATCGGCGGCGCCGCGCTGCGCTGACCCGGCTACTCACCGGGTGCGCACGGCCCTGCGGAAGCTGGAGGGGGAGAGCCCGGTTTCGGCCCGGAACACATTGGAAAAGTGGCTCTGGTCGGCGAAGCCGGCGGCCAGCGCGATCTCCGCGAGCGGTGCGTCCGATTCAGCCAGCTCAGTTGCGGCGCGCGTGATACGCACCAGCCGGAGGTACGCGCCAACGCTTCGGCCGTAAGCCTTCCGGAAGCCGCGGGCGAGCGTCACCGGGTGCACCCCGACCGCTGCCGCCGCCTGCCCCAGGCTCCCGGTCCACCCCGGGTTGTGGAGGAGGTCGCGCGCCTCCGTCAGCCAGCGCGGCGGGGTGCCCGTGAGTCGGAGCTCCCGCTCGCGCGCCGCCAGGGCCAGGATTTCCAGCAGCAGGCCCTCGATCGCCAGCGGCGCCGCGGTGTCCCAGCGCCGCAATTCCCCGCGGATGCGCCAGGCGAGCACGGCCAGCGTGGCATGGCGCACACTCCGGCGCTCCTCCAGTACCAACCCGCAGGAGCCCAGGTGGTCCACGCGCGAGGCATCGGCCTCGACCAGCAGGCCTTCGGTATCCAACGTCCCGAACCGGTTGCTGTGCCTCTCGTCGGCGGGCGTGACCTTGAAGGTGCCCGGGGTGCAGTCCAGGGTGACGCCGTGGAACTTCTCGGTGAACCTGCCCGAGTAGACGAAACAGAGGGTGGGCCCCGGGTGCGTATGCCATGGCAGGCTGCTTCCCGCCGCATGATGCCCTTCGGTGAGGATGAACCCTTCGACGCTCGCCGTGTGTGCCGCCATGTCGCCTCGCTTTCCGATCGTTCCGCCACTTCCGAGACGTCGCTGGCGGCTAGGTGCACACAAATTGGCTGCCGTGCTGCAAGACGGGCCGGACCCCGCACGCTATCTATGCGAGCAGGCTGCAGGAGGTTTCACCCGTCAGGAGGTTTCACATGCATGGATGGACACGGCTCGCTGGCCTGGCACTGCTGGCCGCGGTCGGATGCGGCGGCGGCGATTCCGGGACGCCCACCAGCCCTGCCGCCCCGGGCGGCGCCAACGCCGTGACGGTCGGGAACAATTTTTTCCAACCGGCAGCGTTGTCGGTGGCGACTGGCGCCACCGTGACCTGGACTTGGGCGCAGGGCGACGTGAGCCACAACGTCACCTTCGATGACGGCGGCCCGAGCTCGCCCACGCAGAGCGCCGGCAGCTTCCAGCGGACGTTCACCGGCGCCGGCACCTACACGTATCATTGCACCATTCACGGCGCAGCGGTCATGCACGGGACGGTTACGGTCACCGCCGCGGGCACCGGCGGCACCGGCGGCAGCGGCGGCAGCGGCATGGGTGGAGGGACGGGAGGGGGTGGCTATCCGTAGGGCGGGTCACCCGCCTGCGTGGCGCAGCAGCCGCACGACGGCCCGTTCCTGCTCGCTGAGTCCGGCGGCCTCCGACACCTTCGGCGGGCCGCCGTTCTTCAGCCGGTCCTCGAGCGTGCCCGCCTCGTAGCTCTCGAGCACGACGGGGTGCACGTAGTATTTCCGGCACACGGCCCGGGTGTTGTTCAGCTGCCCGGCGACCTCGTCGATCACCCGCACGATGGCGGATTTGGCCTCGCGCTCCGACGCCGCGGGACCGATCGCCTGCAGCGCCGCCAGCGCCTGCAAGGTGCCGGCCCAGGTGCGGAAGTCCTTGGCCGTGAAGTCCTCACTCGTGAGCTCCCGCAGATAATCATTCACGTCGCTCGACCCGATGGACACCCGCTCACCGTCCTCGGCCACGTACTGGAACAACTCCGCTCCCGGGAGCGCCTGGCAGCGGGCCACGATGCGCGCGAGCCGGCGATCGCTGAGCGCGACCCGCTGCATCTTGCCGCTCTTGCCCCGGAACTCGAAGTGGAGCGTGGAGCCGGAGACCTCCACATGGCGGCTCCGGAGCGTGGTCAGGCCGAACGAATGATTCGACTTGGCGTACTCGTCGTTGCCCACCCGGATCGCGGTGGACTCGAGCAGCCGGACAACGGTCGCGAGCACCTTTTCCCTGGGCAGCCCGGGCAGCGCGAGGTCCTGCTCGAGCCGAGCCCGAAGCCGAGGCAGTGCCTCGCTGAACGCGAGCATCCGGCTGAACTTGGTCTCGTCCCGCACCTCGCGCCACCGGTGGTGGTAGCGGTACTGCTTCCGGCCGCGGGCGTCTCGTCCGGTCGCCTGCAGGTGACCGTTGGCGGCCGGGCAGATCCAGACGTCGGTGTAGGCCGGTGGGATGGCCAGCCGGCGGATGCGCTCCAGCGTTGCCCGGTCGCGGATCGCTCGGCCGTCCGGACCGACGTAGCTGAAGCCTCGGCCCGCTCGCCGGCGGTGAATGCCGGGAGACGAGTCGCTCACGTACCGCAGCCCCGCGGCCTGGGCCGACTCTTCCGGCTCCGGTGAGGGCTGGTGCTTCCGACGGGCTGGACTCATGGATCCTGTAGTTGGCGCTTCATCGGTCGAGACCTTGATCATAGCGTCGCCCGCGGACCCGTAAGGTGACGCCAGTCACAGGCTTGCATAAAGATTCACCGGCTCGACCCTCTACACACCGCTCACCGCCTGCGCTAGCTTCGGGGCGTTTGTCGGGCGGCCCTCGCCGGCCCGCTCCAGCCTCCGACAGGATGCCACCGTGATCATGCGACAGGGCCTGCTCTGGCTCTCCCACCGGCAGGGCGTATTCAACTTTGTCCGCCGCAACGGGCTGGCGCGGCGGTTCGCCTCGCGGTTCGTGGCGGGCGAGTCGATCGAGGAGGGCGTCGCGGCCGCCGGGGAGCTGGCACGGCGCGGCATCACCGCTTCGCTCGACCTGCTGGGGGAAAGCGTGACGGCCGAGGCGGAGGCCCGGCTGGCACGGGACCAGTACCTCCGGATGCTCGAGCGCATGGCGGCCAGCGGAGTCGAGGTGAACGTCTCGATCAAGCTGACGCAGATGGGGCTCGACATCTCCGAGCCGCTCTGCGTCGGCAACATGACGGCGATCCTGGAGCGGGCCGCCGCGCTGCACGGCTTCGTGCGGCTGGACATGGAGGGCTCCGCGTACACCCAGCGCACGCTCGATTTCTTCCGCCGGTACCTGTTCGACCGGTTCGGTGCGCACTGCGGGGTGGTGATCCAGGCGATGCTCCGCCGCTCCGAGGCGGACATCGAGGACCTCGTCGCGATGAAGGCGCGGGTCCGGCTCTGCAAGGGCGCCTACCTCGAGCCGGCCGCCGTCGCCTTTCCGGAGAAGGCGGACGTGGACCGGAACTACGTCCGCCTCATGGAGCGGCTGCTGCTGGCAGGCAACTACCCGGGGATCGCTACCCACGACGAGGCGATCATCTCCCACGCGCGCGCCTTCGTCCGCCGGCAGGACATCCCGACCGACCGGTTCGAGTTCCAGATGCTCTACGGCGTGCGGCGTGACCTCCAGGGAACCCTGCGCCAGGCGGGCTGCCGGCTCCGGGTCTACATCCCTTTCGGGACCCAGTGGTATCCTTACCTGATGCGGCGACTGGCGGAGCGACCCGCCAACATCGCCTTCTTCCTTGGCAACATGGTGCGGGAGTCGATACCGGGACGATGAGCGAGCTGACGCTGGGCGGCTACATGGCGAAGCACGACCGGGCGGCGGCCTTCGGCGGGAGCGATGGCCAGGCGTACTCGGTCGCCGTGTACGTGGACGAGGAGCCGGACGTGCGCGGCCTCTTCGGGGCCGCGCTGCTCTTTGTCCGCTGGTCGCCGAGCGGCGACAGGCCGGTGGGGCACGTGGAGAGCCAGACGCTCGCCTGGGGACGGACCGAGGCCGAGGCTGCCGAGCGGCTCAACGCGCTGTCCCTCTACGACGTCAAGGCCGCGCTGGACGAGGCGATCGCCCGCGCGCCCGCGGAGTGGTGACCGCGCTCCAGGGCACGGTGCTCGAGCGCGATGGCGCGGTGTACCGCGTCGCGACCGCGGCCGGGGAGATCCGCGCGGTGCTGGCGGGAAAAGCCAAGCGCGATACCGCCCGGGTCGTCGTGGGCGACCGGGTGCGGCTCGAACCCGATCCCGAGGCGTTGCTGCACGCCATCGTCGGCGTCGAGCCGCGCACCGCGCTCCTGGAGCGCCGCGTGCCGGAGGGGCGCGGCGCGCGCCCGGTGGCGGCGAACGTCGACCAGGTCTTCGTCGTCACCGCCGCGATCGACCCCGCTCCCATTCCCCAGCTCATCGACCGACTGCTCGTCGTGGCCGAAGCCAACGAGATCGCCGCCTCGGTAGTGGTCAACAAGGTGGATCTCGACTCCGGCACCGCGCTGCGCGCGCGGCTCGGGCGCGCCGGGTACGCCGTCTACCCCACCAGCGTCCGCACGGGCGAGGGAATCGACGTGTTTGCCGCGGCGCTGGCCGGCCGGACCTCGGTCGTGACCGGCCCCTCAGGCGCCGGAAAGTCGAGCCTGCTCAACCGGGTACAGCCCGGCCTCCAGCTCCGCACGGCGGAGATCAGCGCCCGGGGCCGGCGTGGCCGGCACACGACCGTATCGGCGGTCATGCTCCCCCTCGACGCCGGCGGGTACCTGGTGGACACCCCCGGCTTCAGCGAGGTGGGGTTGTGGGGGATCGACCCGGCGGAGCTCGACTCCTGCTTCCCCGAGTTCCGTCCGTTCCTCGGCGAGTGCCGCTACGCCGATTGCCGGCATCGAACCGAGCCGGGCTGCCGCGTGCGCGACGCGGTGGCCGCGGATGACGTGGCCCGCGACCGATGGGAGAGCTATCTGGTGCTGCTGGAGGAGCTGGAGAACGAGCCGGAGGAGTGGGAGTGAACGGCGGTAAGCGGTGAGCGGTCACCGCTTCTTTGTCCACCGCTCCCCGTCCCGCGTCTCGACCTTCTCCATCACCCGGTCGAACGCGGCGTCCAGGTCGATGCCCTCGCGATTGGCCAGGCAGATGAGCACGAACAGGATGTCGGCCATCTCCATCGCGAGGTCGCCTTCGGGCTCGTCCTTCTTTTTGGTCTTCTGGCCGAAGCGGTGATTCACTTCGCGGGCCAGCTCGCCGACTTCCTCCGTCAGCCGGGCCAGGTTGGTGAGCGGGTGGAAATAACCCTCCTCGTACTGGCTGATCCAGGCGTCCACCCGCCGCTGCGCCTCGGCGAGCGACATCTAGGCGCGCCCGGCGGCGGCGGGGACGGCCCCCTCGGTGCGTCGCGCGGCGAGCGCTTTGATCAGCGCCCGCATGAACTGGGGCAGGTCGGCCGGGGTGCGCGAGGAGATCAGGTTGCCGTCCACCACGACGGGGCTGTCCTCCCATAGCAGGCCGGCGTTCACCAGGTCGTCCCTGATCGCGCCGACGCTGGTCCCCCGCTTGCCGCGGACGATCCCGGCCGAGATCGGCACCCAGCCCGCGTGGCAGATGAAGGCCACGGGCTTATCGGCCTCGTAGATGTCGCGGGTGAGCTGGAGGAGCTTCTTCGAGCGCCGCATGATGTCGGGGGCATAGCCGCCCGGAATCACCAGGCCGTCGAAGCGCTCGGCGGAGAGGTCGTCCACGTTCGCGTCCACCGTGAGCGGATACCCGCGCTTTCCCTGATAGGTGCGCTCGCCGGTACCGGCCACCAGCGTGCGGGCTCCCTCTTCCTCCAGCCGGATCTTGGGATACCAGAGCTCGAGATCTTCGTAGAGGGGACCGGCGAAGAACAGGACGTTGATGCCTGAAAGCGACATGGTCATCTTCGTGCGTGAGGGGTGGGCGGGTGCTGGCCTGCGATTCCCCAAAGGTATAATGTTTGATCGCCTGCGCACCTCATCCCGGACCCCGGAACCATTTGCCCATGCGAGCCCGCGAGCGCATCCTGGCCAACCTCGAGTCCCTCTACCGCGAGTCGTACGACCGGGCCAAGCGGTCGGGCGACGAGGGCCGCATGATCGATCTCGACAGCGCCTACACGCGCGACCAGCTCATGCTCGAGATCCTGCTCGACATCCGCGACCTCTTCTCCGTCGCGCCGGCCGCCTCGGGCGGAAGCGCCCTCGAGAAGCTGGAGGCGGTTCGCCGGCTCACCAAGCTCCGCTGAAAGGCCTCCTGATGCCCGCCCGCTCACGCGCCGGCGTGTGGCCGTTCCTGGCGCTCGCCGGACTTCTTGCCTGCCACGCCGCCCCGGCGCCGAGACCAGCCGATCTGGTGGTGTACGGTCGGGTCTGGACCGGCGACTCCGCCCGGCCCTGGGCGGGCGGCGTGGCGGTCTCGGGCGACACGGTGCGGGCGGTGGGCGACAGCGCGGACGTCGCGCGCCTCGCGGGACCGGGCACGCGTGTACTCGCCAATGGCTCGGCCATGGTCGTCCCCGGGTTCATGGACGGCCACCTTCACTTCATCGACGGCGGTTTTCAGCTCGCACGGGTGGACCTTCGGCCGGCCAACTCGCCCGAGGAGTTCATCGCCCGGCTCAAGGCGTACGCCTCGGAGCGCCGGCCGGGCGAGTGGATCCTCGGCGGCGACTGGGACCACGAACGCTGGCCGGGCGCGCCGCTGCCGCGGCGTGAATGGATCGACTCGGTAACGCCGAACAACCCGGTCTTCGTCAACCGGCTTGATGGCCACATGGGGCTGGCCAACTCCGCGGCCTTGCGCGCGGCGGGCATCAATCGCTCGACCAGGGATATCGCCGGGGGCGTCATCGTGCGCGACCCGCGCACCGGGGAGCCGACCGGGATTCTCAAGGACGGCGCCATGGGCCCCGTCCAGGCCGCCATCCCCGTGCCCACGGACGAGCAGCGCGATGCCGCGCTCCGCCGCGCGCTGGCATTTGCGGCCTCGAAAGGCGTCACCGCCTTCGCTCACGTGAGCGTGGACCCTGCCGACCTGGCCACCTACCTGCGCGCAAAGCAGGCCGGTGCGCTCACCGCCCGGGCCGCGCTCTACTTCCCGCTCGAGACCTGGCACCAGGTGGCCGACACCATCGCGAAGCGGGGTCGAGGCGACGACTGGGTCTGGATCGGCGGGGTCAAGGGCTTCATGGACGGCTCGCTCGGCTCGACCACCGCGCTGTTCTATCAGCCCTACAACGACGATCCCACCACCTCGGGCGTGCTGGTGACGCCGGAGGACTCGCTCCGCGCCTGGATCGGCGCGGCCGACTCGGCGGGGCTCCAGGTGGCGGTGCACGCCATCGGCGAGCGGGCCAACGGTCTCCTGCTCGACATCTACGACAGCGTCGCGAAGGCGCACGGTCCGCGCGACCGGCGGTTCCGGGACGAGCACGCCCAGCACCTCCGGCGGCAGGACATCGATCGGCTCGCACGCATGGGCGTCATCGCCTCGATGCAACCGTATCACGCCATCGACGACGGCCGCTGGGCCGAAAAGAGAATCGGCCCCGAGCGGATCAAGACTACGTACGCGTTCCGCTCGCTGCTCGACCGGGGCGCCCACCTCGGGTTCGGCTCCGACTGGACCGTGGCACCGATCGACCCGATTCTCGGCATCTACGCCGCCGTCACCCGGCGCACGCTCGATGGGAAGCACCCGGACGGCTGGATCCCGGAACAGAAGATCACGGTGGACGAAGCGCTCCGGGCCTACACCGGCGGGAATGCGTATGCCGTCTTCGCCGAGCGTACCCGCGGCCGGCTGGCACCAGGGTACAAGGCCGATCTGGTCCTCCTGGACCAGGATCTCACCCGGATCCCGCCCGAGGCGATCGAGCGGGCAGGGGTGCGGGCCACGGTGGTGGGCGGCAAGCTCGTGTATCAGCGGCCCTAGCCTGCGGCGGCCGCTCGCCGGCTGACCAGACTTGGTACGCTGTCGTATTCTTGCGGCTTGACCCCGGGTCCGGTCGTTTCGCATCTTCAGTCGCTCCCATCCACACATGCAGCTCGCGCCCGCGCCCCGGACCCGTCCGGGGCACGCTCCGTCGAGCGCCGCCTGAACAGGAGGCTGGCTTGCCAACACGGATCGTGGGTCCGCTGCTCCTGCTTGCCCTACTCTCCCCCGGACCTCGGCTGCGCGCCCAGCAGAGCACCCGGGTCGCCGACTCCTACGCCGATCGGTTCGCCGAGGTGATGGCGCTCGACGCGACGCCGGACGGCGTGGCCGACGTGAGCGGGCTCGTGCTGCAGCGCGACGTGGCGCGGTTCACCCTCGGCAGCGGCAAGCTCTACCTCCTCAGGCCCATCGGCGGCCGCACGGTGGGCGCACTGTTCCACGGTAGCGGCACCTTCGCCTTCGCCCCAGGTTCCTCCATCGAGCAGGCTCGGCTCGCCCGATACGAGAAGACGACGGCCATCGAGGCGCCGATCACCGATGTGGTCTTCCTCTTCGCCGACACCACGCTCGCCGAGCTGCGCGCGAAGCTCACGTTCCACGCCGAAGCGGCGCCTGGCGACGTCCGCACCCGCGTGCGTGAGACATTGAAGTATCTGGGCGACGAGGACTCGAAGAGCTTCGACCCCGATCTGATGGCCGCACTGCTGAACGGCGACAGCACGGATCTGTTCTATGCCTACGTTCGGCGCCAGGGGGCGGATCCGCTCATGTTCACCCTCGATCCCTACGAGGTGGAGGCGGTCAGCTTGAGCGGCAAGGCCACCCGGTGGTGGTCGGATGATCGGGAGGTGCTCTCGCAATTTCCCCGCTCGGGCCGCACACGGGACCCGCAGGTCACCGGCGAGCGCCTCGATCCGGCCGAGATCCGGCGGTACGTCATGAGCATCGACCTGCCGCAGCGCGGGATCGGGGAGATCGCCTTTGCCGCCACGGCCAGGGTCGACATCGCGGCTGCCAGCGCGGCCGGTCCATGGGTGCCCTTCGAGCTGTTCGACAAGCTCGACGTCGATTCGGCCCGCTGGTCGACCGGCGAGCCGGCGGCCGTGTTCAAGGGCAAGGACAGCGGCTTTCTATGGGTCAACCTCGGGTCTCGCCTCCAGCCCGGGGAGGTGCGGAGCCTGAGCGTGTCCTATCACGGAGACCTGATCGACCGCATCGTCGACTTTTTCCGGATCAAGACCTCGGTCGCGTGGTACCCGCTCTCCCTCGACGGGCGCACGCTGGCCACCTTCGATCTCACCTTTCACACCCCGGACGCCTATCTCCTCGCGAGCGTCGGCGACCGGGTGGATTCCAGCCAGGCCGGCCGGATGATCACCACCCGCTGGGTGACGCCCGGCCCGATCCGGAACGCCTCCTTCAATCTCGGGCTCTTCAAGGACTACACCGTCGCCGAGCCGGGCGTTCCGCCCGTCACCGTCATGGTCTCCGAGGAGGCGCACAAGAAGATCTCGCGGTTCCACCAGAAGAACATGCGGCAGGTGGTCGGGGGTGACGTCACCCGCAGCCTGCAGTTCTTCCAGGACGTGTACGGGCCGACCAAGCTGAAGCACTTCTACGCCACCGAGATTCCCGAATTCCACGGCGAGGCGTTCCCGGGGATGCTGCACCTGTCGTGGGTCACCTTCCAGCAGACCGATGATCAGGGCACCGACGAGGTGTTCCGCGCGCACGAGGTGGCGCACCAGTGGTGGGGCATCGGCGTGGACTACATGACCTACCACGACCGGTGGCTGAGCGAGGGCTTCGCCGAGTTCTCGGGGCTGTGGTACATGCAGACCGTGCGGCACAGCAACGACAAGTACTTCAACCTGCTGCGGCAGTACCGGAGCTCCATCTGGCTCCGCCGGGACGTGCCGGGCCCGATCGCGCTCGGCCACCGGGTGCAGTCATCCAGGGATCATGACGTCGACGATTACGGGACGATCGTGTACAAGAAGGGCGCCTGGGTGGTGCACATGCTCCGCATCATGATGCTCGACCTGAAGACCATGAGCGAGGAGCCGTTCAAGGAGACGATGCGCGACTTCTACGCGAGCTACGAGGGCAAGCGGGCCTCGACCGCCGACTTCCGCCGGGTAGTCGAGCGCCACATGGGGCTCGACATGGGCTGGTTCTTCGACCAGTGGGTCAACGGGACCGCGCTCCCGACCTATCGTGTGGCCTGGCGCTCGGAGCCGATGCCGGACGGCCAATACCGCGTCCGCCTCCAGGTGGGACAGGAAGGCGTCCCGGCCGACTTCCTCATGTACGTACCGGTGACTCTCGATCTCGGCAAGGACCGGGTGGCGCGCCTCCGCGTAAAGGTCACGGGGGCGCAGTCCGAGATCGTGCTGCCGCCCATGCCGGCGGCTCCGAAGGCGGTCAAGTTCAACGATTTCGAGGGAGTACTGGCCGACGTCAAGGTGGTGGACTGGAAAAAGTGACTATCTTTCGGTCGTTCACGGCGCCCGCCCGCGACCCTCCTCCCCCGAGTGCGATGGCCACACGAACTTCCCCCCGTGCCCGAGCCTCCGCCAGGCTGGAGAAGGCGGACCTGCTCGACATGTACCGCGTCATGCTGCTGGCGCGTCGGATCGACGACAAGGAGATCCAGCTCAAGCGGCAGAACAAGATCTTCTTCCAGATCTCGGGCGCCGGGCACGAGGGTGTGCTCGTCGCCGCGGCACGGGTGCTCCGCCCCGCCTACGACTGGTTCTATACCTACTATCGTGACCGGGCGCTCTGCCTTGGCCTCGGCATGACGGCCACCGAGCAGCTTCTCTCCGCCGTGGGCGCTGCCGACGACCCCAATTCCGGCGGCCGCCAGATGCCCTCGCACTGGGGGCACAAGGCGCTCAACATCGTCAGCGCGTCGAGCCCCACCGGCACCCAGTTCCTCCAGGCGGTCGGCTGCGCCGAAGCGTGGCTTCGGTCCTCACGCATTCCCGCCATCGGGGAGCGCGAGGCGCTGGCGCACGCCGATGAGGTCGTCCTCTGCACCGCGGGCGAGGGCACCACGAGCGAAGGGGAGTTCTGGGAGGCGATCAACTCCGCCACCAACCTGAAGCTTCCGGTCGTCTTCCTGATCGAGGACAACGGGTACGCCATCTCCGTCCCGGTCGAGGTGAACACCGCGGGCGGGTCCATCTCGCGCCTGCTCACCGGGTTCCCGGGACTGCTCATCCAGGAGGTGGACGGCTGCGATGTGCTCGCCTCCTACGACGTGCTCGCCAGGGCGGTGGACTATGCCCGTGCCCGGAAGGGCCCGGCGCTGGTCCACGCCAGCGTCATCCGCCCCTACAGCCATTCGCTCTCCGATGACGAGGTGCACTACCGGCCGCCGGCCGAGCGGCAGGCCGACGCCGAGCGCGACCCGCTGCACCGATTCCCGGCCTACCTGCTGGAGCAGGGGATCGCGACCCAGCCGGAGCTCGACCGGATCGCGGAAGAGGTCGCGGAGGAGGTACGGGTGGCCGCCGAGACCGCGCTCGCTTCGCCCCAGCCGGCCACGAGCACGATCGACGATTACGTATACTCGCCCGACGTGGACCCGACGTCGGAGCAGTTCGACACCGAGGACGACCCCCGCTTCGCCGGCGACCCGACCACCATGGTGGACCTGCTCAACGTCTGTCTGCGGGACGAGATGGCACGGGACCCACGGATCATCGTCTTCGGTGAGGACGTGGCGGACTGCAGCCGCGAGGCCAACCTGCCGGACGTGAAGGGCAAGGGCGGCGTCTTCAAGGTGACCTGGGGATTGCAGCGCGCATTCGGGAACGACCGGGTGTACAACTCGCCGCTGGCGGAGGCCAACATCATCGGCCGCGCCATCGGCCTGGCCACGCGCGGGCTCAAGCCGGTGGTCGAGATCCAGTTCTTCGATTACATCTGGCCGGCGTACATGCAGCTCCGGAACGAGCTGGCGCTCATGCGGTGGCGCTCCAACAACGCGTTCTCGGCGCCGGTCGTGGTCCGGGTCACATATGGCGGCTACCTGAAGGGCGGGTCGGTGTACCACTCGCAGACCGGAGCGGCCGTGTTCACCGGCGTACCGGGTCTCCGGGTGGTCTGCCCCGCGACCGCGCTCGACGCGAACGGTCTGCTCCGTACCGCGATTCGCTGCGACGATCCGGTGATGTTCCTCGAGCACAAGCACCTCTACCGCCAGACCTACAACAAGGCGCCCAACCCGGGGCCCAATTTCATGATCCCGCTGGGCAAGGCCAAGGTGGTGCGGCCGGGGACCGACCTCACGGTGGTGACCTACGGCGCACTGGTGCAGCGGGCCATCTGGGCGGCCAAGCGCGCCGAAGAGCTGCATGGGATCAGCGCCGAGATCGTGGACCTCCGCTCGCTCTCGCCCGTCGATTGGGAGACGATCGGGGAGTCGGTGCGGAAGACCAACCGCTTGATCGTGGCCTACGAGGACTCGCTCTCATGGGGCTACGGCGCCGAGATCGCGGCGCGGGTGGCGGACGAGATGTTCTCGTGGCTCGACGCGCCCGTCCGCCGGGTGGCCTCGACGGATACTTTCGTCGCCTACGCCCCCGAGCTCGAGGACGTCATCCTGCCACAGGTCGACGATCTGGAGCAGGCGATGGTGGAAATAGCGGGATTTTAGGGAAGCTGTGATCCCTAGTCTGTCGAGTCTGCTGCGTCGGCGGCGTCCGCCTCGTCCGATGCCTTCTCGCTCGGCATCTGCGCTTCCATCTCCTTGCTCATGCGGTTGATCTCCGCCTCGTTTGCTCGGAAGAACTCGAGGTTCGCCCGGCTCACTCCCGTGACCTTCACCACCGAGTCGGGCGACAGTTTCATCTGCTTCATCAGGCCGTAGGACATTCCCGCCTGCAGGAACGCCCCCTGCGCCAGCGCGAGCTCACGCGGCGTCATGCCGGCCTTGGTGATGGCCGCCTTGACTGACGGCGCCGAGTTGTAGCGGGCTGTGAGCTGGTCGATCGACAGGTCGCCGGAGTTCTCCAGCGCGGGGCCAAGGCTCGGATCCGCCTGCGCCGCCTTGCCCAGGTTCAGCATGGCGTTCATGAACTGCCGGTACTTCGGCATCGTGAACGTATAGGCGCTGATCGCTTTCAGGTCCTTGTCACCCTGGCCCTGGGCGGCAGCCGTCGAGGCGAGGAGGCAGGGTACCGCCAGTGCCAGGGCAAGCGCGCGGGCGCGCGCGGCGAAATACGGCATCGTCGACTCCGAATATGGTTGATTAAGGAGGTGCGGCTGGAAAGCTATGGGCGCATTGCCTCGCGGATCTCCCCGGCCGCGGCGATCGCGATGTCCACGTCGCGCGATAGCGCCTTGGCCTGCTGCGTGGCCTGGGTAAGATCCCCGAGTACGGCCGCCACCCCCGCCGAGCGGAGCCGGAGCAGGTCGAACCGCACGTTCTGCATGGCCAGCACGCACGACTCGAGATGGCCCGCGACCTGGCTCCGCCGGCTCCGCAGCTCGACCATCGTCTGCCGCTGACGCTCGAGCAGGTTGAGCCGCCGGCCGCGCTCCGCGTCGTCCGCCTCCCGGGAGAGCGCCGCGATCCGCTCCTCCACCTGGGCCAGGTCCTCTCCGCCCAGATTGCTGTCGATCGCGTGCAGCGTCCGGGCGGCGTCGGTGGCACGCTCGTACAGGCCGTTGACCGTCTGCTGAATGTCGGGCAGCAGCTTGCGCTCCGAGGCCGGCAGTCGGTCCATCAGCTTGAGGATCGCCAGGCGGTCGCCCTGCATCTGCCTGATGGCGCCGACCTGTATCCCGAACTCCTCGGACCTGGGCGGTGGGAGTTGCCGTGCCAGCGCCGACGAGCCTTTCACCATGGTGGTCTCGACCGCGTCGGGCGCGGGCGGGCGCGTCAGGACGTCGCGCCAGCTATAGCCCGCCTGCCAGAGCTGGGCGTAGCTCCGCAGCAACCCGATGCCCATGCCGAAGGTCGGGAAGAGAAACCAGGGGTGCTGGAGGCCCGTGGCCGCGTTGATGCCCATGCAGCCGAGAGACACGGCGGCCCAGCTCGCGAATTGCCCCCGCACCCGCTGGACGATCCGCGGCTCGCCGGTGTCGGGGATGGCCAATTCGTCGGGCCGGCGGCCGCGGTAGTCGCGGGGCCGGCGCTCGCCGCGCGCTGCCGGCATCGGCCCGGGCGCGGGACGGCGCTCGCGTTCGGCGGGGCCGGCCCCCCCGGCCAGCGGTCGCCGGGTGGCCGGGCTGGGGCGCTGGCCCCGGAAAGAGGTGCCGGTGGGCCGGTAACCGCTCACGCTGCGGCTCTCGAGCGACCGGCGAAGCGCATCGGCGCTGGGCCACCGGTTTTCCGGATCCTTCTCCAGGCAGCGGCTCACCGCGAGCGCCAGGTCCTCCGGCACGTCGGCGCGCCGGGTGCGGATGTCCGGTGCCGGCTCGGTGATCTGCTTCATGAGGATTCCGGCCACCGTCGGCGCGGAGAACGGGAGCTCGCCGGTCAGCATCTGGAAGCTCACGACTCCGAGGCTGTATACGTCCGAGTGGCCGTCGATCTCCCGCTCCCCGGCGGCCTGCTCGGGGCTCATGAACGCGGGGGTGCCGATCGCCACGCCGGCACCGGTGAGCGTCGCGCCCGAAGTGGACGAGAGCGCCTTGGCGATCCCGAAGTCGGTCACCATCACCCGGCCCCGGGTGCCCTCGAGCAGGATGTTGTCGGGCTTGATGTCCCGGTGGATGATCGAGAGCGCGTGCGCGGCGCTGAGCGCGTCGGCGGCCTCCCGCATGATCCGCCGGGTCTCCTCGATCGGGAGCTTGCCCCGTCGTTTGATTCGCGCGGCGACCGACTCACCGTCCACGTAGCCCATGACGAAGTACACCAGACCGCCGCCCTCGCCGACGGAGTGGATCGGAACGATGTTGGGGTGGGAGAGCCGGGCCGCGGTCTGCGCCTCGCGCGTGAACCTCTCCCGGATGTCCTTCTGGAACGCCAGTTCAGGCGGGAGCACCTTGATGGCGACGCGGCGCTGGAGACGCTCATCCCGCGCCCGGTACACCACGCCCATGCCGCCGCGCCCAATTTCCCCCTCCAGCGTGTAGGCCGTCCCCAGCGCCTCGGCAAGGCGCGCGGGAAGCGGTCTATCGGCGGAGTCGGTCATGGCTGGCCCAGCCGCTGGCGGGCGGCGGAGCAGGCAGTGGCGCGAGAAAATGTCGGTGGGCCGCCAATCATGGCAGACAATCTGTACCCGTGCCGCGCGAGCGGCAACTAAAATCGCGGGCTCGAGACTCACCGCCCCGTCGGCGTAACCGGCAGGTCGCTCGTCCCCGCGGCCATATTGGCAGCGATTTCCTAGGAATTCCGGCAGCTCCTGTCGACCCGATCCCCGGCGGGAAACCGAACCGAACGATAAGTTGTTATGTGGCAAGCCCGGACACAATCAGTGACGGTGGCACGGTCGGTGCGAAACTGCCCCGATCTTTTGCCGATTCGTCTTTTACCCCGTTAGAACGGGGACTTGGAAGGAGTAGTTTCGAATGGCCGAACGTTTGACTCTGCCTGTGCTGCCACTGCGCGAGGTCGTGCTCTTTCCCGGAGTGACCGCGCCGATCGGCGCCGGCCGCCCGGCCACGCTACGCGCCATCGAGGCTGCGCTGGCAACGCCGGAGCGCCTGGTATTTGCGGTGTCGCAGCGCCAGAACGTGGAAAGCGTCAACCCGGATGTGCTTTACACCATCGGCACGATCGCCAAGATCGGGCAGCTCCAGCGCGGGCTCTCGGGCATGCAGTTGCTCCTTCACGGGGAGCGGCGCGGCATCGCCATCCACTATACGGACAAAGAGGGGTACCTCCAGGCCATCGTGCGTGAGGCCGAGGAGATGCTGCCTCTCAACCCCGAAGACTCGGCGTTCGTGGCTCTGCACCGTGAGGCGCGGGCCCGGGCGGCGGAGCTCGGGCAGAAGTCCGGCCTGCCGGATGAAGTGGTGCAGCAGGTCCTCGCCGGGGTGAACGAGGCCGGGCGGTTCGCCGACCTGGTGGCCGGCTACATCGACATCACCCCATCCCAGCGGCAGGCGCTGCTCGAGACGCTCAGCGTCGAGGAGCGGCTCCGTCGCGTGCTGGTCCACGTGCAGCGCCAGATCGGTGTGCTCGACGCTCAGGAGGACATCAAGTCGCAGGTCCAGGAGGAACTGGGGGAGCGGCAGCGCGAGATGTTCCTGCGCGAGCAGCTCAAGACCATCCAGCGCGAGCTGGGTGAGGGCGACGAGCGCGATGACCTGCAGGAGCTTCGGGAGAAGCTCGAGGCCCTCGACCTCCCGGCCGAGGCGCGGAAGGAAGTCGATCGCGAGCTCAACCGCTTGACTCGCATCGGGCGCGAGTCGATGGAGAGCCAGGTCATCCGCACGTTCCTGGAAAACATCGTCGAGCTGCCCTGGAACGTCCGCAGCAAGGAGCACCTCGAGCTGGCCGAGGCGCAGCGGATCCTCGACGAGGACCACTACGCGCTGGGTGACGTCAAGGATCGAGTGCTCGAGTTTCTCGCCGTTCGCCAGCTCCGCATGCAGCAGGACGCGGCGGAGGCTGCGGCCGAGAATGGCGAGGCAAAGGCGGATGAGGTGGAAGCGGGCGAGTCCACCGATACGCCAGCGGCCACCGCCACGGTCCCGCCGCCCAACGTTCCGATCAAGGGGAACGATGACGATCGCGCCCGCGGGCCGATCCTGCTGTTCGTGGGCCCGCCGGGTGTCGGCAAGACCTCGGTGGCCAAGAGCATCGCCCGGGCGATGGGGCGGAAGTACGTCCGCATCTCACTCGGCGGCGCGCGTGACGAGGCCGACATCCGCGGCCACCGGCGCACCTACGTCGGCGCCATGCCCGGACGCATCATCCAGGGAATGAAGCAGGCCGGGACCAAGAACCCGGTGTTCCTGCTGGATGAGGTGGACAAGCTTGGCGTCTCGTTCCAGGGCGACCCGGCGAGCGCGTTGCTCGAGGTGCTCGATCCGGCCCAGAACGACACGTTCGTGGACCACTACCTCGGCGTGCCGTTCGACCTGAGCGAGGTGCTCTTCATCGCCACGGCCAACTTCATCCAGAACATCCCGGGCCCGTTGCTCGACCGGATGGAGGTGGTGGACTTTGCCGGGTACACCGAGCGCGAGAAGCAGGAGATCGCCCGGAAGTACCTCATCCCGCGCCAGTTCACCGAGAACGGGGTGAGCCCCGAGCGGCTGGAGATTACCGACGCAGCCTTGGCCGAGGTGATCACGAGCTATACCCGCGAGTCGGGCGTGCGGCAGCTAGAGCGGGAGATTGGCCGGCTGGCCCGGAAGGTGGCCCGCAAGTTCGCCTCCGGACAGACCGAGCGGATCTCGGTGGACAAGGAGATGGTCGACGACCTGCTCGGCCGTCCGAAGGTCCACCCCGAGAAGATGGCGCGGTACGACGAGGTCGGCGTCGCGACGGGGATGTACTATACCCCGACCGGCGGTGACATCATGTTCGTCGAGGCCTCCACCATGCGTGGCAAGGGCGAGCTGGTCCTCACCGGCCAGCTGGGCGACGTCATGAAGGAGTCGGCCCGCGCCGCCTGGACCTACGCCCGCTCACACGCGGCCGGCCTCCAGATCGCGGACGAGATGTTCGACCGCGACATCCACATCCACGTGCCGGCGGGTGCCATCCCCAAGGATGGTCCGTCGGCAGGCGTGACGATGGCCTCGGCCGTCGTGTCCACGCTGTCGGGGCGGCCGGTACGCCACGATATCGCGATGACGGGTGAGATCACGCTGCGCGGGCGGGTGCTCCCGATCGGCGGGGTGAAGGAAAAGGTGCTGGGCGCCGTGCGGGCGGGCATCACCCGGATCCTGCTGCCGAAGGAGAACGAACCCGACCTCGAGGACCTCCCCCAGGAGGTACGGGACAAGATCGAGGTGCATCTGGTCTCGGAGCTGGGCGAGGTCCTCGCGCTCACGCTCCGGGGCGCCACCTTCCGCGAGGGACGCCTGCTGTTCGGCGACGAGAAGAACCCTCGGGACGTGATGCCGCTGTCAGGGGGTTTTCGGCACTAGCCTCCCTGTCTCTCGGAACTGTTCGAGCGCGAGCCGGGCGCCGGCCACGAAGGCCGGCCCCGTGCTCCAGTGGCCGTGGACTTCATTTCCGCGCCGCGCCGCCATAATCGCGCTCCGATCGTCCACCACGCTGATGAGCGGCATTCCGGGCCAGGGCAGGCTCCCGCTCACCACCTCGACCACCGCGAAGCCCAGATCGACGGCGCTCGTCGCGCAGAGAACGAGCGGAAGCCCGGCGGCGTAGGGCCGGCGAAGCGCCGGTGCGAGCAGCGGGTAGGCATCCGCCGGTGCCAGCAATGCGACCGAGAGGGCGGCCCGCGCCACGTCTCGCGTGATGAGCTGCAGCACCGACCGGCCCGAGTCGATCTCCACCACGGTCGGGGTCTCCGGGACGCTGACGGACTCGAGATCATTGCTCAGGCGCTCGATGGCTTGGCCGTGCTCGGACGAGATGCGCGCGATGACCGCCGCCGGCGTCTCCGGCCGGTATCGCTTGGGTCGGCCCCCGTCCACCCGCGCGGCACCCTTGGCCACCAACCCCTCCAGCGCGCTGTAGGCGTTGGCGCGTGCCAGCCCCGCCGTCCGCGCTATGGCGTAGCCCGTCCCGGGACCACCCGTGAGTAGCACCTCGTAGACGAGACTTTCGGTGGGCGTAAAGCCGAACGGCGTGAGGTCGAGGCGGGGCATGTAGTAGTTTGTAGTGCTACGACCGGCGCTGGCAAGGGGGAGATCGCGTACGCCTACGCGTAATCGACCGGCCACCCCAGCAGTTTGGCGATCAGTGCCAACCGAAAAGTGACATCCACTTCCCGCCCTTCGGTGGACGTGGCATCTCCGTGGAGTGGGTAATAATGGTAGGTGATCTTGTTGAGCGCCTTCGGCTGCGAGCGCAGGTTCTTCGGCCGCCAGACGCCGGTGTCATCGCTGTCCTGGAGCAGGCGGCCCAACACCTTCGTGGCCACGGGTGCCCACGGTAGCGCGCCCATCCGGGCCATCAGCTCGATATAGTGGAGCGCCAGGGGGATGTCGGTCGGCTGCCCCTTGGTGTCAGCCTCGATTGGATCTCCCAGGAGCAGATGCTGCGGCTTGACGGTACGCTTTCCGACCTGAATGGTAAATGCTTTCTTGGGCGCCGGTTGTGCCAGATAGTGTCCCAGGCGCTCGGTGAAACCCGCCCGCTCCCGCCGCAGGTTCGGCATGAAGGCCAGCATGGCCACCGAGTACCAGCTCGGGGGATGGGCCTCGGGGTGCAGCACGAGGTGGGACCCTGACTTGATGAACGGTTTTTCGGCCAGCGGGCTTCGAAGAAATTGCGAGACGGCGTTGGCGATCTTGTGGCCCGCGCCCCGAAGTCGCGGATCTTCGGCGTACCCGGCCTCCGCAAGGGCAGCCGACGCCGCCTCGCGCATGATGCCGCGGGCCCACGCTTCGGCCTCCTCGTCCGACTTGACCAGCTTCTGGAATTCGAACAGCAGCGCGGGATCCTCGTCTCGGCTCAGCAGCCGGAAGAGCATCCGGTCCGCGAGCTTGAACGGGCGGCTTGCGCGGGGCCATTCGAGCTGCAGCAGGCGGCGGTATTGCGGGATGGTGCCCACGTCCTTGATGCCGAGGGCCGGGGACGCGGCCAGCCCGAGCATGTTGCCACCCCAGACTCCGGAGTCCTTCTGCTTCTTGACGACAGCGAGCGCGGCCTTGGATTCCACCACAGCCAGATGGGCGGCCGCGAGGGTCTCCGGAGACGCATACCCGGCGGGGGCCAGTTCGGCGTAGGTGCGGTACCGGATCGACGGCCCCGCGTTGGCCAGGAGCCAGGTGAGCGGGATCCGGTGCTGGGTCGGCAGTTCCAGAAACGCTCCTGGGGAGGGGATCAGGGCGTAGGCGGCCGGGAAGATAGGCGGGACCGGCCGCTGGCGCTACGCCCTACGGGCCACCCCGCCGGGACTCGCCGGCCTGCCGAAACTCCGAGCCGGCATTCCAGGCCGGCAGCTGTGCCGCATCGGCCACCACAACCGCTGTCCTGACGGTGACGCGTAGCTGTTGTATCGCACCGTCATAATTGAACCAAGGGGCGACCTCATCGCTCGGCTGATGGTAGCGCTCGGCCACATATTTGTCCGATTGCTCCCTGCCCCACCCGGCGGGACGCCCGACGAAATCGCTGCCGGTCTCCAGACTCGTCCCCGGGACCCCGGCCTTGGCGAGGGAGAAGTGGTCGGACCGGTAGTAAGATCCCTGCAGCAACGCCTCCTGATTGGTTGTGACCTTCAATCCCTCGGCCTGGGCGGCAAGCGTCATGGTCTGGCCAAGCGTGGACTGGTCCAGCCCAAGCGCTGAAAAATCCCGGGTCCGTCCATGCAGGTTGAGGACGTCGAGGTTGAGAATGGCTGCCATGCCCCGGAGCGCGAAAGGAGGGCTCGAGGCCAGCGCCTGTGAACCCAGGAGGCCCGACTCCTCCGCCGCAAACCCGATGAACACGATGGATCTGGCTGTATGCACGCCACTCCGGGCAAAGGCCTCGGCGGCAGCGAGCACTCCGCTCGTGCCCGAGGCGTTATCCTCGGCGCCGTTGTAGATCGAGTCGCCATCGACCGGCGCGCCAATCCCGAAATGATCGTAGTGGCCGCCGATCAGCACCGTCTCGCGTGCAAGCGGCCCCCGGCCGGGCCAGCGCCCGAGCACGTTGTTCGTCTCGGAGCGGCGGATCGTGCTTCTCACCGCCGCGCCGAGCTGGAAACCGAGCGGCACCGCCCTGAACCCCGGGCGCGCCGCAGCCGCGGTGAGGGCCGCGAGATCCCGCCCGGACTGCTGGAACAGCCGGGCGGCGGCGCCCTGCTGAAGCCAGCCGGCCACACGGAGTGAGCCTGGCGGCGTCTCCAGCCGCACCTGGGGGCCCACCCAGCCCGAAAGCACCGTGGTCCACGGGTAGGTCGCGCTCTCGGTCGTGTGGACCATGAGGATACCCGCCGCGCCCTGACGCTGAGCTTCTTCGATCTTGTATGTCCAGCGGCCGTAATAGGTGAGAATCTTTCCCCGGAAGATGGTGGAGTCCTGGAGGCCAGGATCGTTCACCAGCGTGATGACGATCTTCCCCTTAGCGTCCACGCCGGCATAGTCGTTCCAGCCGTACTCGGGCGCCACGATCCCGTATCCCACGAACACCGCGTCGCCCCGCGCGTCGACCAGCGAATCGTTCCGCATCGACCACATCACGAAATCCTTCTTCCAGGTAAGCGGGCCGACGGATGGTCGCTCAGCCGCGAGCGTGGGTTCGGGCGTGAGCGAGATGATGGGCACCCGCTGGTACCAGGTGCCGCTCTCGCCCGCGGGCTCGAGCCCGATCCGCTCGAACTGCGTCGCGATGTATTTGGCTGCGGTGGCGCCGCCCCGGGTGCCCGGGGCGCGGCCCTCGAGCGCATCGTCGGCCAGGAACTCGAGATGGGCGCGGAGCACCCGGGGATCGAGGGCGGAGGCGACACGGGCGGCGGCGGAGGTTGCCGGTGTCTGGGCAGCAAGGGCGACGGGAGCGGCGAGCAGGCACAGGTAGGCCAACTGACGCATGAGAGCGTTTCCGTTTTCGGTGTTAGAGGCGCAGCCGCTTGAACGCGAACTCCGGGATGGCGCGGATGACCGCCATGATCGGCCGCCAGAACCATGGAATGTAGGCGACGTTGCGACGTCGATCGATGGCGGCGTGGATCGCGCGTCCCGCTCGACCGGCGCTCGTGAACAACGGCCCATGAGCGATGCCCGCGGTCATCGGCGAGTCCACGAAGCCGGGCTTGAGCGTGACCACCGCGACTCCCGCCTGGCACAGACGGTTCCTCAGCCCTTCGAGGAACCGGTCGAGACCGCCTTTGGCCGCGCCGTACACGTAATTGCTCTGGCGCCCCCGATCACCGGCGACGGAGGTGATCACGGCGATGCACCCGTGACGCTGGGCCTCGAACCGGTTCGCCAGATCGGTCAGGAGGACGACACCGGACGTGAAGTTCACGTCGATTGCCGTCAGCGTCTCCGACACGCTTGCCTGGGCCCGCGCCTGTTCCGGGAGGACGCCGTGCGCGATGAGTGCGACGTCGAGCCCGTTGAAGGCGGCCCACGCCTCACTCATGACTTCCAGGCACCGGCGGCGGTCCGTCACATCGAGCGTAGCGCTCCGGACTCGTCCGGCGCCCCGGACCCGGAGATCGGCGGCCACGGCCTCGAGGTGCTCCGCGTCCCGGCCCGTGAGGAAAAGGTCGGCGCCGGCCGCGGCATAGAGCCGGGCGGTTTCCGCGGCCATCGCCGAGGTTGCCCCGACGATCAGGACCCGTTTGGAGAGGTCAGGAGCCATGCACCCGCCGCCAGAAGGAGGAGGAGAACCCGGGGTCCCGCTGGCGGGTGAAGCGCTCGAGCTGCGGGAAGAAGGCTCGGAAGCTGTCCGGGCTCATCCGCGCGTCCTTGGCCGGATAGACCGCGCCACCCGCCTCGCGAACCACCGCGTCCAGCTCGTCGAGCAGTGCGAGCGTGAGCCGACCGCGGAACGCGAAATCGACCGCCAGGGTCATCCCCTCGCGGGGAAACGACAGCAG
>JAICLE010000123.1 GCA_025927545.1 Gemmatimonadales bacterium
CCTCGTCGCCCTGCTCGCGGCCCCGCTCCACGCCCAGGACACCAGTCTCGAGGCCAGCCGCCGCCGGCTGGTCGAGATCCGCCGCGAGCGCGACCGGCTGGAGGAGCAGCAGCAGCGGCTGCAGGGCCAGGTGCACGACGTGCACGACGAGCTGAGCAACCTGGAGCGGCAGCGCGAGTCCACCCAGCGGATCGTGGGCGAGATCGAGCGGCAGATCGGCGGCCTCGCGAGCCAGCTCGACCGCTCGAGCGCCGAGCTCATCCTGGCGGAGGACAATTTGGAGGAGCGGCGCGCGGTGCTGGAGCGGCGGCTGGTGGACATCTACAAGCGCGGGCGGCTGTACACCTTCCAGGCGCTGCTCGCGGCGGAGTCGTTCGGCGACCTGCTCAGCCGCTACAAGTACCTCTATCTCACCAGCCGGCAGGACCGGGCCCTGGTGACCGACGTCGAGCAGCTCCGGAACCGGGTCGTGAGCGAGCGGAACAAGATCCTCGACGTCCGGGGCCAGCTCGACCGCTCCCGGATGGAGCGCGAGGCGGAGTTTGCCAAGTACACCGATCTGGCCCGTGCCCGCGAGAAACGGCTGGCGTCGCTCCAGAGCTCCGCCCGGCGCACCGAGCGGCGGCTCACCACGCTGCAGAAGGACGAGTCCCGGCTCAACGGCCTGCTGGCGGCGCTCGAGCGCGCGCGTCGCGACGAGGCCGCGCGCGGAGCGCTCCGCGGGGGCACCAGCGCGCCGGGCTCCATCACCACGGCCAGTTTGGGCAAGCTCGACTGGCCAGTCGAGGGCACCATCGTCTACCGGTTCGGCCGGGACACGCTGCCGAGCGGCGGGATCATCCGCTGGAACGGCGTGGGGATCGCGGCGCCGGTGGGGACGGCGGTGCGCGCGGTGGAGGCGGGCAAGGTGCGGCTCGTGGGGCAGTTCGGCACCTACGGACTCACCATCGTGCTGGAGCACGGGAACGGGTACTACTCGGTGTACTCCCACCTCGAGTCCGCGAGCGTGAAGCTGGGGGCGACGATCGCCAAGGACCAGACGATAGGCACGGTGGGCGGCGAGAACTCGGACTACGGCCCGCACCTGCACTTCGAGATCCGGGGGGAGAACCAGGTGGCGCTGGATCCGACGACCTGGCTGAGGAAACGGTAGGCGGCATCGGGCACGCTCACGTGCTTGCCCAGAAGCTACTCCGCCACGCCCACCCGCTCCCCCCCCTGCGCCTGCCCCCGCCGGAGCGCCGCCTCCACCAGCGCGAACATGTCGTCCGGCACCGTGACCGCCGGGTGGGGGAAGGCCACGATCCCGGCGCTCACCCCGGCCAGCCGCTCGCCGATCCGCGCCACGGAGCGCCGCGCGCCGTCGGCGCCGGTCTCCGGCAGCACGATGGCGAACTCGCCCGTGCCATAGCTGGAGACGAAGTCCGGCAGCCGTAGCTCGCGCCGGAGCCGGGTGCCGATCTCGAGCCGCTGGCGCTCGCCGGCCGCCGCGTCGACGGCCGCCTCCTCAGCCGGCACCGCCACGTCCAGCAGGACCAGGCTGAAGCTGAGCGAGTAGCGCCGCGCGCGCTCGAGCTCCTCCTGCAGTCGGCGATCGAGCGTCGGCGGGCTGAGCGGGCGGGTGGCGGCCGCGCCACCCCGCCCCGCCTCCAGCGCCCGCGCCGCCGCCTCGGCCAGGTTTCCGGCCACGCTGAGCTGCGCCGCGCTGAGCGGGGGCGCGGCCTCGCCCGCCCGGAGCAGGAGCACGCCCGGCACGTCCGCCTCGACCAGGATCGGCAGCACCACCAGACCCGCGCGTGTGGCCGGCGTGCCCGCGTCCGGTACGGCCACGGGCTGGCGACTCCGCACCGCCTCGGCGATCTCCGGATGCCGGCTCAGGTCGAGCCGCGCCCGCTCCGGCTGCTCCGCAGAGAAGTCGGCCACGACGAGCCCCTCGTCCTCTCCCGGCCGGGTCACCACGAACGAGCAGTGGGCCAAGCCAAGCGCGCGCCCCAGCCGGCGCACCAGCGCGAGCGCCACCTCGTGTGGCCGGAGCTGGGAGCGCGCCTCGTCGACCAGGTCCCGCAGGCTGTCGCGCACGCGGGCCTCGTATGGCGTCCGGAACGGCGCCTGCCGCTCGCGGACCCGGGCCAGCAGCCGGGCCGCCAGCTCCGGGAAGTGCACCGGGGCCGCCAGCGCGTCGGCCGCACCCAGGGCGAGCGCGGCGGCCGGCGCGTCCCGGTCTTCGGTGGCGAAGAGGATCACGCGCGGCGGCTCCGCGGCTACATTTGCGAGCTGCTGGGCGAGCTGGGCGGGGTCGGCGGTGGAGAGCGTGGTGAGCACTGCGTCGGGCTGGGGCTCGTGCGGGCCCGGCAGCGTTTCGCCGATGTGGAAGCCGGCCCGCGTGAGCGCGCGCTCGAGCCCCTCGGGCCGGGCGGCGGCGGCGCCGGTCAGCAGCAGCCGCGGGCGCGCGAGCGAGTCGCCGGCGGCGCTCAGTCGATCGGGAGAGGTGAATGGCTCAACGCACCACGTCCATGCTGCTCGGGGCCCATGTGTCGGCGCAGGGCGGCGTCGCGACGGCGCCGGCACGCGGCACGGCCATCGGTGCTTCCGCGATCCAGGTGTTCACGAAGACCCCGAGTCAATGGCGCGAGCCGGTCCTGGGGGAGGACACCGCGGCGGCGTTCCGCCGGGAGCTCGAGCGCAGCGGGATAGCACATATAGTGGCGCATGACTCCTACCTAATCAACCTCGCGTCCCCCGACCCGGTGCTCCGGGCGCGGTCCGAGGCGGCGTTCCAAGGCGAGCTCGAGCGCTGCCGCGCCCTGGGCATCCGCGCCATCGTCTCCCACCCCGGCAACTTCATGGACGACCGCGCGTCCGGCATTGCGAGGAACGCGGAATCCATCACCCGCTGCCTCGAGGCGGTGCCGGGGAAGGTGCGCGTGCTGCTCGAGACCACCGCCGGCGGCGGGACCTGTCTCGGCAGGAGCTTCGAGGAGCTGGCCGAGCTCCGCGCAGCCGTAGGCGGCCGCGTTCGCCGGCGCGTCGGGATCTGCGCCGACACCTGCCACCTCTACTCGGCAGGATACGACCTCGTGCGTGACTACGAGGGCGTCTGGCGCCGGCTGGAGGACTCGCTCGGGCTCGAGCACCTCGACTGCCTCCATCTCAACGACTCCAAGACCCCGTTCGGCTCCCGCCGCGACCGGCACGAGCTGATCGGCGAGGGATCGCTCGGCGCCGAGCCGTTCCGCCGCATCATGCGCGACGCGCGGTTCGCGGGCGTGATGAAGATCCTCGAGACGCCCAAGGGGGGCGACGAGTTTACTCAGGATCGCCGGATGCTGCGGCGGCTCCGGGCCTACGCGCGCGTGCGTCCCACGGCATGAACCGGCTGCGCGTTGACCGGGCCCCGGCCGGGGCCCATCTTCCCGCAATGCGAGCCACATTCCTGCTGCTGCCGCTGCTTCTGACGACTGGAGCCCCGCGCCTTCAGGCCCAGACGGAGTACTACGCCCGCGTGGGCGCGGTCGGCGCGAACGACCTGCTCCGCGACGTGATCGTGGACCGGATCACCGTGCGGCAATCGGTCGCCCCGATGGTCGCCGTCGGCGGGTCGGTGCCGCTCGGGCCCCGCGGCTTCCGGGCCGGCGCGGAGGCCACCTTCGCAAGCGGCGGGTTCCACAGTAGCGAGGCGGGCGCCCGCACCGATCTGGGCACCGTCCGCACCGGCACGCTCCTGCTGGATCTCGAGGGCCCGATCCTCCGGAGCCTGCGCTGGCGGGTGGGGCTGGGCGGTATCAAATACTTCCCGAAGAATGACAGCGGGATCTTTCTCGAAGGCGGCTCGCTCCGGCTGCTGGCCGGCGCCGGGCTCGACTTCTACCATCCGGTGCTTCCCAGGTGGGATCTCATGACCTCGCTGCGCTACGATTTCCACCGCTTCACGACCGACGAGCTCGACCGGCGCGGCTTCTCGCAGACCCAGGGGGTGAGCCGGGTGTCGCTGTCGGTGGGCCTGAGCCGGGCGGCGCGATGAGCGGGCGGAGGCGCTGGACGGCGCTGGCCCTGGTGACGGCGGCGGCGGCCTGCAGCGACATCGCCCACCCGACCCGTGACGAGGTGTACGAGTGGCGGTACATCACGCTCAACGCCACCGGGACCGGGCTCGACAGCCTCAGCTTTCACTGGCCGGCCGCCCGGCTCCCGGTGAAAGTCTGGGCGGAAGGGGCTGCCGGGCTTCCGGCCAACCTGCCGAAGGCGATAGCCGCATGGCGCGCCGCGTTCCTGTATGGGGAGTTCGACGCGACGGTGGTGAGCGACTCGGCGCGGGCGGACGTGATCTTCCGGGCGGGGCCGCCCCCCGGGCCGCCGTCCCTCGGGCGCGTACGCTTGCACGCGGCCCTCGCCCCCCAGTGCTCGGGCGCCACCGACATCGCGCTGAGCGACGACCACACCCGACTGGTGCTGCCGATCCGGAGCTACATCGACCCGGGCGCGGCGGCCGACGACCCCGGCCTGCCCGCCTGCCTGGCGCTCACCACCACGCACGAGCTGGGGCACGCCCTCGGCATCTTCCAGCACTCGGACGAGCCGAGCGACTTGATGTACGCCAGTCCCACGGTTCCGGGGCCGAGCGAGCGGGATCTGGAGACGGCGGAGCATATCTACCACGTGCCGGCCAACTTGGAGGCGGTGAGGGGCGCGCCCTGAGCGGGCCGCCGCCCCCGCCGCTTACCGCTCCCCGCCCCACCGCTTTATACTTCCGATCCCCGGCCGGCGCCGACTCCGGCCGCGTCTTTCGCCGCGCCCCGTGCGCCAGGAGCGTATGAGTACCGAGACGAGCGCAGTCCCGCGGGAGAGCCTTACCCTCGTCGAGCATGGCCTCTTTCCGATCCGCATTCATGCCAATCTGACGCCGCCCGCACTCGTCGAACACGCGCTCCGCCGCAGCGAAGGACAGCTCAGCGACCAGGGCGCGTTCGTCGCCGTCACCTCGCCCCACACCGGCCGCTCGGCCAAGGACAAGTTCGTCATCGAGGAGCCCGGCGCCGCCGACCGCATCTGGCGAGCGAAGAACCCGCGGCTCGATCCCGAGGCATTCGACCGGCTGCACGAGGACGTGCGCGCCTACCTGGATGCCCGCGAGCTCTATGTGCAGGACCTCTTCGGCGGCGCCGACCCCGCGTACCGGGTGCCGGTTCGCTTCATCACGCCGAACGCCTGGCACGCCCTGTTCGTGCGCAACATGTTCATCCGGGCCATGCCGGCCGAGCTGGCGCAGTTCCGTCCCGGCTTCACGGTGCTCCACGCCCCCGATTTTCAGGCCGACCCCGACCGGCACGGCACCCGGAGCGGCACGTTCGTCGTGATCCATCTCGGCCGCAAGCTGGTGCTGATCGGCGGGACACGCTACGCGGGCGAGATGAAGAAGTCCATCTTCAGCGCGCTGAACTACGTCCTGCCCTCCCAGGGCATCATGACGATGCACTGTTCCGCCAACATCGGCCCGGAGGGCGACACGGCGGTCTTCTTCGGCCTCTCCGGCACCGGGAAGACCACCCTCTCCGCCGACGCATCCCGCCGCCTGATCGGCGACGACGAGCACGGCTGGAGCGATCGCGGCGTGTTCAATTTCGAGGGCGGCTGCTACGCCAAGGTGATCCGGCTGCGCGCGGAGACCGAGCCCGAGATCTACGCCGCCACCCAGCGGTTCGGCACCGTGCTCGAAAATGTGGTGCTGGAAGCCGCCACGCGGGCGGTGGACTTCGACGCCGACCGGATCACCGAGAACACCCGCGCCTGCTACCCCATCGACTACATCCCCAACTTCCAGCCGAGCGGCGCGGGCGGGCACCCCAGAAACATTGTCTTCCTCACGGCCGACGCCTTCGGCGTCATGCCACCCATCGCCCGGCTCACGGCCGACCAGGCGATGTATCACTTCCTCTCGGGCTACACCGCCAAGGTGGCCGGCACCGAGCGCGGCGTGACCGAGCCTTCGGCCACCTTCTCCGCGTGCTTCGCCGCGCCGTTTCTCCCGCTCCACCCCGAGGTTTACGCCCGGATGCTGGGCGAGCGGATCGAACGGCACGGCACCAGGGTCTGGCTGGTCAACACCGGCTGGACCGGCGGCCCCTATGGCGCGGGCACCCGGATGAAGCTCGCCTACACCCGGGCCATGGTCCGGGCCGCGCTGGCCGGCGCGCTGGACGGCGCCGCCTGCGTCACCGACCCCGTCTTCGGTTTCGAGGTCCCCACCTCGGTGCCCGACGTTCCGCCCGACGTGCTCATCCCGCGCAAGACCTGGCCGGACCCCTCGGCCTATGACGCGCAGGCCCGGAAGCTCGCCCGGATGTTCCAGGAGAACTTCGCGCAGTACCAGGAGCAGGTCCCGGCGGCGGTGGCGGGGGCGGGGCCTTCGTGAGTCGCGGGTCGCGGGTCGCGAGTCACGAATAACACTCCTCGCGACTCGCGACCCGCGACTCGAGACTTCCCAGCCATGCCCGCCGACAAAGATCTCGAAGTCATCCGCGACCCCCTCTGGGACAACATCCGCCTGGACCGTCCGGCGCTGCTCGCGCTGGACACGGCCGCGATGCAGCGGCTCCGGTACGTGCGCCAGGTGGGGCACGCGTTCCTCGTCTATCCCGGCGCCACCCATACCCGCTTCGAGCACGGCCTCGGCGCCTATCACCTGACCCGCCGCGCGCTCGCGAGCCTGGAAGAACGGGGCGAGCTGGAACGGGTGCCCGCGGACGATTGTCTGGCCGTGCGGCTGGCCGCGCTGCTCCACGACATCGGCCACTATCCGTTCTCGCACGCGCTGGAGGAGGCCGGCTTTCCGTCGCACGAGACGCTCGGCGTCGCCAAGCTGTGCCAGGGGGAGCTCGGCGCGCGGCTGGAGGAGATCGGCGGCGCCGGCCTGGCCGGCACGATCGGCTCGCTCATCCGGGGCAGGAGCCCGAGCGCGCTACAGGGGCTCATCTCCGGATCGCTCGACCTGGACAAGATCGACTACCTGAGCCGGGACGCCCACATGTGCGGCGTGCCCTACGGCACGGTGGACGTCGATCGCCTTCTCGCCACGCTGACGCTGGTGGAGACACCCGCCGGGCGGGATGAGGTGGGAGTGCTGGAGAAGGGAGTGAGCGCGCTCGAGTCGCTCCTCTTCGCCAAGTACCAGATGTACCGCAACGTCTACTGGCATCACGCCGTGCGATCGGCCACCTGCATGTTCAAGCGGGCGGTGCGCGGTGCCGTGACGCGCGGCAGCATCTCCGTGGACGAGATCGCCGAGGCTACGGATGACGGGCTGATGGAGCGGTTGATCACGGGCGACGGCAACGCGCTCGCCGCGGCCATCCGCGCCCGGAAGCTCTACAAGCGCGCGCTCGATCTCCCCGCGAGCGATGTCCCCGCGGACGCGCAGCCGTGGGTCGCTGAGGACCCGGACCTGCTGGAGCGGGTGGAAGATGCGCTGGCCGTGGAGGTCGGGCTTGCGCCGGGGGACCTGCTGCTGGACTTTCCGGCGCGATCGTCAATGTTGGGGGTGGATCTGCCGCTCAGAACGCGCGAAGGTGCCGTGGAGCGCCTGACCGACGCGGGCCGGGCCGGCCAGCTCGGCCTTCCCCGCGTGGCCGACGAGCTCTACCGGAGCGCGCGCCGTCTCCGGGTGTTCGTGGCCGAGGCGCCGATCGGCTCGCTCGATGGCCTGCCGGAGCTGCTCACTTGGCCGGCCGCGGAGCTCCGCGGGCGGCTGGACGAAGAGAACTCATTGCTGCAGAGGAGAAACGCTCGATGACCACCCGCCGCACCTTCATGGCCCAGGCCGCCGGCCTGGCCCTCGCAACCATCGGCGGCCGCCGGCTCTGGGCATTTCCGGCGCTCGCCACGGGAACCGCCATCACCGTCTACAAGAGCGCCAGTTGCGGCTGCTGCGCGAAATGGGTGGACCATCTGAAGGCCAACGGCTTCACGCCGGCCGTCCACGACGACGAGAACATGGACGCCATCAAGGACGAGATGGGCGTGCCGAAGGACGTCCGCTCCTGCCACACCGCGCTGCTCGGCCGCTATGTGGTCGAGGGCCACGTGCCCGCGTCCGACCTCCGCCGGCTGCTGGCCGAGAAGCCGGACGTCGCGGGGCTCGCGGCGCCGGGGATGCCGGGGAGCAGTCCGGGGATGGC
>JAICLE010000046.1 GCA_025927545.1 Gemmatimonadales bacterium
CTGGTCTCGACGGACGAGCTGGCGCACTGGCAGGCGGAAGGGCCGGTGCTGCTGCTCGACGTACGCACCGACGTCTTTGCCTACCTGAAAGGCCATCTGCCCGGGGCCGAGTACCTCAACATGGAAACGCTTCGTGCCAGCGAGGGGGGCATTCCGACCCGGCTGCTTTCCGCCGATGCCTATCGCGAGCTGTTCTCCCGCCTCGGCGTTGATCCGGCTCGCCGGGTGGTCATCTACAGCGCTGGCGAAACGCGGAACATCGATGCGACTTTCCTGGCGTTCCTGCTGGGCGGGTTCGGACAGCCGGGCGTCTACATCCTCGACGGCGGCTACTTCAAATGGCAGCTCGAGCAGCGGCCGATCGCGGTACACTATCCGAGAATTCCGCTCGTCCGGTATCCCGATCGGCCGTTCCGGCCCGATACGGCATCGCTGGCCGACGTGCGGCGCGCGGCTGCTGGCGAGGGAGGGGTGCTGGTGGATGCGCGGTCACCCGAGCAGTACGCCGGGCGGGAGGGCGCCCAGATGCGCCGCGGCCACATCCCGGGCGCCATCAGTCACTCTTGGCAGAACGATCTAACGCAGGCGGGGTTCGGGCACGTGTGGAAGCCGGCAGCCGAGCTTCGGCGGGCGTACGCGGCGCAGGGGATCACGCCGGACAAGGACGTGATCGCCTACTGCAACAGCGCGACCGAGGCGAGTCACCTCTACTTCACGCTGCACTACCTGCTCGGGTACCCGCGGGTGCGAGTGTCTGTGGGCTCGTGGACCGAGTGGGCGGAGAACGAGACGCTGCCGATCGCGGTGGGCCCCCAGCCGTAAGCCTCAGCGCATCGCGATCCCGCTCCGGAGCTGCTCCGGGCGCCAGATCCTGCCGCCGCGCATGACCCATTCGACCACGTCGAGATTGTCGATGTCCGCCAACGGGTTCTTCCCGAGCAGCACCAGGTCGGCGTAGCGGCCGGCCTCGATGGTGCCGACCTGCCGGCCCGGCTCGCCGCCGATGGCGCGCGCGGCGTCGCGGGTGGCCGCGAGCAGCGCCCCGGTGGGCGAGAAGCCGAGGGAGTCCACGTACAGCCGGAGCTCGCCGAACACCGATGCGCGGTCGCCGACGGGGCCGTACGCCACGTGGTCGCTGCCGGCGCTGATCCGGACCCCGTGCTTCACCGCCTCGCGCGTCACCTCCACCCCGAACTCGGCCGCGGCCCGTACGTAGCCTTCCTGCTGTGTGGTCACGTGCCGCACCCGCGCGTCGTAGGCGGCGAGGCTGTGGCGGGTGGCGTCGAGCGTGGGCTCGAACATGGTGCCGTGCGCCGCCATGGAGTCGAGTGTCGCCAGGAGGCGCGGGTCGTGTGCCGCGGCCGCGGTAGCCGCGTGGGCGGTCGCCACCTGCAGGTCGCCGTCCCGCACCAGGGTATCCCGCTCCTCGGCGGTGAACAGCTCGCCGGCCAGCCCCGCGGCGTGCACCACGCCATCCATTCCCGCCGCGGTCTGCTCCCCGACGCTGGCGGGCTGCACCCAGGCATGTCCCCACACCGTCAGTCCGGCCCGGTGGGCCGCGAGTGTCAGCCGGCGCACCGAGCCGCTGTCGAGCTGGGCGTACAGCTTGAGCCCCATCGCGCCGGCCTGCCGTGCCGCCGCGACCACCGCGTCGGGATCGTCGTCCCGGTTGAACTGGATCGGCGTCCAGCCGAGCCACTGCATCGTGAGCGCCGGGGCCTGGTGGAGCTCGACGCCGTGCTCCGTTCGCACCGGCCGCATGGCGGGATAGAAGAAGCGCGGGCCAGCGACGAGCTGCATCGCGTATACGCGCGGAGCGGCGGCGAAGCCGGCCACCCGCGAGAGGAGATCGGTGGGACTGTTGCCCATGTCCCGAACGGTCGTCACGCCCTGCGCGAGGAGGTCGCGCAGATCCAGCCCGAGTTCCTCGCTCGCGCTGCCGTTCTGCATGAACAGCAGATGGACGTGGCTGTCGATGAGCCCCGGAATCAGGTACTTGCCCTGGGCTTCGATCACCCGGGCGCCGTGCGGCACCTGGCACTCACCCGCGGCCCCGGCACAGAGGATCCGGTCTCCTCGGACGACGGTGACCGCATGGGCGACCGGGGCACTGCCCGTCCCGTCCCACAGGGTGGCGCCGACGATGGCGGTGGATGGATTGACCGGCGGCGGGGGGACGAGCCTCGGCTGCGGCGTGCTGCATCCGGCGGCGAGGCAGGCGAGAGCGAGAGCGGCAGAGAAAACGGGCGTCTTCATGGGCGGCCTGCTCCATCTTGCGCCGGGAGCCCGCCGTCGGAGCGGCCGAGCGAACTGCCCGATGAGCATACAAGATGCGAAGAGACGCGGGGGCTGGTCGGTGACATAGTAGTACTACCACGCCGTGACCTCGGGCACCAGCGGCACGGGCGGCAAACGTCATGCCGTTGCGGCGGTGCCGCGGGCTCTCTAGTCTTCCCTCCGTGAGCACCCCCCGCATCCATCGGCCCCGCCGGCGCCGCCGAACCGCCGCGTTCCGCCGCCTCGTCCGCGAACATCGTCTCCATCCGGCCGACCTCATTCAGCCGCTCTTCGTGGTGCACGGCGAAGGCGTCGAGCGGCCGATTCCGTCGATGCCCGGGATCTGCCATCTCTCGGTGGATGCGGCGCTCGATCGCGAGGCGGACCGCATCGTCGCGCTCGGCATCGGCGCTGTCCTGGTGTTCGGGCTCCCGGCCGCCAAGGACGAGATCGGGTCGGAGAATTTCGCGGAGGAGGGGATAGTCCAGCAGGCGCTCCGCCGGCTCCGGGCGCGACACCCCGAGCTGCTGCTCGTGACCGACGTGTGCTGCTGCGAGTATACCAGCCACGGGCACTGCGGCGTGCTGCGCGAGGGCGTGGTGGACAATGACGCGACGCTCGAGATCCTGGGCCGGGTGGCGGTGACCCACGCCCGGGCGGGGGCCGACATCGTAGCGCCGAGCGGGATGATGGACGGCATGGTGGCGGCCCTTCGCTCGGCGCTCGACGCCTCGGGTTTCCCCGACCGGGCCATCCTCAGCTACGCCGTCAAGTATGCGAGCGCCTACTACGGTCCGTTCCGCGAGGCGGCAGACAGCGCGCCTGCCTTTGGCGACCGCCGACAATACCAGATGGACCCTGGCAACGTGCGCGAGGCGCTCATCGAGGCGTCGCTCGACGAGGCCGAAGGCGCCGACCTGCTCATGGTGAAGCCGGCGCTCGCCTATCTCGACGTGGTGCGCGCGGTGCGGGAGCGGACCGCGCTCCCGCTGGTGGCGTACAACGTCAGCGGTGAATACTCCATGGTGAAGGCGGCCTCACGGCTGGGCTGGATCGACGAGCGGCGGGTGGTCCTGGAATCACTGGCGGGGATGCGCCGCGCCGGCGCCGACATCATCATCTCGTACCACGCGAAGGATGTCGCCGCCTGGCTGGCGGAGGACGAGGGGGAATGATCGCGGAATCGGAGCGGCTCTTCGCCGCCGCGCAGCGGGTGCTGCCTGGCGGCGTCAACAGCCCGGTTCGCGCCTTCCGCGGCGTCGGCGGCACACCGCGCTTCATCGCGAGCGGGGAGGGCGCCTTGCTGGTGGACGCGGACGGGAACCGCTACCTCGACCTCGTGCTCTCGTGGGGGCCGCTCATTCTGGGGCACGCGCATCCGGAGGTGCTTGCCGCCGTGGTCGAGGCGGCTTCGCGGGGCACCACCTACGGCGCGCCGACGGAGCTCGAGGTGCGCCTGGCCGAGCGAGTGGTGGCCGCGTTCCCCTCGGTCGAAATGGTGCGGTTCGTGAGCAGCGGCACCGAGGCCGCGATGAGCGCCGTCCGGCTGGCCCGGGCCGCGACCGGTCGCACGGCCATCGTCAAGTTCGACGGCTGTTATCACGGGCACGCCGACTCGCTGCTTGCCGCGGCGGGATCGGGCGTGGCCACGCTCGGGCTGCCGGACTCGCCGGGGGTGACTGCGGGCACCGTAGCGGACACGCTCGTCGTCCCGTTCAACGACACGAGCGTGGTCGAGGCGCTGTTCGCCGCGCGGGGCCGGGACATCGCGGCGGTGCTGGTCGAGCCGGTGGCCGGGAACATGGGTGTGGTACCGCCGGCCCCCGGTTTTCTCGAAGCGCTGCGCGAGCTCACCCGCCGGGCCGGCGCCCTCCTCGTATTCGACGAGGTGATGACCGGCTGGCGAGTGCATCCGGTGGGCGCGCAGGCGCTGTACGGCATCACCCCCGACCTCACGATCCTCGGGAAGGTCGTCGGTGGCGGGCTGCCCGCCGCGGCGTACGGCGGCGCTCGCGCGCTGATGGAGCAGATTGCCCCGGCCGGCCCGGTGTACCAGGCGGGGACGCTCTCCGGTAACCCCGTGGCGATGGCCGCCGGAGTGGCGACGCTCGACGTGCTCGCCCGGCCCGGCATGTGGGAGCGGGCCGAGCGCTGGGCGGCGTGCGCCGCGAACGTGCTCACGCGCGCCGCGGCACGGGCGGGTGTTCCGCTCACCGTGCAGCGGGTGGGCACGATGCTGACACCATTCTTCACCGGCGCACCGGTGACGAACTACGCCGATGCCAAGCGCGCCGACCGGGCGGCCTACGGCGCCTTCTTCCACGCCATGCTCGACGCGGGCGTCTACCTGCCGCCGTCCGCGTTCGAGTCGGCTTTCACCTCTACCGCCCACGGCGAGGCGGAGCTCGACGCGTTCGAGGCCGCCGTGACCACCGCATGGGTGCGGTAGCGGTCGTCGGCGGGGGGATCGCCGGGCTGACCGCCGCCTACCGGCTCAAGCAGCGCGGAACGCGGGTGGTGGTCTACGAGGCGGGTGATCGGGTGGGCGGCTCGATCCGGACCGAGCGCCGCGACGGCTACATCGCCGAGCTCGGGCCCAACGCGCTCGCGTCACCTTCGCCGGCGCTTCGCGCGCTCATCGCCGAGCTGGGGCTCGAGCCCAGCCTCCTGCCCGCGTCCCCCGCCGCGAAGAACCGCTACGTCCTGCGGAAGGGCAAGCTCCTACCGCTCCCGCTCTCGCCTCAGGCACTACTGACTACGCGGCTCCTCTCCAACGGCGCCAAACTGGCCGTCTTCGGCGAGCCGCTGGTGGAGGCGGGGGAGTCACCGGTCGAGGAGAGCATCGCCACGTTCGTCCGCCGGCGCTTCAATCAGGAAGTCCTGGACTACGTGGCCAACCCGTTCGTCGGCGGGATCTACGCCGGCGACCCCGAGCAGCTCTCGGTGCGCCTCGCCCTCCCGAAGCTGTACGCGCTCGAGCGGACCCATGGGTCGGTCATCAAGGCATTCGGCAGCATGATGCGGGCGCGCAAGCGCGACGCCGAGGCCGGTGCCGCGGCCGTGGCCGGTGGTCTGATGTCGTTCCGCAGCGGATTGTCGGAGCTGCCCGAGGCGCTCGGGCGCGCGCTCCACGCCGAGATCCGGCTTCGCGCGCCGGTGACGCAGCTCCGGGCGGGGCCCAGGGGCTGGACCGTGGGCGCCGCGTTCCAGCAGTCGGAGCTGTACGACGGTGTGGTGTGGGCCGCGCCGGCGCACCGCGTGGACGAGCTCGACCTCGACTTCCCCGGCGCGGACCGGCTCAGGACGCTCGCGAGCATCAGCCACCCGCCGGTGGCCGTCCTGGGGCTCGGCTTCCGGCGGGAGGACGTGACGCATCCGCTGGACGGGTTCGGGTTTCTCGTGCCCGAGGTCGAGCGCCGGCACGTGCTGGGCGTGATCTTCGCGTCCACGCTCTTCCCCGGGCGAGCCCCCGAGGGACACGTGACGCTCACCGCATTCGTCGGCGGCGTGCGGAACCCGGACCTCGCCAATGCCGACCTGCCGACGATCACCGCGCGCGTGCTGGACGATCTCCGCGCGCTCCTCGGCGCCAGGGGTGAGCCCACGTTCCGCACTTTCAGCTACTGGCCCAAGGCGATTCCGCAGTACGATCTCACCTACGGCCGCTACCGCGAGATCATGGACGACGTGGAACGGCGGAATCCCGGGCTGGCGCTGGCCGGCTCGTATCGCGAAGGGATCTCGATTGCGGAGGTGGTCGCCTCGGCGGAGGCGGCGGCGCGAGTAGGAGCCGGCGGGTGAGACCGGCGCTCCGGGTCGGCACGAGGGGCAGCGCATTGGCGCGGTGGCAGACCGACCGGGTGCGCGAGCGGCTGGAGCGGGCAGGGTACGTCACGGAGCGGATCGAGATCCGCACGACGGGCGACGAAGTGCAGCACGTCCCGCTCTCGCAGATCGGGAGCCGCGCCCTCTTCACCCGGCAGATCGACGATGCGATGCTCGAGGGGCGGATCGACCTGGCCGTACATTCCCTCAAGGACTTGCCGACAACCCTGCCGGCCGGCATCGCCCTCGTGGCGGTTCCCGAGCGCGAGGACCCGCGTGACGCATTGGTAGGACGCGGCCCGCTCAGGTGGGGTGACGTCCCCCAAGGCGCGGTGCTCGCCACCAGCAGTCTTCGCCGGCGCGCGCAACTGCTCCACCTGCGCCCCGACCTCATCGTGCGCGACGTGCGCGGCAACGTCGATACCCGCCTGGCCAAGCTGCAGGCCAATGCCGAGTGGAGCGGCATTCTGCTCGCCGTGGCGGGGCTGGTGCGACTCAACCTCGGCGAGCGCATCGGGGAGCGGCTCCCGCCCGAGCTGATGCTGCCGGCGCCGGGGCAGGGCGCGCTCGCCGTCACCGCGCGCGCCGGCGATGCCGCGAGCGCCGCCGCCGCGGCGTCGGTGCATCACCCCGCGACGGCGGTAGCGGTCGCGGCCGAGCGGGCGTTCCTGCGGACGCTCGAGGGAGGATGCCAGGTGCCGGTGGCGGCGCTCGCGGAGCGGCGCGCGGGCGGCCAGTTGCGGCTGCATGGCCGGGTGATCTCGCTGGGCGGCGAACGGGCCGTCGAGGGATCGGAGGTGCGGACTTGCGCCACCGTTGCCGAGGCGGACGCGCTGGGTGTGGCGCTCGGCGAGCGGTTGCTCGGCCAGGGGGCAGCGGCGATTCTCGCCGACGTCCGGGCCGAGACGGCCCCCACCGTGTCCGAGCCCTGATGCCGGACGTCGTCGTCGTCACGGCGTCCGCCGGCACGTTTCCCGGACTGGCCGCCGCGCTCCGGACGCTCCCCACGATGGTGGAGGAGTGGCCGTTGCTGTCATTCGGGCCGCCGCTCGACTGGGCGCCGGTGGCGGAGGCTGCGAGGGAGCTCGCGCAGTACGAGGCGGTCGTGTTCACCTCACCGCGGTCGGCTGCGGTGTTCGGCGAGCGGGCGGCGGCGGCCGGACCGACGGCACGGGAGGGCGCCGCTGCCCGCTCGGTCTGGGCCGCGGGCGCCGGCACGGCGCGCGCGCTGGGCTCGACGTTCGGCCCGGTGCGGCTGCCGGACGAGCGGCTGGCGGGGGAGCAGGGCGCGGCGGTGGCGCTCGTATCCGCGATGACCGAGGCGGGGGTTCGTGGCCCGGTGCTCTTCCCGTGCGGCGATCTCCGGCGCGATGAGCTGCCGGCCCGATTGCGCGAGCGAGGCATCCCCGTCCACGAGGTCGTGTGCTACCGCTCGGTCCTCGCAGGCGAGGAGGAGGCGCGCCGGGCCGCGGCGCGCGCGACGGTGCTGGTGGTGGCGAGCCCCAGCGTGGCGGCGCTGCTGGCGCGCGCCTGCGCGCCCGCCGGGCGTCCCTTGCTGGTAGCGGCCGGCCCTACCACCGCCGACGCCGCGCGGGCGCATGGCTGGCCGCCGGCGGCGGTCGCCTCCGCCCCCACCACCGAGGCGCTCACAGCGGAGATCCGGGCGCTGCTGGCGCACGGCTGACACTCAGCGGAGCGGCATGAACGATCTCTTCCTGCGCGCCTGCCGGCGCGAGCCCGTGGACCGCCCGCCCGTCTGGATGATGCGCCAGGCTGGGCGCTATCTCCCCGAATACCGGGCGGTCCGCGAGAAGGCGGACTTTCTCACCATGGTGGGCACCCCCGAGCTGGCAGTGGAGGTGACCCTCCAGCCGGTGGAGCTGATCGGCGTGGACGCGGCGATCATCTTCAGCGACATCCTGGTCGTGCCGCAGGCCATGGGAATGACGCTGTCGGTCGAGGAAGGGGTTGGGCCCCGCTTTCACCAGCCGCTCCGCGCGCCCGCCGATTTCCGGGGGCTGCGGGATCCCTCGCCCGACGGCGACCTGGGCTACGTGCTCGAGGCGCTGCGCCTCGCCCGGCGGGAACTCGCCGGACGGGTGCCGCTCATCGGCTTCGCCGGGGCGCCGTGGACGCTGATGAGCTATATGGTGGAAGGGCAGGGCTCGAAGGCCTTCACCCACGCGAAGCGGCTCCTGGTCGAAGACGCCACCCGGGCCCACACGCTGCTCGCCCGGTTGGCACGGGCGGCCGGCGAGTTCCTCGCGGCGCAGGTCGCGGCGGGTGCCCAGGCGGTCCAGCTCTTCGATTCCTGGGCCAGCGCGCTCGGTCCGCGGGACTTCCGGGAGTTCGCGCTGCCGTACCTGGCGGAGGCGGCGCGGATCGCCGCCGCCGCCGGGGCGCCGGTCATCGTGTTCGCGCCGGGCGCGGGCTGGGCCCTGGAGGCCATCGCGGATGCGACCGGCGCCGACGTCATCGGCGTGGATTGGCAGACCGACGCGGCCGACGCGCGCCGGCGCCTTGCCGACGTTCCGGTCGCGCTTCAGGGGAACCTCGACCCGAGCTGGCTCTACGCCGCGCCGGCGGTGATCCGCGAGCGCACGCACCACATGCTCGACGCGTTCGGGGGCCGGGGGCACGTCGCCAACCTGGGCCACGGCATTCACCCCGATGTGCCGCCGCATCACGCCCGGGCGTTCGTCGACGCGGTCAAGGAGTGGCGGGCGTCGTGAGCGGGCCCCCGGCTCGCGAGCGGATGGCGGCGGAGATGGAGCGGCTGCATGACGACGCGACCGCATTCTTCCAGCGGCTCGATGGCGGCGGCGGCTTTCGCGAGGATCGCTGGAGCCGGCCGGGCGGCGGCGGCGGCGTCGCTCGCGTGCTCGCCGATGGCGCCACCTTCGAGAAGGCGGGAGTCAACCGCTCCGCTGTGAGCGGCGTGCTCCCTGCCGGCGCGGCGGCTCGGCTCGGGGCTCGGGTGCCCGGTGGCGAGGAGACCATGTTCTACGCGACGGGGGTGAGCCTGGTCGTACACCCCTGGAGTCCGAAGATTCCGACGGCGCACCTGAACGTCCGGTACTTCGAGCTCACCGATCTGGCGGGAGTGCCGCTGGACGCCTGGCTTGGGGGGGGCACCGACCTCACCCCCACCTACCCGTATCCGGAGGACGCCGCGCACTTCCACCGGGCGCTCAAGGCTGTCTGTGACCGGCACCATTCCTCGTTCTACGGACGGTTCAAGAGCTGGTGCGACCACTATTTCGTCAACACGCACCGGAACGACGAGCGGCGGGGGATCGGGGGGATCTTCTTCGACAACCTGCGGGACGGCGAAAGCGGACTCGGCCTCGAGCGCCTCGTGTCATTCGTGCTCGACGTGGGCGCCGCGCTGCCCGCCGCGTACGAGCCGATCGTGCGCCGCCGCCGCGACGAGGCCTACGGTGAGCGCGAGCGGCGCTTCCAGCTCGCGCGCCGCGGCCGCTACGTCGAGTTCAATCTGGTGCACGACCGCGGCACGGTGTTCGGGCTGCAGACCGGCGCGCGGATCGAGAGCGTGCTGATGAGCCTGCCGCCGCTGGCGGCGTGGGACTACGCGCCGGAATACGCGCCCGGCTCGTTCGAGGCGGAGCTGCTCGCGATGCTCGAGCCGCGGGACTGGGCGGCCGCATCATCCTGAGCGGAGCGATGGCGCGACGTCTACCGCGCCGTCGAATCCCCCGCCGGCGGCCGCGACATGCTCCGCCGGCGCATCATGCCGGAATCGCCCATCCCCGGGTGCCGCCGCATCCCGCCGTGCTCCGTCATCTGCCGCATGTGCTCGTGCATCATCTTCCGCTCGGCCACCAACTCATTGATCACGTTGGCCATCGCCTGGATCTTGCGGTCGCCGGTGGCCGAATTCATGGCGTGCACCAGGCTGTCGAGCCGGGCGTCGGTGGAGTCACGCATCATGGTCATCTGCGCCATGCCCGTGTCGGCGCGGCGGCGCATCGAATCGCCCGGCTGCTGAGCTGACGCGGCGGGGGCCATAAACAACCACGCCGCGAGGAGCGGCGCGGCCATCAGGGCGGGATGCTTCATTGGAGACCTCCGGTACGGTTCTCCGTAATCTAGGCGGCTCACGGTCCGGACGTGGATGATGCCGGCAGTCGCTCCTGTCTCACAGATCGCGCGCCGGGTGCGAACGCCGGCCGCGGCGTCTGCACCCTTTGGCATCCGTCCACACAAGCGTTCGATAGCGCGCCGTCGGCTAGTGGGCCAGTGCCAGGTTGGGCGAGCGGCCAGCCCCGCGCACTTCCGAGAAGAACACGTCCGGATCGCCGAAGCGGCCGTCGCCCCAGGCCACGTAGGCGCGGTTGCCGCCCGCGGCGATGTCGTTGTAATCACCGAAGTTCGGCGCGATATCAGAGCTCGTCGCGAGCCAGTCAGTGGCCACGTCGCTCACCCGCGCATTCCGATCGAAGGTCCGTCCACCATCCGTGGACTGCCCCCAGAAGGTGTTAGTGAGCGCGGTGCCTGGATCGAGGCTCCGGTCGTACCACATCACGTCCACATTCCCGCTCGGCTCGATCGCGACTGCGGGGAAGAACTGGTAGTCGGCGGTTGCGTGGTTCACACGCACCGGACCGGACCAACCGAGCCCGTCGGACGAACGACTCATGAAGACGTCGGGGGCACCAGAGCTGGCGTCGTGGTACGTGATGTAGACCCCGCCGCGGAACGGGCCGGTGAGGGCCGCGGCGATGCGAGGATAGTCATTGATGACGTCGCGGTTGTAGCCGGACGGCGGGTTGAAGGCAATCGACGTGATGGTCCGCACCACAGTCGGCGGGCTGAAGCTCGCGCCGCGGTCGAGCGACCGGCTCGCCATGATTCGAGGTGTGAGCGAGGTCAGCCAGTCGCGCTCGAAGGTGAGGTAGACCTGGCCGTCGGGACCGATCGCCGGCTCGGAGCCCTGGTTCACAACGCAGTCCTCGCCCGGCTGGGCCACGACTGGATTGCCGAAGCTCTGCCCGCCATTGTGCGAGGCGATGACCTCGATCTGACCGCAGGGCGCGTCGTTCGAAAAGCGGGAGTAGCTGACGTAGACGTCCCGGCCCTGCGGATCGACGGCAGGGAACGGTTTGTCCAGCACGTCGGGCAGCGAGCTCACCACGTAAATCGGCGTGCCCCAATCGATCGTCTGTCCGTGCCTGCGGCCGATCGTGAGGCAGATGCCGGACAGGACCGGGTCGGTATTGAAGTCGAAGCACAGGTCGGTGAAGTAGAATGTGCCGCCGTTGTCCACGGCGAGCCCGGGGTCGCCGAAGTGGATGAAGCCGGAGCTTGCCATGCGTGGCAGCCCGCCGCCATCGAGGAACGAGCGGCCCCGGTTGTGAGAGATGGCCCACCCGGTCAGGCCCTCGTTGAAGTTCTCGAAGCCGGCCGCGTCATTGTAGCCTACGACGATCGTGCCGCCGTGCTCAGCGATGGTCACCTCGCTCTGGCCCAGGCCGGGCTGGCCGCGGTCGTTCACCAGCACGTCGGCCAGGTCGGCGATCTTGCCACGGCGGCCGCCGTGCGGGAAGCCGAGCGCGTGCGCCGAGCCGCCCTGGCGTCGTCCGAAGAGTGCGGCGTACGCACCACCGCTGAGGTATTTCTTGTAGCGCTCCGCCTTGCTCGCTGCTCGGGCGCGCCCGGAAGCGAGACTGGGAGCCAGCGACAGGTCGGCGGCCGCCGGGGGAGACGTCCGCGGCTCGGCACAGGCGGCGAACCACAGGGGCACGGTCAAGGCCGCCGGCAGCAGCGCGGCCGAGCTTCCGGTTGGCTGAGACCTTCTTTCCGTCATAGGCCCTCCTTCAGCGGAATGCTGGAGGGTTATTGGTGGGGAGAGTTGCCACCAGCTCGTGGATGCAGGTGAGGCGCTGCCACAGTAGGGTAGCGGCGCGTCGGCTGCAAGATGGTGAGCTCAGGGATGACACCGTGCGGGAACGCAAGGGCACAAATTGCCCAGATGTCCGGTCGACCCGAGTCCCACGGTTGGATGTCGTGCAGGGCGCCGAGTACCACGCCCGGCACTTGGGCCGGATGCAGCGGCCGGGTAGGTTTCGTGGGCCCGGGTTTCTTCGCACATCGTCCACATGTTCCTCGGAAGTATTGCACGAGGCGCGAACGTCGATCTCCGACTTCGCACGCTTTCCGCGTCGGTTCCTGCACCCCATGGGTGAGGTTCCCACGCGGTGGCGTACGCACCCGTGTGAGGAGAACGGCATGTACTATGATCGCACCAACCTCGGACGCGTCGAGTTGTCGGACATCCGGGCACACGGCGGCGAGGGTCTGATCCGCTTCGCCCGCCTGGCCGATCGGGGCTCCATCGTCGGAGGGTGCAATTTCATCGACCTGGCGGAGCTTCCGCCGGGGACGAGCATCGGCCCGCATACCCATGCGGGGAGCGAGGAAGAGTTCTACCTGATTCTCCAGGGGTCGGGGGAGATGACGCGGAACGGCGAGACCTTCGAGGTCCAGTCCGGCGACCTCATCCGGAATCCTCCCGGCGGCACGCACTCCCTCCGGAACACCGGCGCCGAAGCGCTCCGGATCTTCGTCTTCGAGCTCGAGGTGCGGCCGTGACGACCGCGCTCGTGATGGCCGGCGGCCGCGGCGAACGGATGCGGGCGAGCGGCATGGCCACGCCCAAGCCGCTAGTCACTATCGGCGGCATGACGCTGCTGGAGCACAACCTGCTGGCCCTGCTGCAGAGCGGCATGCGGGACATCGTCGTGGCCACTCCCGGCCATAGTCCCGAAATCGCGGCGTTCGTGCTCGGCCCGTGCCGAGCTCTCGTGTCCGACCGCGGCGGCGAGCTTCGTCTGTACGAGGAGCAGCAGCCGCTCGGCAACATCGGGGCGGCGGCCGAAGTCGAGTGCCGTGGCCCTGAGCTTCTGGTCGTCTTCGCCGACAACCTCACGACACTCGATCTCGCCGCCGGCGTCCGCCATCACCGGCAGGCGGAGGCCGCCCTTACCCTGGCCGTCCACGTCGAGCCCTTCAGAATCCCGTTCGGGGAGGTGGAAGTGCGCGACGGGATGATCGTCGCGTACACCGAGAAGCCGGAACACCGGGTGCTTGTCTCCAGCGGCGTCATGGTGCTGGGGCCGGCCGCCATCGCCCGGATTCCCCGCGGCCAGGCGACGGGAATCTCCTGGCTCGCGAACCGGCTTCTGGCGGTGGGCGCGCGCGTCGCTGCCCTGCCCCACGACTCACCCTGGATCGACGTCAACGACCTGGCTGCCGCGGAAGGCGCGGTGCGGCTGCTCTCCGGCCAGGCGGCAGCGACCCGGCCCGCGGCGGGGGCCTAGTGCGGCGCCTCCGGATCGCGTCGATCATCGGAGACCTGCCCCTGGGGGGAAGTCAGAACCGGTTGCTCTCCTTCGCGCGCACCATCGACAAGACGCGGTTCGAGCATCTCGTGATCACGCTCTATCGCGCGGAGCTGAGCCACGAGCGGCAGGTGGGGTCGCTTCGCCCCATGTATGCAGAGGCCGGGATCGACGTCATCGACCTGGGGATGAAGCCGCGGGTGAGGATACGGCCGTCCCCACGGCCACAGCATGTCGTCGGGGCGGGCGCGACGATGAGCCGGCTGGTGCATCGGCTCTGCCGTGCCATACGCGAGCGGCGCATCGACCTGATCGATGCCCAGCACGACACCGCTACGCTCTTCGGTGTCCTCGCCGGCACGCTCACCAGACGCCCCACCACCATCACGCAGTACTTCCCGACCTATTTCGACCGCCCGGGCATGCGGCTCCTGGGGAAGGCGGCATATGCCCGCGCCGATGCGTTCATCTGCGACTCGACCGCCAATTCCGAGCTGATCAACCGGTGGCTGTCCCGTCCCCACCGGCGTTCGATGGTCATCCCAAATGGCGTCCCGATGCCCGTGGCCACGCGGACCAACCCGGAGATGCGGGGGCTTCTCGACCTCCCCGTCGACGGATCGGTGCCGGTCATAGGGCAGGTGAGCCGCCTCATTCCCTATAAGGGGCACCGGGTGCTCCTGCGGGCCGCTCGAGCGGTCCTGGCCCAGCGGCCGGACACCTATTTCATCTTCACCGGCTATCCCAATGAAGACCCGACCTACGCCGAGACGCTGCGACAGGAAGCCCGGGACCTGGGCATCGCCGATCGCGTCCGGATCGTGAGCTGGCCCGGATCGATCGGGGATATCTGGGAGGTGATCGACGTCCATGTCCACGCCTCGCTCCACGACTCACTTCCCATCGCCATCACCGAGGGCATGTCGCTCGCCAAGCCCGCGGTGGTGACGGACGTCGGCGGGGTAAGGGAGATGGTGACGCACGAGGAGACGGGCCTGGTCGTGCCGATGAACGACCCGGAGGCGCTCGCCGGGGGGCTGCTCAGGCTCCTCCGCGAGCCCGCGACGGGACGGCGGCTCGGCGCGGCAGCACAGCGCCGCTATCAGCTGGGCTACCGCCCCGAGATCATGAGCCGGGCGCTCGAGAACCTTTTCGTGGATCTGCTCGAGCGTCGCCGTGGCCGTACGACCTGAGGATCGGCAGAGGATCGACGGTGCGACGGTGCTGGTCACCGGAGCCGGGGGCTTCATCGGGTCCGCGGTCGTCGAGGCGCTGGTCGCGCGGGGTGCACATGTCCGGGCCCTGGCTGCCGCACCGGGACAGCCGGTGCGGCAGCTCCCACCGGCGGTCACGGCGGTGTTCGCCGACATTGAGGATCGGGAGACGCTCTCCGGCATGGCAGCCGGAGCAGACGTGGCCATCCACCTGGCGGGGCCGCCGTCCGTGCACGACTCTTTCCGGTCGCCACTCGAGCATGCGCGGGTGCATGCCGGCGGTACGCTCGCCCTGCTCGAGGCCTGCCGCACGGCCGGGGTGCCACGGTTCGTCTACGTCTCGTCCGCCGAGGTCTATGGCCACCCGGACGTGGATCCCGTACCCGAAGGGCAGCCGCTGGATCCTCGCTCGCCGTATGCCGCAGGCAAAGCTGCGGCGGAGCAGTTCGTCCGCGCGTACGGGCACTCATTCGGCATGCAGCCGGTGGTGTTGCGGCCGTTCTCGGTGTACGGTCCGGGGCTCCGGGAGCAGTCGGTCCTGGCGACCATTCTGCGACAGGCACTGCACGCTGACGAGATCGTGCTCGCCGATCTGGCACCGGTGCGGGACTACTGTGTTCTGGACGATGTCGTCGGGGGCATTCTGGCGGCGGCACGCGCGCCCAACGCACCTCAGGCGACGTTCAATCTCGGCTCCGGCACGGGAACTTCGGTGGGCGAGTTGGCCGCGCTGGCGCTCCGCCTGGCCGGGCGGGACGTGCCGATCCGGGCCGACCCTTCCCGCCGGCGCCCTGCCGGCACCGACGTCGCCCGTCTGGTGGCGGATCGGAGCCGAGCGGAGGCCGTACTCGGATGGACACCCGCGGTCCAGATGGAGGATGGCATGTGCCGGACCATCGCATGGATGAAAGCGCAGCCGTGACCAGGCGGATTCTGGTGACCGGCGCGCAAGGCTTTCTTGGCCGGTACCTGGTCGCGCACCTGCTCGGGGCTGAGCCGGCGAGCGAGGTGCTCGGGCTCGGGCGCTCGCCGCGACTGGAAGATGCTTTCACCCATTCGCTGCAATGGGGCGCCTCCCGGCTCGAGGCTCCGCTGCCGGAGGAACTGCGCGGCGCGCTCCACTCGCCTCGCTACCACTACGTGTCGCTCGACCTGCTGCGGCAACCCGAGCTCACCGGGCTCCTGATGGACTTCCGGCCGCACCGGATCTTCCATCTGGCCTCCGGATTGCGCGACGCACCACCCGACCACCTGTTCCGCACGAATGTCGAGGGAACCATCTCCCTCATCGAGGCGATCCGCGAAGCCGGCATCGAGCCGCCAAGACTGGTCCTGGGGTCCACCGGTTTCCTCTACGGCCAGGTCGAGCCGGACGTGCTCCCCATCCGGGAGAGCACTCCGTGCGTGCCCATCGACCTGTACGGTGTGAGCAAGCTGGCGGCCGAAAACGCGTCGCGAATTCTGGCTCGGCGATACGATCTTCCCGCGATCTGGGCCCGGATCTTCAATCTGGTCGGACCGGGACAGGAGGAGCGCCACTTCTGCGGACGGCTCACCAGCCAGGCGGCCGCGATCGCGGCGGGGCTGCTGCCTCCGCTCGTAGAAGTCGAGCCGCTCACCGCCACGCGCGACTTCCTCGACGTGCGCGATGCCGCCAGCGCGCTCGAGCTGCTGGCAGCCCACGGCACGCCCGGGCACATCTACAATGTGGCCAGCGGAGTCGAATCGCCGGTGGCGCAGGTGTTCGACTCGATTCTCCGGCACGCCGGGCTGGAAGGCCGGGTAGAGATCGACCTCAAGGCCGCGCGCCCGGCGGATATTCCACGCTACGTCGCGGACATCACCCGGCTCCGGAGCCTCGGCTTTGCCCCGGCCTGCCCGCTCGAGCGCAGTCTTGCGGACCTGCTGCGCTATTATCACGGCCCGGTCACCGACGCTGCCCGGCGGCGGGTACGCCCGCCACACCGCGCCACGGTGCGGGCTGCGGTGGAGGCGGACAGCGCACATCGCTACGAGGTGGAGGTGCAGGCCGGACTGCTCGAGCAGTTGCCGGGGCGACTGCGAGGCCTCTACCCCTCGGCGCAAATGGTCATCCTGACGGACCCGAGAGTGCTCGCACTCTACGGCACTCGCCTGGTGGAGGCGTTGCGCGCGATGGGGCTGGAGGTCGGCCTGGCGCTCCTCCCGGAGGGAGAGCGCTCCAAATCTCCAGAGCAGTATCTCGAGTTGATCGAGCAGCTCCATGCGCTGCATTTCGACCGCCGGGCCCTCCTGGTCAATCTCGGTGGCGGCATCTTGTGCGACGTGGGCGGCTTCCTCGCGGCCACGTACATGCGAGGTGTGGCGTACGTCAACGTGCCCACGACGCTCCTGGCCCAGCTCGATGCCGGGATCGGGGGCAAGGTGGCCGTGAACATGCCCTGGGCGAAGAATTTCGTCGGGGCGTTCGCCCACCCGAAAGCCGTCTTCTGTGATCCGGTGGTCCTCGCCACCCTCTCGGGCCGTGAGCTGTCCGCGGGCGTGGCGGAGGCGATCAAGGTCGCGATCATCGGGAGTCCGGAGCTGTTCGAGCTGCTCGAGACCGAAAGCGCGACCATCCGTAGCGGCAAGGACCCCCGGGTGCTCGGCGAGGTCGTCGGACGCGCGAGCGAGCTCAAGATCGCGATGCTCGCGCCGGACCCGTACGAGCGGAACCTGCGGCGGGTGCTCAATCTCGGGCACACGTTCGGTCACGCGCTCGAGGTCCAGACCGGCTATGACCGGCTGCTCCACGGTGAGGCCGTGGGCTTTGGTCTCGCGGTCGCCACCGCCGTGGCCCGCCGGCGCGGATGCTGCTCGCAGAATACGCTCGAGCGGATCTTCCGCTGCCTGGACGCGTACGGCCTTCCACCGCGAGTCGCGCGCTCGGATCTGCTGGCGGCCTGTGGCCGCCTCGAGGAAATCCGACTGGTCCGGGGCCGGAGCCTGAATTTCGTGCTGCCTACGGAGATCGGAGCGGTGGAGATCGTCGCCGAGCTCTCCGATGGCGAGATCGACCGGGCCCTGGAGGACATCGCGGCCCATCCGACTCTGGGCAAGAGCGTGGGGGAGGACGAATGCGGGCACTCGGACTCGATCTCGGCGGCAGCAAACTCCTAGCCTGCGTCGTGGACGGGGACGGCACCGTTCTCGGACGCGCCATCCGTCCGACCGGCCGGGCCACCGGACCGGAGGAGGCGCGCCGGCTGGTGATGGCGGCGGCGGCGGAGTTGCGGGAAACCACCGGACCGTTCGATGCCGCCGGGCTCGGCTTCCCGGGCGAGGTCGATTTCCGCGCCGGGGTGGCCCGGGCGAGCATCATGCTCGACGGGTGGCGGGACGTGCCGCTGGCCGATCAGCTTGCCCGGGCACTCGACGTCCGCTGCGTGGTGGACAACGACGTGAACGCCGCGGCTGTCGCCGAGCTCAAGTGCCGGGAGGCCGAGCCGCCCGGGAGCATGCTGTTCGTGGCCGTGGGCACCGGCATCGGAGGGGCCATCGTCATCGACAACCGACTCTGGCGCGGCCACACCGGCATCGCGGGCGAGATCGGCAACATGACCATCGATCGTGAGGGTCTGGTCTGCTGGTGCGGACGGCGAGGGTGCCTCAACACGCTGGCGTCGGGAGCGGCGATGGAACAGCGCCGGGGCGGCGCCGAGTCGTTGCCCGAGCAGGCCTTGCACGAGGCTGCCACCGCGCTCGGCATCGGGCTCGCCAACGCGCTCAATCTCCTGAACCCGGCGCTGGTGGTCCTGGGAGGCGGCGTGGCCCGGCTGGGGCCGAGGTGGCTCGAGGCCGTGGCCGCAACCGCGCGGTCGGAGGCGTTCCCCGCAGCCGGGCCCTGCCCGATCGAGCTGGCGCGGGCGGGTTACGATGCCGGGGCGATCGGCGCCGCGCTGCTGGCGATCGAAGCTACCACCACTGCGGCGCCGCCGGCTCGCGGAGCAGCAGCGGCGACAGGAACTCGTACGACTTCTGGAGGCCTTCCACCCGCCCGATGATCGGGTCCTCGTGCTCCACCGCCAGAACGCCGTCGTAGCCCGCCTGCCGCAGCTCGGAAATCACATGCTTCCAGTTGAGGTCGCCCCAGCCCGGGATGCGGAAGCGAAAGCCGCGGTCACGCCGGTCCCACCGGCCATGCGCCAGGAGCCCCGAGCGATCCACCTGATGCTCCACCCGCTCCGCGTCCTTCGCATGGACGTGCAGGATCCTGTCGCCCAGCTCGGCAACGAACAGCACCGGATTCATTCCGGCCAGCACCAGATTGGCCGGATCGAAGTTGAAGCCGAGGGCAGGGTGGCCGCCTACGAGCTCCAGCGCCAGCCGGGCGGTTTCCAGGTTGTAGGCGAACTGTCTCGGGTGGCACTCGAGCGCGAAACGGACGCCGTGGCGCGCAAAGACGTCGAGCACGGGAACCAGTCGCCCACGGAAAGTCTCTCCCATCCGCTCGTAGCCGTCCTCGATCGGCCACGGAAACCAGCGGGACGAATCCTCGCATCCGGTAAAGCCGCAGACCACGCCGACCTCGAGCCGCTCGGCGAGCATTGCCGTCTCCTCCAGGCGGCGCGTCGCGTACCGGATCTTCTCGTCCGCGTCTCCGGTGTGAATGGAGTCGGTATCGACCCCGTGCGGTCCCAGCAGGAGCTGACCCTCCTGATGATTGGAGAGGGCGGAGATCGTGAGCCCGGCGTCCCGCACCGCCCGTGCGATGCGGCGCCAATCCCCGCTGAGCGCGTCCTCCAGGTCGATGAACGGATTGCGGGCATCGACCGGCAGCTCGATCGCTTCGAATCCCAGGCCGGCAGCAGTCGCGAGCGCCTCCTCGAACGGCTCGTGATAGAGGACCTGGGCGCAGACGCCGAGTTTCATGCGAGCTCCGTGCGTTGGGCCAGCTCGGCCAGTGCCTGAACGTCAGCCTCTCCGATCGCGAGGGGCAGTGCCCGGATTGCGTCGGCCAGGAGCGCGGGATCCTGTTTGCCGGCTGCCAGGTACGCCAACATTTCCGAGCGCCCCATCGACCGGAGGAAGTCGGCTACCGGAGCCGGCAATGGACCCGGAGCCACCGGCCGGGTGCCGCTCCGGGAGAAGCTCGCCGCGACCTCCACCACCAACTCGGCGGGCAGCTCGGGCAGGAGCGTGCCGTTGCGCAGGTTGACGAAGCCGTCGTGCGGCGGCCCGCCCAGCAGCGCCGAGACCACCGGCGCGACGGCGCGATCCAGCCACGGTGTCGGCCGCGCCGCCTCCTCGGGAGCAGCGCAGCCCGGCGTCTCGGCGAAGCGACGGAGCAGGACGTCAGCCAGCTCGCTCAGTTGGCGCGGCCGGCCCGGCGACCGCTCGAGGCCGAGTCTCCGGCCGGCCTCACGATCGACGACGTCGTAGAAGTAGCGGAGCGGGGCGGCGTGGAAGCGCGCGAGCGTCGGCCCGTCGACCGGCGGCGCCCCGGAGCCTGCGGTCGAGTCGGCCGCCAGGCGGCGCAGAATATCCTCTCCCCCGGCCCGCACATCCCAGAACCAGCCGAGGTGATTGAGGCCGGCGTACCGCCAGGTCGCCTCGGCGGCCGAGTGACTGGTTGCGGCGAGCCAGCCCTCCAGGGTCGACATCGGCAGCTCGCACAGGCCGAGGGTGTCGAGCCCCTGCTCGAGCAGGAATCTGGTCGTGAGGCCGAGCGGCGCCATCAGATTTATCACCAGGACCCGGGGCGCGACTCGTTGTACGATTCGGGCTATGCGCCGGAGCTCCGGCAGCGTGCGCCAGGCGTTGGCGATCCCGCCGGGGCCGAGCCCCTCGTCGCCGGCCAGGCCGTAGCGGCGGGGGAACGTCTCATCCCATGCCCGGGCCTCGAGTCCGCCCACGCGAACCAGCAGGATCACCACGGCCGACCCTGCCGAGGCGTCTTCCAGCGAAGCCGCCGCGCGCAGCGTCCACCCGGGCCGCACGGCGGCGATGCGTCGGGCGCCATGCTCGGCCAGGGTCCGCACGCGATCCGCGCGCCGCGCCCAGAGCCGAAGCTCGACCTCCGGCAGCTCGACGGTGCGGGCGAGCGCCTCGCACAGTCGCGGCGCGAACGCACCTCCACCGACGATGGTGACGATGGGGCTAGCCACGGAGGCGCCGAGGTTCCGGGGAGATGGACACGAGTGGGTCCAAAGATGCTTGGGGAGCGGCGGGACCGGGAGGGTACATTGGTGGATGCTGAAGATCAGCGTCGGACCGGCTGTCCTGGAGCAGGCAAAGGAGCCGCTGCGCCGGCTTCGTGCCGGCTACCGTTCCTGGACCGCCCCGCTCAGGGGACTGCCTTCGGTCCTGATCATCGGCGCCCAGAGGAGCGGCACGACCTCGCTCTTCAATTATCTAGTGCAGCACCCGGACGTGCTGGCCCCGCTCGGCAAGGAGAGCCACTACTTCGACCTTCGCTATGCCCGCGGCGTCAGGTGGTACCGCGGACGCTTCCCGTATGCCCATCGGTTGCGCCGCGGCGCACTGACGCTGGACGCTTCGCCGTACTACCTGGTGCACCCGCTCGTTCCGCGGCGGGTGGCGGAGCTCCTGCCGGGGGTCAAGCTCATTGCGTTGCTGCGACATCCCGTCGACCGGGCGTTCTCGCATTATCAGCACGCGGTGCGGGACGGCCGGGAATCGCTCTCTTTCGCGGAGGCGATCGCGAGGGAGCGGGAGCGGCTGGCGGGAGAGGAGGAGCGGCTCCGGAGCGAGCCCGACTACCACAGCTACAATCACCGCCACTACTCCTACCTCCGCCGCGGCGCCTACGTCGAGCAGCTCCGCCGCTGGGGCGAGCACTTTCCACGCTCGCAGCTCCTGGTCATCCAGAGCGAGCGGTTGTTCCGCGAGCCCGCCGCCGTGACGGCGGAAGTCCAGGCGTTTCTGGGGCTCCGTCCCTATCGTCTGGAGCAGTACGAGCCTTTCTTGCGGGGTGGCTACAACCGGGGCGTGCCACCGGAGATCAGGGCCCACCTCGCCCGCCATTTCGAGCCGTGGAACCGCGAGCTGTACGAATGGCTGGGGGAGGAGTTCGACTGGGCCTGACCCACTTGGGTGGAGCGGGGGGTGGAGGTAAATTTTGCGGGCGCAGGATTGTCGGGGCGTTAGCTCAGCTGGGAGAGCACCTGCTTTGCAAGCAGGGGGTCACCGGTTCGATCCCGGTACGCTCCACTTCATTCGTTCACGCGCCGGCGCCCCGCCGGCTGATGTACTCCCACGCCTCCGCGTCCGTCAGCGC
>JAICLE010000062.1 GCA_025927545.1 Gemmatimonadales bacterium
AGACAGCCGCGAGATAGGAGTTCAGCCCTCTGATGGGCTGCGGGAGATTCCGAAACCGGGTCAGCTGCGGGTGCGAGCGATACCCCCGAGTCTCGCCTCGGAGGACAGCCTGGGCCAGGAGAGCTTCGCGCCACAGGGCCGAGAGCCCTCTGGGGTCGAGGTATTTCGGGTGAACCGTCCAGAGACGCATCAGATGAGTCTCCCTGCGTCAGCCTGACGCCGCCAGCCAGTCTATGAAATCGGGATGCATTGCAGGTCCGCGGCCGGGATGATCGGACCCGAGAAGTACTTTCTGACATCGGCGATCGTACGATCGAGATCGAACAAACTGAACCACTCGGGCGTCGTGACCGTGGGAGGTGCCTCCATGAAATGACTCAGCACGAGCCGCTTGGCCTTCGCGTTCTGTGCGAGTCGTCCGACCGTCCCGGGCCTCGCGTGAAGTCCCGTAAGCAGTGGGGCGGCCTGTTCCGAGAGTCCGAGGTGCATCACCAATACGTCGGCACCGCTGGCAAAGCTGCTGAACCTCGGATCACCGCCGGTTTGATCGCTGCCGAACACGATAGTGCGACCGTCCACCTCGATGCGATAGGCGATTGACGGCACATTGCCGTGAGGGACCCCGATTGCACTTACGTGGAGGGCGGTGTCGGACAGGACGGCCTGGGCCGTGGCACCCGCGGCATCGACAACGATAACGTCGAGTCCGACACCCTGTCCCGATTGACCCAGCGTTCCACTGAGCATAGGGAAGGCGCCACCGCCGGCATCGAACAGCCTGCCGAGGAACACATCGAAGGAGGGAATGGTGCCTCGGCCCGAGGGACCCGCAACCTTCAACCGCTGCCGTCGCGCGATTTCGCTGAGCCAGAGTAATGCGGGAAGGTCGGAGACGTGGTCGGGATGAAGATGACTGACGGCCAGCAAGGACAAGTCTTGCAGCTTCGCGCCCGCCTCGCCGAAACGCAGAAACGCCCCGCCGCCTGCGTCGACCATCACCACGGCCCGGCCATGGCGCCAGATGAGATAAGCGGTGGACGCCCGCGTGCCTCCCGCAGAAGGTCCGCCTGATCCCAGGACTTGCAGGGCCAGCGACTCACTCGAACAGTTCGCCTGCGCCGAGGCTGGAGCCGGCAGGGCGAGCACGACGCCGGCCCCGACGGCGATTCGCCAGAAAATGCACCGACGCGGTACCTGCCGCTTCGAAGTCATGTGTCGCCTGTGGGATGCTGGTGCGCGGGCCTTTGGTCCTCGGCCGGTCGTTGGGATGCTTTCCCAAACTGCAGTGGGTCCGACGTGAAGTCGAGGGGCCGGCCACGAGCTTCTCGCGCGTCGATCCTGCCTCCATTATTGAGCGCTGCGGCGCCTCGCTCTCACCAACAAGGAGACCCATGCCCACCGCCACACAGCTCCTGCTCCGGAGCGCTCTCAGCCTCCTGGCCGTGGCCGTCACTCCCGCCCGCGCCCGCGCTCAGGACACCCTCCCGCCCGCCACCCGCGCCGCCATCGACAGCGTCGCGCTGGACGTGCTGACGCGCACCGGCGCCCCCAGCGCATCCGTCGCCGTGGTGCGCCAGGGGCGGATCGCCTATCTCCACGCGTACGGACGGGCGGGGCTCGAGCCCGCCATGCCGGCCACCACGAGCATGCGCTACAGCATCGGCTCGGTGAGCAAGCAGTTCACCGCCACCGCCGTGCTGCTGCTGGCGGAGCGGGGAAAGCTGTCGCTCGACGACAAGGTGTCGCGCTGGCTGCCGGAGCTGACCCGGGCCGGCGAGATCACGATCCGGCAACTGCTCTCGATGACCTCCGGCTACCAGGACTACTGGCCGCAGGACTACGTGATGCCGCCCATGCTCCAGCCCACCACGCCGGCGGCGATCGTGAACCACTGGGCCCGGAAGCCGCTGGACTTCGAGCCGGGCACGCGCTGGCAGTACAGCAACACCAACTACGTCATCGCCGGCATGATCATCGAGAAGGTGGCCGGCATGCCGGTGGTGGACTTCCTGCGGCGGGAGATCTTCACCCCACTTCACCTCGGCTCGGTCGCCATCATCGACGGCGCGGCGCTCGGCCCCGGGGACGCGCAGCGCTATCGCCGGTTCGCCCTGGGCCCGGCGCGGCCGGCGCCCAAGGAGGGGGCGGGCTGGCTCTTCGCCATGGCGGAGCTCGCGATGACGCCGGCCGACCTGGCGCGGTGGGACATCTCGGTGATGAACCGGACGATCCTCACGCCCGCTTCGTATCACACCCAGCAGACGGAGATCGTGCTCGAGAACGGCGTGGCGACCGGGTATGGGCTCGGCGTGGACGTCGGGATGGCCGACGGCCGGCGGGAAATCTCCCACAGCGGCGAGGTGTCGGGCTTCACCGCGCAGAACAGCATCTACCCGGACGACAGCACGGCCGTGGTGGTCCTGGTCAACCTCGATGCGACGGGAGCGCCGGGGATGCTGGCCCGCGGGATCACCGGCGTGCTGTTCGGGAGCGGCGACGAGCAGTCCCGCGAAGCCACGGCCCGGGCGCGGAGCATTTTCGTGGGACTGCAGCACGGCACCATCGACCGCTCGCTCTTCAGCGCGAACGCCAATGCCTACTTCAGCAAGGGGGCGATCGCCGACTTCGCTTCCAGCCTGGGTCCCCTCGGCCCGCCGACCGAGGTGACCCAGATGCGCCAGTCGCTGCGCGGGGGGATGACCTTCCGCGCGTTCCGGATCAAGTGTGGGGATCAGGCGCTGTCACTCTCCACCTTCACGCAGCCTGACGGGAAGGTGGAGCAGTATCAGGTGGCCGGGCAGTAGGAGCGGGGGCGCCGACCGCTCGTCATGGGGTGTAGAGCGCGCTCTCACCTCCGGTGGCCATGAAGAGCCGGGGGCGGTCGTCCAGTCTCACGCTCGTGACCGAGCCGGAGGTGGGGGGCGCGGCCCTGGCCCTCCACTGGTTGGTCTTCGGGCTGTACGCGTACGTGCGGGCCTGGACGACCACGTAGAACTGTCCCTGCAGGGCCGCCCCTTGCGCGGCACCGGGGACGGGAAGCGGCGCGAGGGTACGCCAGGTGTTGGTGGCCGGGTCGTAGACGTCGAGGTCGGCCACGCCCTGGAGGCCTTCGTTCAAGCCGCCGGCCACGTACAGCTTGCCGTCGAGCACGGCGGCGGCGCCGCGCCGGTGAAAGTGCGGTGCCTGCCGCCGGGTGATCCAGGCATTCGTTTTCGGATCGTACCGGTAGAAGCGCCGGGTCTGCTCCACGTCGCAGTATCCCGTGCTGGGCCACCCGTTCCCGTTGCAGGCGCCCGGCAGCACGTAGAGCTTGCCGTCGATGGCACCCGAAACCCCTTCGGCGCTGAAGATCGGCAGGTCGGCGCGCCGGATCATGCGGTCCTGCGTGTAGTCGTAGGCCCATACCTGTCTGGTGGCGTCCGGAAGATTTCCGGCCGTCACATACCCGCCGGTGAAGTAGAGCTTGCTGCCGAGCTTGGCGACGCCATTCGAATAGAAGACGCCGACCTGGGCGGACTTCGGCGTCCAGGTCTCCGTGGCCACATTATAGGCTTGAACGACCTTCCCGGTGCCGCCCTCGTCGGACGACGTGCCTCCGAACGCGTACACGATGGATTGTCCGGCGGCATTGGGTGCCATGCCGAGATCGAACCCGTAGATGTACGAGTCGTAGATCGCCGGGGCCTCCGTCCAGGTGTTGGAGGTCGCCGCGACCGACATGGCCGGCGCGGACCCACGGGGCGTGTCGGGTTCAGTGGGGGCGGAGCTGTCATCGCACGCGGCGATGCCGAGTGCACCAAGAGTAAACACGAGAGCCAGCGGCTGCACCGGCCGGCCCGGGCGCCGGCCGGCAGGCAGGAGCGAGATGCGATCGAGGCGTGGCATGTTGACCTCCTCCGTCAGGGGGGCACCTGCGACTCGTCGAGAAATGCGTTGCCGGGTTCCCCTTTGCCGAGGTCGATCCGGTCAACAGCCGATAGTTGGCACCCGACCTCAAGCCGATATCAAGCGGGGCAGATACAACCCCCCGTGCCACCCTGTGCTTCACATCGGACCCACCGCCGGCGTCGGCAGCAGTCCCTGGGTTTTCATCCCGTCGCCAGAGGCCGTTGCCTACCAGGACGGACGCCAGCCGGTTGGTGGTCGTCCCGTCGCCGAGTTGGCCGAGGGCGTCGAACCCCCAGCAGCAGGCCTGGCCGCTCGTGGCGACGCCGCAGGTGGCAAATGGGAGACTGTTCCCGACACGTCGGAAGGTCTCGTCTGCCTGTTTCAAGCGGATCTCGAGCGGGAGCTGTTGGCGTCACTGGTCAGCCCGGGCCCACGATGATGCCCTGCTTCAGATAGATCGGCCGCATTACCTCCCTCAGGCGTTGCAGGCGCGTCGCGAACCAGGCCGCGCCCAGAATGCAGGCGAACCCGCCAACCATGATCGTCACCGGCTCGCCGAGCCGCTCGGCCAGGACCCCCGCGAGCAGGCTGCCGAGCGGTGCGGTGCCCAGGAAAGCCATGGCGTAGAAGGCCATAACCCGGCCGCGCAGGTGCTCTTCCGTGATGGTCTGAACGATCGTGTTGGTCGCGGCGAGGGACACCATGAAGCCCGCGCCGATCACCGGCAGGATGAGGAGGGAGAGCCAGAGGACGCGGGAGAGCCCGAAGCCCACGAGCCCGGCGCCGAACAGCGTCGTGGCGACGGCGATCGCGCGCCCGAGCCCGAGCACCGACGCCCGCGACGCGAGATACACCGCGCCGCCCAGCGCCCCGACTCCCGACGCCGTCATGAGCCAGCCGAGGGTATGGGAGTCGCCGTGCAGCAGCTTGACGGCCACGGCGGGCATGAGGACGGTGTACGGCATCCCCATCATGCTGACCAGCGCCAGCAGCAGGAGCACGGTCCGGATCGGCACGAAGCCGGCTACGTATGCGAACCCGGTGCGCAGCTCCTCCCACACCCTGGTGGCCGGCCGTCCGGCCGGCGCGGTGGGGACGACGTGCATGGCCCGGAGCGACGCGATGACGGCCAGGTAGGAGACCGCGTCGAGCAGGAAGCACCAGCCCTCGCCCACCGCGGCGATGAGCACGCCGCCGATGGACGGACCGAGGATGCGGCTGGCGTTCACCATGGACGAGTTGAGCGCGATGGCGTTCGACAGGTCGGCCCGATCCTCGATCATCGTCACCACGAACGCCTGCCGGGCGGGCGTGTCGAACGCGTTGATCACGCCCTGGAATACCTGCAGGACCAGCACTTCGGCGACGGTGATGATGCCCGCGAGCGCCAGCACGGCCAGCGCGAGCGACTGCAGCATCGAGAGCACCTGGGTGACGAGGAGGACCCGATGCCGGTCCCACCGGTCCACGAACACCCCGGCCACCGGCGCCAGGAACAGGGTCGGGATCTGGCCGCAGAACCCCACGACACCCAGCAGCAGGGAGGAGCCGGTAAGCCGATAGATGAGCCACCCGGTGGCGATCCGGGTGATCCAGGTGCCGACCAGCGAGAGGCTCTGCCCTGCAAAGAACAGTCGGTAGTTGCGGTGCCGGAGCGCGCGGAGCAGCGAGGGCCGGCCGGCGGAGGCCACCATGCGCAGATGATAATCGCGGCACCCGGCGCCCGCCTACGGGGTGCCGATCCACTCCGCCTTGTGGTAGGTCTCCGTGTCGTACAGGTTCGCCTGCAGCGGTACGTCGGCGCGGATGTCGCGATACGTCTCGCGCTGGACCTCCTTGCCGCTCACCTTGATCACCACTTCCGGCGCCACCCAGCCCTTGCCCAGGCGCTGGTAATTCTCGAAGGTGACGTCGAGCAGATCCGCCGGGGCCTGGGGCTGTTTGGGGTTCTTCTCCACCTCGATCAGCCTGACGAAGAGCAGGCGATCCTGCTCGATCCAGAACTGGCTGGTCGCGGTATCCCCCCGCTCGGCGCCGACCACCCACACCGGGGTGCCCTTCCAGGTGTCCGTGTGCAGCTTGCTCAGATCGATGCCCTCCGCCTCGAGCTGGGCGATCGTGGTGTCCGGTGCCTGGCCGTAAACATCGAACCCGAGGGTCATGAGCAGGTTGCGGCCCTGGCGCGCGCCCGCGCGCTTGCCGCCGTGGAAGACGACCGTGGAGTCACCCACGAACATGATCGCCTTCATGCTGTCGGTGGGTGCCACGTCGATGCGCAGCTTGCCTGGGATGGTGCCCGCCTCATACCAGGTCTCGGTGGGGCGGTCAGGATGCGTGGTCGTCTGCACGAAGGTGATGGTCGTATACCACTTGCCGGCATAGCGCGCGTGCATCTGGCGCACGAGGTCCTGGCCCGTTTTCGGGGCGGCGGGGGGCGCGGGGTGGGCGGTGAGCAGGGCGATGGGGAGCAGGACGGCGATCGCGTGCACGGAGCCTCCGGTGCGGTCGGATGAATTGTCTGGCGACAGGGGCCGCCAACCCTACGGAGGACAGGCGGCCCGGTTTCCCGTGGGGTTGCGGAACGCCCGGCCCGCAGTTCGTTTGCAACTGATCGGCATTTCGCCACGGATAACCACCATAACCAGGGCCCAATGATTCCAGCACGCGAAGCACTCGACCGGCTGCGGGAAGGCAACCTCAGGTTCACTGCGAACGTGCACGGCTCCGACCCGTTCCCGAGCCAGCGCAGGCGGGTCGAGCTGACGAACACGCAGGAGCCGTTCGCGATCATCCTCGGCTGCTCGGATGCGCGCGTGCCCGCGGAGCTGGTCTTCGATCAGGGGCTCGGCGACCTGTTCGTGATCCGGGTGGCCGGCAACATCGTCGCCCCATCCCTGGTAGGCAGTGTCGAGTTCGCGGCGCTGCGCTTCGGCACCCGCCTGGTGGTGGTGCTCGGCCACTCGCAGTGCGGCGCGATCGCCGCGACCCTCGAGGAGCTTCGACAGCCCAACCCCAACCAGTCGCGCAACCTGCGGGCGATCGTGGACCGGGTGCGGCCTTCGGTCGAGGGGCTGCTGGAGACCGATCTGAGGAACGATCTCGATGCGCTGCGCAAGCAGGCGGTGCGGGCCAACGTCCGCGTCTCCGCCAACCACCTGCGGCACGGCTCCGAGGTGCTCGAGCATCTGATCGAGGCCGAGGATCTGCTCGTGGTGGGCGCCGAGTATTTCGTGGAGACCGGCGGCGTCGAGTTCTTCGACGTGCCGGGCTAGCCGTGGACCTCGGCCTGGCTGGCCGGCGCGCACTGGTCACCGGCTCTACCGCAGGCATCGGCTTCGCGACCGCGGAGGGCCTCGCACGCGAGGGCGCCGATGTCATCGTCAACGGCCGCACCGGGAGGCGGGTCGACGCCGCCATGGGGCGGATCCGGGCCGCGGTGCCGGGCGCGCGAGTGCACGGCACGGCTGCCGACGTGAGCACCGCCGCGGGCTGTGCCGCCCTCATCGCCGCCCATCCCGAGCTCGACGTGCTCGTCAACAACATGGGCATTTTCGAGCCCAGGCCGTTCGAGCAGATCGCGGACGAGGACTGGCTCCGCTTCTTCGAGGCGAACGTGCTGAGCGGCATCCGGCTGGCGCGGCACTACGTCGCGGGCATGCGCGCGCGCGATTGGGGCCGCATCGTGTTCGTGTCGAGCGAGTCGGCTGTCCAGATCCCGACGGAGATGATTCACTACGGCATGACCAAGACCGCGCAGCTCGCGGTGGCGCGCGGGCTGGCCGAGACACTGGCGGGGACCCACGTGACGGTCAACAGCGTCCTGCCCGGCCCCACGGCGTCGGAAGGCGTCGGCGGGTTCATCGCGGAGCTCGCGGCATCGAGGGGCGCGTCGGTGGAGGAGATGGAGCGCGAGTTCTTCGCCACGGCGCGCCCCACGTCCATCCTCCAGCGATTCGCCACGCCCGACGAGGTCGCGGCCATGATCGTGTACGCGTGCAGCGCGCAGGCGTCGGCCACGACGGGGGCGGCCCTGCGGGTGGACGGCGGAGTCGTGCGGGCGATCGTATGACGAACCATTCCTGAAGCGGAGGCAGCATGCGGTCCCTGATCTCGCGAGCGGGAATTCTCGGTGTGGCCCTCGCACTGGCGGCATGCGGCGGAGGGAGCGACAGCTTCAGTCCCACCACCGAGACGGTCGCCGGCGACTACACGGCCCAGGTGTTCACCCTCACTTCTTCAGTGGGCACGACGGATCTGCTGGCGCTGGGCGCCACGGTCGCAGTCACCCTCAAGCCCGATGGCACCACCACGGGGCAGCTCTTCGTCCCGGGCGGGGCGGAAGGCGGGGGCGATCTGACGGCGGACCTCGCCGGGACGTGGACCCTGACCGGCACCAAGGTCACCTTCAGTCAGACCAGCGACACGTTCATTCAGAATGCCGATTTCACCGCGGGCCCCGGCAACCTGATCGGGGAGGGCACCTTCAGCGGCGCGACGGTCCGGCTGGTGCTGGAGAAGGCCAAGTAGTGTTCGAAGTCGGACCGGGCTCCAGAGGGTGAGCGATGGCCCGGCCCGGCTGCCGCAGCTCCCTGCCGCGGCCCTCGTTCTGCTCGCCCGCGTGTTGCTGACGAACGTCGCCGCGGCACAGCAGCCCCGCGCGCGCGCGCTCGGGATCCGTCCCGGGACGCTCGATCCCGGCCCGTACAACGCGATCACGGATGTCGCGGGGGTGCGCGTGGGCCAGGTCACCCTTCAGACGGGCGACTCGGTGCGCACCGGCGTGACCGCCGTCCTCCCGCACGGCGGCAACGTCTTCTTGGACCGCGTGCCCGCCGCGATCCACGTGGGGAACGGCTTCGGCAAGCTGCTGGGCAGCACCCAGGTAGCCGAGCTGGGCGAGCTCGAGACCCCCATCCTCCTCACCTGCACGCTCTGCGTCTGGAAGGCGGCCGATGCCCTCGCCGCGTGGATGCTGGCGCAACCCGGCATGGCCGACGTCCGCTCCATCAACCCGGTCGTCGGGGAGACCAATGACGGGTACATTCTCAACACCGCCATCCGCAGCCGGCCGATCACGGAGCGCGACGTGCGTCAGGCGCTCGAGCGCGCGGCGAGCGGCCCGGTCGAGGAGGGAAGCGTCGGCGCGGGAACCGGCACGGTCGCGTTCGGATGGAAGGGCGGGATCGGCACCTCGTCCCGCCGGGTCGGTTCCGGCGACAGCGCCTGGACGGTGGGAGTGCTGGTGCAGTCGAACTTCGGCGGCGATCTGCTGATCTCGGGCGTGCCCGTCGGCCGCGCCCTCGGACGGGGCGGTGCTCACCCGGTCGGTGAGGCGCAGGGGGCCAGGGGCTCCATCATGATGGTCGTGGCGACCGACGCGCCGCTGTCGGACCGGAACCTCGGCCGGCTCGCCGCCCGGGCCATCATGGGGCTCGCGCGGACGGGCTCGGTGGCCGGCAACGGGTCCGGCGATTACGTGATCGCCTTCTCGACGCACCCGGGTGTGCGGCGCCGGTACGGCGCGGTTCGGCTGGAGACCACCGAAGTGGCCAATGACGCGATGACCGGGCTCTTCCAGGGCGCCGTGGAAGCGACCGAAGAGGCGATCTACAACTCGATCCTCACGGCCCGCACCGTCCGGTCGAGGGGCGGAACGGTCGAGGCCCTGCCGGTGGATGAGGCCGTGCGAATTCTGAAAAGCCACGACATGTTACGCCGATGACCGTCGACGAACCGCCCTCCCGCCTCATCCACGACGCCCGCAACACCGCCGTCTGGCCCATCCGGCCGGAACACTTCATCACTCCGGCCAACGCGTTCTTCACCCGGAGTCACGGCACCATTCCCCGGATCGATCCGGCGACATGGCGCCTCGAGGTGGACGGCCTGGTGGACCGCCCGGCGAGCTTCTCGCTGGAGGAGCTGCTCCGGCGGTTCCCCCGGCGGGAAGTGACCGCGACGCTGGTCTGCGCCGGACTCCGCCGGGCGGAGCTCCTGTCCGCCGGGCCGTTGCCCGGAGAGCTGCCGTGGGGCCCCGAGCCCGCCAGCACCGGCCGCTGGGCCGGCATCGCGCTCGGGGACGTGCTGCTGGCGGTCGGTGTGAGCGAGCGGGCGCGCTATGTCGAGCTGACCGGCCTTGACGAGGTGGAGCGGGAGGACGCGCGGTTCGGCTTCGGCGGCTCGATCGACCTGGCCAAGGCGCTCGGTCCGGAAGTGCTCCTGGCGCATGAGCTCGAGGGCGACGCGCTGCCGACCGTGCACGGGTTTCCGCTCCGGACGGTGGTGCCGGGCTGGATCGGGGCGCGAAGCGTCAAATGGCTCGGCCGGATCACGCTCTCGGCGGAGCCGTCCGCCAACTACTTCCAGAGCCGGGCGTACCGGCTGCAGCGGGAAGCTGATCCGCGGAACCCGCGCGACGTCTCGGCCGGTGTCGCGCTGACCGAGGTTCCCCTCAACGCCGTCATCATCGAGCCGGCGGCCGGCCGGGTCGTCGCCGCGGGACGGGTGCGCGTCCGTGGCTGGGCCATGGGCTCGGGCGGCCGGCCGCTCCGGCAGGTCGAACTGTCAGCCGACGATGGGCACCGCTGGATGGCCGCGCATCTCACGAGCCGTGGGCCGGACTGGACGTGGGGATTCTGGGAGGCGGTGCTGGACCTGGAGCCGGGCGAGCGCACCCTCGTGGTCCGGGCCACCGACACCGCCGGCCGAGTGCAGCCTGCCACCGTCGCCGAGACCTGGAATGTGAAGGGCTACAACAACAACGCCTGGCACCGGGTGACGGTGCAGGTGGAGTGACTCAGCCGCCGGCCGTGCGCTCAGAGCGCGACCGCGGAGCTCCGTGGAGGTGGGAGGGGTGACTGGAGCCGCGCGGCGGCCAGCCGGCTGCTGGCCCGCGCCAGTTCGAGCGCGCCGGCGAGCTGCAGGGCAAGATCGCGGAGCTCGGCGGGCGAGGCCTGCGGGTCGGCAGCCAGGGTACGGGCGTCGACGTACAGCCATTCGAGCGCGGCCTGGCCGAGCGCGAGCCGCATCCAGAGCGACTGCGTCCGCTCGAGCTCACTGGTGGTCATGGCAACGGTTACGGCCTCGAAGTCTCCGCGGACGGAAGCGATCCGCTCGGCCACGCGCCCGGCCGCCGCCTGGCTGCGCTCGCTCGGCTCCGTGCTCCCGCCGTTGCCGGCCGCGGCGAGCGAGTCGGCGAGCTGTTGCAGCGCGGCGTAGTGCTCGCTCGACGCCTGTAGCGCGGCCACGGCATCCCGGCGGGGTGGCGCCTCCGGCCCGGCCGCGCAGGCGCCCCATCCCATCGAGAGGGCGCACAGCATGAACAGCCGGGGAGTCCGGGACCGCTGCTCGAGTGACATATCGGAACTCTGCCTCGCAACGGTCGCGCCGTCGGTGAGGCCGGACACGCGCAGGCGATTGCATGCGGCCCTTGCTTTGTGGATGGCGCCGATCAAGTTGAGAAGGCGGCCGGCAGTTCCCGGCCCGCAGACCCTACTCCAGCAGACCAGGGAGCTACGATGACCGACCTGTACGGCAGCACGCAGCGCGCGTTCCAGGACCAGTTCGATACCCGTCGTCTGGCCGATCGGGTGGGCCAGATCATCATCCACCCCGATATCTGCGACATCGACCGCGACTTCATCGAGAGCCGCGACATGTTCTGGCTGGCCACCGTGGACCACGATGGCCGTCCCACCGTCTCGTACAAGGGCGGCGCGCCGGGCTTCGTCCGCGTGCTTGACCCCGGCACGATTGCGTTTCCCTCCTATGACGGCAACGGCATGTTCTACTCGATGGGCAACATCGCGGCGTCGGCCGCGGTCGGCATGCTGTTCATGAGCTTCGAGCAGCCGTTCAGGCTCCGGGTGCAGGGGCACGCCACGGTCCGGGCCGACGATCCGCTCCTGGGCGAGTTTCCGGGCGCCCAGTTGCTCGTGCGCGTCGCCGTGACCCACGTTTTCCAGAACTGTCCCCGGTACGTGCACCGGTACGACAAGGTTCAGTCGTCGCGCTACGTCCCCACGGCCGACGGCCGCGCGCCGCTGGCGGGATGGAAGCGGATCGACGTCATCCAGGACGTCCTGCCGGCATCCGACCAGGGTCGCACCGACGCGGCCGGTGGGTGCCTCACAGTGGACAGCTGGACCGAGAAGGCGGTCGCCGGAGATCCGGAGGCCTGAGCTCGTGGAGACCACCCCCTCCCGCCGCCGATTCCTGGCGCGCTTGTCGATCGCGCTCTCCGGGGCCATCGCGGCCGTCGCCGGTGTTCCCGTGGTCGGGTTTCTCGTCTCGCCCCTCCTCAGGAAGGCGCCGCGCGCGTGGCGGCCAGTGGGCGCGGTGGACGGGTTCGCCGTCGGCGAGACAGTGAGCGTGGTGTTCGAGGACGCGTCTCCGCTACCCTGGGCCGGGGTGACGGCCCGGAGCGCCGCTTGGCTCCGGCGGGACGACCCCGGACACTTTACGGCCTTCTCGGTGCATTGTACCCATCTCGGCTGCCCGGTCCGCTGGGTGGCCGACGCCCAGCTCTTCCTCTGCCCCTGCCACGGCGGCGTCTACTATCCGGACGGCTCCCGGGCAGCGGGGCCGCCGCCCAAGCCGCTTCCCCAGTACCCCGTGCGGGTTCGGAACGGGCAGGTGGAGATCCTCACCAGCCCGATCCCCATCGTGTGAGATGGAGCGGCTTCGGCGCATCCTCGACTGGCTGGACGACCGCAGCGGGCTCCTGACCTGGACGCGCCATGCGCTCGCGCACCCGGTGCCGCCGCGCACGGGCTGGTGGTATGTCTTCGGCAGCGCCACGCTCATCGCCTTCATCCTTCAGGTCGCCACCGGCATCGCGCTCTCGACGGCCTACGTTCCCTCGAGCGGACAGGCGTACGAGAGCCTCCGGTTCATTTCCGAGCAGGCGCTGCTCGGGCGGTTCCTGCGCGGGATGCACTACTTCGGCGCATCGGCGATGGTGCTCCTCATCGGCCTTCACGTGTCCCGCACCTACCTGATGGCCGCGTACAAGTTTCCCCGCGAGCTCAACTGGCTCACGGGCGCCGTGCTGCTGCTGCTCACGCTCGCGCTGGCGTTCACGGGGCAGCTTCTCCGGTGGGACCAGACCGCCGTCTGGTCGGTCATCGTGGGCGCGGCGCAGGCCGGGCGGATGCCCATCGTGGGGCCGGACCTCGCGCGCTTCATCCTGGCCGGCGATACCATCGGCGGCGCCACCCTGAGCCGCTTCTTCGCCTTCCACGTCTTCTTCATCCCCGCCGTCATCTTCCTCTTCATCGGGCTGCACCTGCTGCTGGTGCTGCGGCACGGCATCTCCGAGCGGCCGCGGAAGCACCAGCACGTGGACCCCGCCACGTACCGCGCGGAGTACGCGGCGCTGCTCGAGCGCGAAGGCGTGCCGTTCTGGCCCGACGCCGCATGGCGGGACGTTGTCTTCGGCGCGGCGATGGTCGCCACGGTGGTGCTCCTCGCCGTCCTCGTGGGGCCGCCGCACCTGGGCAAGCCGCCCGACCCCAGCATCCTCGAGGCGTACCCGCGCCCCGACTGGTACTTCCTCTGGTATTTCGCGCTGCTGGCGCTGGTGCCACAGAACCTCGAGACCGCGGTCATCGTGCTCGGGCCGCTGGTGTTCGGCGCGGTACTGTTGCTGCTGCCACTGTTCAACAAGGGGGCGCGGAGCGTGCGCGAGCGGCCGCTGGCCGGCCTCCTCGTCGTGTTCATATGGACCACGATCGTGGTTTTCTGGATGGCCGGAGTGCGGGCGGACTGGTCCCCTGATTTCACGGCGCGGCCGCTGCCGGCCGCCGAGGTGGGGGACACCAGCAGCATCGTGGTCGAGGGCGCGCGGCTGTTCCACGAGAAGGGCTGCGAGTTCTGCCACGCCATCGACGGGTTCGGCGGCAAGCGGGGTCCGGAGCTGACGGAGGTTGGCGGCCGGATGGCCGCGGACGCGATCGCCACCCGGATCACCAACGGCGGCCCCAACATGCCGGCTTACGCGCGGACCCTCACGCCCGAGCAGGTGGATGCGCTGGTGGCGTTCCTGGGGACCCGGAAGCCGTAGGCGCGTTCCACGATCGTTACCAACGCATTGTTACCAACATAGAGAGACGAATGCCGGCACGCGGCCTCTCCACCGCGCTTCTAGCCATGGTTGCCGTCCTTGGTGCCTGCCATGCGCGAACGCCGGGCCGGCCGGCGGGCGGGGCTCCGCTCCTGATCCTCACCGGTGGCAGGATTTTCACGGCGGACTCGACGCGGCCCTGGGTCGAAGCACTTGCCATCCGTGGAGACCGCATCGCGGCGGTCGGGAGCACGCCTGATGTGCGCCGGCTCGGCGGGCAGGGCGCGCGCGAGATCGCGCTCGGCGGGCGCGTGGTGATCCCGGGGATCAACGACGCGCACGATCACCTCGCCGAGGCGGCGCTGGGCCCCCAGTTTCGCACCGGGACCTCGCCCACGCCGGACCCGCCGGCATCGCAGGTGCTGGACTCCGTACGCGCGCTGGCCGGCCGCACGCCCGCGGGTACGTGGCTCGGCACGCCGGTAGGGATGCGCGTCTTCGCTGACGGTGCGGTCGGTCGCACGACCCTGGACCGCCTCGCGCCCACGCACCCGGTCATGCTGTACGCCTGGTGGGGGCACGGCATGCTGCTGAACAGCGCCGCCTTGCGTGCCTTGAACATCGGCGACGACATCGCCGACCCGCTCGGCGGGTGGTACGGCCGCGGCCCCGACGGACGGCTCGACGGGCGACTGGACGAATACGCCGCCTGGGATGCGGAGCGCCGCCTCGGCGCGCTTCAGCCGGAAGCCGCGCTCGTGGCGACGCTCCGCGCATTCGCCGATTCTGCGCTCCGTCTCGGAGTCACCAGCGTGCAGGACATGGCCGGCTTTCTGCCGCCCGGTCTCACGGTGCACGTGTTCCGCGAGGCGCACCTGCCCCTTCGCGTGCGTCTCGTACGCTGGTCCGTGCCGACGGCGACCAGCCTGAACCTCGAGGAATGGGACACCGTCGCCGCGCACGTCGCACCGCGCGTCGTCGTGGACGGGCGCAAATGGGTCCTGGAAGGCACCCCCATCGAGCAGCTTGCCTTGCGGCGGACGCCATACCCCGGACGGCCGCACTGGTATGGCCGGCTCGATTTTCCAGTGGACACGCTGCGGGCGATCCTGGCGGCCGCGCTCCGTCCGGGCGCGGCGCAATTGCACCTGCACATCGTCGGTGACAGCACTACGGAACTCGTGCTCGACGCCATGGAGGCGCTGGCGCCCGATTCCACGTGGCGCGCGCGCCGGGTGCGCTTCGAGCACGGCGTAGCGGTTACGGGCCCCGAGATTCCGCGCGTCGCGCGCAAGGGGATCGTGATCGCCCAGCCGCGCGACGGCGCACCGTACCGGTCGTGGCGAGAGGCGGGGATTCCCGTCGCGTACGGGTCCGACATGCTCCGCAATCCGTTCGTCCACATGATCGATGTGGTGACCGGCGGGGACCATCCGGAGGAGGCGGTGTCGCGCGAGGAGGCGGTGCGGATCTATACGCGCGGATCCGCGTTTGCCGAGCGGCTCGAAGCGGAGAAGGGCACGCTCCTCCCCGGCCAGCTCGCGGATCTGGCCGTCCTCTCACAGGACGTGTTCACGATCCCGGCCCAGGCCCTCCCCACCACGCGCAGCGTGCTCACCATCATCGGGGGCGATGTGGTGTACGATGACCTGACCCGGGCGCTCAGCGCGAGTAGTACTCCACGATCAGCGACAGCTCCGACTGCACCGGGATCTGCTCCCGCTCGGGGATCTCCGCCACGCGCGCCTGGCGGCGCTCGCGGTCGAGCTGCAGGTACGCCGGCGGTCGGGCGTTCTCCAGCGGTACGGTGAACGCCGGCATGTCCCGGCTCCTGGCCGACAGCGCGACCATGTCGCCCGGCCTCAGCCGGTACGACGGGCGGTCCACCTTCTGACCGTTCACCAGAACGTGCCCGTGGGTCACCGCCTGCCGCGCCGCGTAGATGCTGCGGGCGAACCCTGCCCGGAGCACGACCGCGTCGAGCCGCATCTCCAGCAACTGGAGCAGCCGGACGCCCGGGTTCCCGGGCTGTCGCGTCGCCTCCGCGAAGGCATTCCGGAGCTGGCGCTCGCTCACGTTGTACTGGGCTCGCAGCCGTTGTTTTTCCACGAGCTGCTTCTTGTAGTCGCTCACCTTGCGCCGGGTGACGGCGCCGTGCTGCCCGGGCGGATTGGGCCGCCGCTCCATGATCCGCGCCGCCTTGGGCGTAAGCGCGATGCCGAGCGCGCGGGCGATCTTCACCTTGGGTCCACGCTTCATCTCTCGAGCCTCGTTCGATGTTTGACAGCCCTCCGCTGGAGAGCTAGCGATGCTCCGCTCGAATGGAAAGCCCGGCCGTGAGGTTCGCCGCGTTTGACATGCCGACCCGGTCCGGACACTGTGCCCTCGTGCGGAGGCGTCCCGGATGCTGCAGCACCTGCTGGACCTCGTAGCCCGGCTGGGCCACTGGAGCTATCTGATCATCTTCGCGGCGGCGGCGCTCGAGTGCGCAGCCTTCGCGGGCCTGTTCGTGCCGGGCGAGAGCCTCGTGCTTGCTTCGGGGTTCCTGGCCCACCAAGGCGTCCTCGGCCTCGAGGCGGTCATGGTGGCCGCGGCCCTCGGCGCCATCGCAGGCGACAACATCGGCTATCAGCTCGGTGCCCGGCTCGGCCGGGAGTGGCTCCTGGCGCACGGCGCGCGGATCGGGGTCACGGAGGCGCGGCTCGCCCGGGCGGAGGCGTTCTTCGGGCGGCACGGGCCCAAGGCGGTGTTCTTCGGCCGGTTCATCGGCTTTGCCCGCGCGCTGGTGCCGTTCGTGGCCGGCGCCTCCCGCATGCGCTACCGGCGGTTCATCCCGTACGACGCGCTGGGGGCCATCCTGTGGACCATCGCGTTCGTGTTGCTCGGCTTCGGCCTCGGGGCGAGCTGGCGCGTGGCGGAACGCTGGATCGGGCGCGGGAGTCTCTTTTTGGGACTCGCCGCGGTCATCGTGGGGCTGATCCTGTGGCGCCGCCACCGTGGCCGGGGCGGCCGCGGCCCCCCCGACGGGGTGTTGCACCCGCGTCACAAGCGCTAACTTTTTTCTCCCCATTCAGCCGCGGCGCCGTGAGTCCCAGCCTCCAAGAGCAGCTGCAGACCGCCCTGGGACGGGCCTATCTCCTGGAGCGCGAGCTCGGCGGTGGGGGCATGTCGCGCGTCTTCCTGGCGCTGGAGACCGCGCTCGACCGCAGGGTCGTCGTCAAGGTGCTCCTGCCCGAGCTCGCGGCGGGAGTGAACGTCGATCGCTTCCGCCGCGAGATCCAGCTCGCCGCCCAGCTCCAGCATCCTCATATCGTCCCCCTGCTCGCCGCCGGCGAGGCCGACGAGCTGCCCTACTTCATCATGCCGTTCGTGGTGGGTGAGTCGCTGCGCGCGCGGGTGACGCGGGAGGGAGAGCTACCCATCTCGGAGACCGTGCGCATCCTGCGGGATGTCGTCTCGGCGCTGGCGTACGCGCACGCGCGCGGGGTGGTGCACCGGGACGTGAAGCCGGACAACGTGCTCCTGTCGGGCGGCGTGGCGGTGGTGACGGACTTCGGGGTGGCCAAGGCGGTTAGCGCCAGCTCGGACATCAAGGGCGCCGGCGGCGTCACCTCGCTCGGCGTGGCCCTGGGCACGCCGATGTACATGGCACCCGAGCAGGCCACCGCCAGTCCGCAGATCGACCACCGGGCCGATCTCTACGCGCTCGGCGTCGTCACCTACGAGATGCTGACCGGCCAACCGCCGTTCGCGGGGCGCTCGCCGCAGGCCGTGCTGGCGGCTCAGGTGGTGGAGGATCCGCAGCCGGTCGAGCGCAGGCGGCCCGCCGTGCCGCCGATGCTCGCCTCGCTGGTCAACGACTGCCTGGCCAAGCGTCCCGCCGACCGGCCGCAGAGCGCGGGCGACGTCATGCACGTACTCGACGCCATCGCTACCCCCAGCGGGGGCACCGCGCCGACGACCGCGGTGCGCATGCGTGACACGGTGGCCGGTCGGGTACAGAGGCGCCGTTGGCCGCTGTTCGCCGCGCTCGCGGCACTGGCGGCGCTCGTGGTGGGTGGAGCGTTGCTCCTCCGGCCCACGCCG
>JAICLE010000030.1 GCA_025927545.1 Gemmatimonadales bacterium
GTCGGCAATATTCCTCACCTGCCCGGTCAGGTTGCCCGCCATCGAGTTCACGTTATCGGTCAGGTCCTTCCAGGTGCCGGCGACGCCGGGCACGTTGGCCTGGCCGCCGAGCTTGCCTTCGGTGCCCACCTCGCGGGCGACACGGGTGACTTCCGAGGCGAAGGAGTTGAGCTGGTCCACCATCGTATTGATGGTGTCCTTGAGTTCCAGGATCTCGCCCTTCACGTCTACCGTGATCTTCTTGTTGAGCTCCCCGCGGGCCACGGCCGTCGTGACCTCGGCGATGTTCCGGACCTGCGCCGTCAGATTTCCGGCCATCGAGTTGACGTTGTCGGTCAAGTCCTTCCAGGTGCCCGCCACGCCTTTCACCCGCGCCTGCCCACCCAGCTTCCCTTCCGTCCCCACCTCGCGCGCGACGCGGGTGACTTCCGAGGCAAAGGAGCTGAGCTGGTCGACCATGGAGTTCACCGTCCTGCCGATCCGGAGGAACTCGCCCATCAGCGGGCGACCCTCGATCTCCAGTGCCATGGTCTGCGAGAGGTCGCCCTTGGCCACGGCCCCGATCACGCGGGCCACTTCGCTGGTGGGCTGTACCAGATCGCCGATCAGGGTGTTGACCGAGTTGACCGACGCCGCCCACGAGCCGCGGGCGCCCGCCAAGGTGGCCCGCTGGGTGATCCTCCCTTCCTTGCCCACCGCACGGCTCATCCGCTCGAACTCCTGCGCCATCTGCTGATTCAGCTCGGCAATCTCGTTGAGCCGATCGGCGACCTTGCCGGGGAGGCCGGTCAGCGACGCCGGCATGCGCGCGGAGAAATCGCCCTTCTGGACGGCGGTGAGCACGCCAAGCAACTGTTCCAGGTCGAGTGTGTCCGTCGAGGTGGAACGGGATCCGGCTGATGATCGCTTCGCAGATCGACCGTTGCCGGTCGTCGGTGCGTTCGGCATGAAGGCTCCGGCGGGACGCTATCTTATGAATGGATGGGAACGAAGGACGCTAGCAGGCTCCGGCCCGGGCCACTGTGAGGACCGTCACAGCCCCGAGACTGCGGCTATCAACAGGTTGTGTTGCACATCACCAGCTCCCCAATCCGGACACCAAATGGCGGCCGAGCGCCTGCGCATCCTGATCCTCGAAGACGTACCGATGGATGCCGAGCTGATGGAGTACGAGCTCACCCGTTCCAATATCCCCTTCGACGCCCGGTGTGTCGATACCCGGGACGCGTTCGTTCACGAGCTCGAGGACTTCCAGCCCCATCTGATCCTCTCGGATTACACGCTTCCCCGGTTCGACGGCATGGCGGCACTGGCCCTGGCACGCGAGCGCGCGCCGGCCGTGCCATTCCTCATCGTGACGGGCTCGGTGAACGAGGAGACCGCGGTCGGCTGCATGAAGGCCGGCGCCACCGACTACCTGCTCAAGAGCAATCTGGCCCGGATCGGGCCCGCGATCGAAGCGGCTCTCACCCGGCTCGAGGCCAAGTCGGAGAAAACCCGCGCCCAGGCCGCGCTCCGCCGCTCCGAGGCCAACCTTCGCGCCATCTTCAACACCAGCCTCCAGGCGTTCGTCCTGGTCGATACCGACGGCACCATCCAGGCGCTCAACCCGACCGCCATCGAGTGCGCCGAGCAGATTCTCGGGCGCCCGGTGGCGGAGGGCGACGCGATCCACGATTTCATCCCTGACGCCCGCGACGGCTTCGAGGCGGCGCTGGCCGGGGAGGCCCGGGTCGTCGAGCGGCGCATCCGCGGGCCCGATGGGGTGGAGCGCTGGTTCGAGACCACCCACGCCCCGGTGGTCGATGACCGTGGCGGCATCATCGGCGTCTGCCTCAACGCCCGCGACGTGAGCGAGCGGCGGCGCGGCGAGCAGGCGCTCCGGGAGAGCGAGGCGCGCTACCGCGACCTCTTCGACAACGCCAGCGATCTGGTCTGCACCACGGCGCTCGATGGCACGTTCGTGTACGCCAATCGGGCCTGGCACGCAGCGGTCGGGTACGACCAGGCAGGACTCGCGGGCCGCCGGTTCCTCGACCTGGTGCACCCCGACGCCCGGGATCATTACCTGGAGGTGGTGGAACGGGCCCAGGCGGGCGAAATGCTCACCCACGTGGAGCTCTCGCTCGTGACCGCGGCGAGGACGACGATCACCGTGGAGGGCAACATCAGTTGCACCCCCGCGGGTGGTGCCCCACCCCGGATTCGCGGGATCTACCGGGACGTGACCGAGCGGAAGCGGGTGGAGGAGCAACTCCGCCGCGCCGAGCGAATGCAGGCGGCCGGCCGCCTGGCCGGCGGGGTGGCGCACGAGGTCAACAACATGATGACCGGCGTCATCGGATTCAGCGAGTTCCTGCTCCGGAGCTTCGAGCCCGAGGACGAGCGCCGGCTGGAAGTGGCCGAGATCATCAAGGCCGGCACCCGCGCCGCCGACGTGACGCGCCAGTTGCTGGCGTTCACCCGCCAGCAGTTCCTCCGCCCCGAGGTGCTCTCGGTCAACGCGGTGGTGCAGGAGCTCGACAAGATGCTGCGCAGGATGCTGGGCGAAGACCAGGTGCTGGAGCTGGCGCTCTCGCCCGAGGCCGGCGAGATCCGGGTCGATCGCGGCCAGCTCGAGCAGGTCCTGGTCAACCTGATGCTCAACGCGCGGGACGCGATGGCCGGCCGTGGCCGGGTCACCATCTCCACTCGCGCCGTCGAGCTCGACGCCGCCTACGCGCAGCTCCATGCCGGGATCAACATCCCGGCCGGATGCTACGTCCAGCTCGCGGTCAGCGACACCGGACGCGGGATGGACCCCGACATCCAGACCCACATCTTCGAGCCGTTCTTCACCACCAAACCCACCGGCCAGGGCACAGGCCTCGGCCTGTCGACGGCGTACGGCATCGTGAAGCAGAGCGATGGGTTCATCTGGGTATACAGCGAGCCCGGGCTGGGCACGACGTTCAAGATCTACCTGCCACGGGCGGCCACCGGTCGGCCCGTGACAGCCAACAGCGCCCATCCGGCCCCCGCGCGACGAGGGTCGGAGACGATCCTGATCGTGGAAGACGAAGAGATGGTCCGCTCACTCGCCAGCCGCGGCCTGCGAGAGCACGGCTATACCGTCCTCGAGGCTCGGCACGGCGACGAGGCGCTCGACCAGCTCGAGCGCGGCACGATGGGGATCGACCTGGTGATCTCGGACGTGGTGATGCCGGAGATGGGCGGTCGCGAGCTCGGTCGCCGGTTGGGAGCGCTCCGGCCGGCCCTGCCCATCCTGTTCATGTCGGGGTACACGGGGGAAGACGTGATCCAGCGCGGGCTGCTCGATCCCGGCGCGCCGTTTCAGCAGAAGCCGTTCACGCCGGAAGGCCTGGCCCGGAAAGTCCGCGAGATGCTCGATGCGGTCCGGGCCTAGGAGGTGATCGGCTCTCCCTCGCGCGCGTCCGTCGCGGCCAGGCGGAAGTCGAGGTGATCGGCCCGAATGATGACGTACCCCCGGGGCGTGGAGAGCCGGGTGAGCCGCTCACCGGCCATGTTGACCATCCGCTGGGTGACGCCAGGAAAGATCGGCGCCACCTCGTACCACACCGACTGCGTGAGGTCCGGATATTTCCGCTGGTGCTCGGACTTCAGACGTGCCTGGACTCCGGCCACCTGGCCTCCGTAGTGGGCTCCGCCAAGAATCTATACGGCGCGGCCGCCGGGCGGCAGCGGGCCCCCGCGATGGACATTCCGTCATGTTCCTTGTAGTGTGAATGCGAATGGATGTTCGTGGCATCCATCCCCCCACCCCGGATCTCATTTCCATGCCGGATTCCCAGGACGCGCCGCCCGTCGTGGCCGGCTGCGCCAACTGCCTGATCGTGGATGACGAGCCGAGCGTCCGCCGCTCGCTCGTGCGGATGCTCCAGACCCAGGGCTTCCACTGCTTCGAAGCCGGCAGCGGGAGCGAGGCCCTGGGCGTGCTGGACCGCATCGGTGAAGCGCCCCTGGTCATCTCCGACATGCGCATGCCCGAGCTCGACGGGATCGGACTGCTCGAGGCGGTCCGCCAGCGCTATCCGGACACCTCGGTCATCATGCTCACCGGCATGGGGGAAACCACCACGGCGGTGGATTGCCTCCATATGGGCGCTGCCGACTTCCTGCTCAAGCCGATCTCCGTGAGCGAGCTGCAGGCGAGAGTCTCGCGCGTGCTGGAGAAGCGCGCGCTCGTGCTGCAGAACCGCTACTACCAGCAGAACCTCGAGCGCCAGGTGCACGAGCAGGCCCAGCGCATCCAGGAGCTGTTCCTCCAGGGCGTCCAGATGCTCGCCCGAGCCCTCGAGGCCAAGGACGCCTATACCCGTGGCCACTCGATCCGGGTGAGCCAGTATGCCGTGGGCACGGCCCGCCAGCTCGGCTTTCAGGGCGCGAGACTCGACGGCATCCGATTGGGTGGAGAGCTGCACGACATCGGGAAGATCGGCACCCGCGAAGCAGTGCTGCACAAGCCCGGCACGCTCACGGCCGACGAGTTCCGCCAGATCTCGGAGCACCCCGCGCTGGGCGAGCAGATGCTGTCCCCACTGGCGCAGGAATCGCCCGACGTGCTGCGGATCGTGCGCTCCCACCACGAGCGGCTCGATGGCGGCGGTTTTCCCGACGGACTGTGCGGCGAGAACATCCCGATCGAGGCGCGCATCGTGGCGGTGGCCGACGCATTCGACGCGATGACGACGGAGCGCCCCTACCGGGCGTCCCGCGCGCCCGAGGACGCGGTGAACGAGCTGCGCCGCGTGGCCGGGACGCAGCTCGATCCGGCAGCGGTGGAAGCGTTCGTCGACGCCTTTCCCGACCCCGCGGAGCTGCCGGTCTCCGCCTAGCTCGACTCGTCCTCCTCCCCGTCGCCGTCGTCCTCCGGGTTCGCCTTGGCCGCCTCGGCCAGCCGCACGTAGCGGGCCTTGAACTCGTCCAGCTCCGCCTCCGTCAGGTCCTCCAGGTCGGCCAGCGCGGTGTGGGCACCCTTCACCGCACGGAGCAGCTCGTCCAGCTTGATCTGCATGGCCACGCTGTCGCGGTTCTGCGTGTTCTGAATCAGAAATACCATGAGGAACGTGATCACCGTGGTGCCGGTGTTGATGACGAGCTGCCAGGTGTCACTGAAATGGAAGAGCGGCCCGCTGACGGCCCACACGAAGATGAGAAAGATGGCGAGGCCGAACGTGACGGGATGACCCGAGGCCCGTGCCGTCGCCTTTGCGAACCGGGTGAACCACTCGCCGATAGCCATTCCGAGGTATATACCTCCTCCCGGGGGGAGGGGGCTGTGGCGTGCCTCACTTGAGGAGTCGCGGCCCGCGACTTCTACACCATCCCCCTTTGCTTGAGCCCATGGTACCGCGCCACCACCGCCTCCGCCGCTCCCCCGGGCGCCACGTCCAGGACCAGCACGCCGCGCCCGCGCATCTCCGCCAGGGCCGCCTCGCGCGCGCCGAGCAGCTCCTCGGCGGCCGCGCGCTCGAAGGCGCCCGCGGGCGTGCCCGGCCGTACGGAGGCCAGCTTCTCGAGTGCAGGATCCCGCAGGGTGACCGCGAGTGGAAGATGCCGCGGCCGGAGCGTCGCGGCGTGCGCGACGAGGGCCTCGCTCGCCGTCCGGTCGATCACGTCGGTGAAGAGGACGGTGAGGGCGCGCTTCCGGTTGTGGGCCGCGAGATAGCGGAAGGCCGCCGGATAATCCGACTCGACCAGCCGGCCCTCGGTGCGTGCCAGCCCCTCGAGCACGGCGCGGAACGCGCGGCGGCCGCGCGCCGGGGCGATGTAGCGCTCGATCTCGTCGGCAAATACCATCAGACCGATGTTGTCGTCGTGCGCCACCGCCGCGCGGGCGAGCTGGAGCGCGGCGGTGACGACCGACTCGAGCCGGGCCACGCCGTCGACTTCGGCCGTGAGCAGGCGTCCCGCATCGATCACGATCAGCACCTGCTGCCGCCGCTCGTCCTCGTACTGGCGCGCGATCGGCTTGCCGCGCCGGGCGGTCGCCTTCCAGTCTATGATGCGGGTCTCGTCACCCGGCACCCACTCACGGAGCCCCTCGAACAGCCGGCCTTCGCCCGGACGGCGCACGGTCCGGAGCCCTGCCTCCCGGCGCCGCGCCACCTGCAGCGGCAGGGCGCGAAGCGGCGCGTCGGGAACGGACGGATACACCGTGGCCGACCACGGCAATGCCACCGTGCCCTGCCGCCAGGCGAGACCGAGCGGGCCACGCAGCCGGAGCGCGAGCGCGCCGCCCTCACCCACGCCGCGCCGCGCAGGCACCAGCTCGAGTTGCTCGTTCAGACCTTCGCCCGGTGGCACCAGCAGGTGCCGGGTGGGCGTCGCGGCCCCGCCGAGCGGGTCCGGCAGACGCTCGCGGACCTCGAGGTGGAGGGGGCGCCGGCCCCGGTGCCGCCAGCGGTAGCGCACGACGGCGGCGCGGCCGGCGCCGAACGCCGCGGGCGCTTCGCGGGTGATCTCGAGCGTCCTCGGTGCGGGTGTGAGCGCGAAATCCAGCGCCAGGGCTGCGAGCCAGAGCAGGTCGAGCGCCGGCAGCAGACCCGCCGCATCCGGCCATCGGAGTGCGGGCAACGCCGCCAGCGCCAGCAGGCCGGCGCCGATCAGCCAGCGCCGGGTGGGCACCACGGTCACCGCGGCGCCTCGATCTTCTCGATGATGGCGTGGAGCGCGATGTCCGCCGTGATCCCCTCCAGCTCCAGCTCGGGTGCCACCACGACGCGGTGCCGCAGCACCGCCGGCGCCAGTTCCTTCACGTCGTCCGGTACGACGTAGCCGCGTCCGGCGAGGAGCGCGGCGGCCTGCGCCATCTTGAGCAGCGCGACGCTGCCGCGCGGCGACGCTCCGAGCGTGAGGACCGGCGAGCTCCGCGTGGCGCGCACGATTGCCGTGATGTACCCGAGCAGGCTGGGCTCGACGCGGACGCGCCGCACCGCGCCGCGAAGGAGCTGGAGCTGGTCGGCGTCGGCGACGCGCTCGATCCCGTAGCTCGGCGGCTGATCGGCCTCGAACCCGCCCAGCACCCGCTCGAGAATCCCCCGTTCCACCGGCTCGTCGGGATATCCCGCCAGCACCTTGACCATGAAGCGATCCAGCTCCGCTTCCGGCAGCGGGTAGGTCCCCTCGAACTCGATCGGGTTCTGCGTCGCGAACACCGTGAAGCTCTCCGGCAGCACGTGCGATACGCCATCCACCGTCACCCGCCGCTCCTGCATCGCCTCGAGCAGCGCGGCCTGCGTCTTGGCCGGCGCCCGATTGATTTCGTCCCCCAGCACGAGGTCACCGAAGATCGGGCCGGGCCGGAAGGTGAAGCTCCCCGGCGCCGTGAGCAGGCTGACCCCGGTGATGTCGGACGGCATCAGATCGGGTGTGAACTGGATCCGGCGGAACTCGAGGCCAAGCGCCAGACCGAGTGCCCGCACCAGCAGCGTCTTGGCGGTGCCCGGCACCCCCTCGAGCAGGACGTGGCCCCGGGCCAGCAGCGCCGCCACCGTTTCGCGCACCGCGGCGGGCTGGCCGAGCACCACGCCCTCGAGCGCGCCCACCAGGCGAAGCGCGGCCGCGGCGTGGGTCGCCGTCTCATCGGAGTCGAGCTGCGCGGCGTCGCGGGTCATGTCGGGGTGAGCTCCTCCCACAGGGTTTCGATCGCGTCGGCGGCCTGCAGGACGTCGGCGGCGCCGGCTGGGCGGGCGCCGATTGCCGTGAGCGTCGCGAGCGCCGCCTGCCCGCGCGGAGTGCGAACCGCGGACCCAAGGCTCTGGAGCCACGCGTCCGTCTCACCGCGTGGAACCCTCCCCGCGCGGGAGAGGCGCCGGCGGAGCCCCTGAATCAGGAGGCCCACCGCCACGTCGTGGCCCCGCGCCGCGGCGAGCGCGGTCGCGAGCGCGCGCACGTGTTCGAGTGGCGAGCGGCGCCGCCGCTCGATGCCCCTGCGCACCGGCCCGACCCGGATGCCGGCCGCGAGCAGCGCAATCAGACCCACCCCCGCGAGCTGCAGCACGCCCCATCCCCAGGGTGAGTGCAATGCCCACTCGAGCGCGGCGCCGGCGAGGGTCCGCGACGCGTCGAAGCCCTGATGGTATTCGTCCACGATCATCCGGTCGTACCGCGGCACGACCAGCCCCAGGGCGAACGGCCCTGCCCCCGTCTCCCGAAGCGCCCGGTTCTGGAACAGCCGGTCGTCCGCCACGAGGGTGACGGTGCGGCCATCCTCGAGCGCGGCGCGCACGGCCACCGGACGGCCGCCGGTGGTCCGGAGCAGCGTGTCCACCGTACCGGCCCCGGGCGCGGTACAGCGCACGGTCGTGCCGCCGGGGCCGCCGGACGAGTCCACCGCGACGCTCGAGCTCCGTCGCGCCAGCACGGCGCCGACGCGGGGGAGCGGGCGCCCCGGGCCGGCGCCGGGCGCCGAGACCGCCAGCGAATCACGAAAGCGCGGCCGGACATCCCAGCCGAGGCAGCGGAACGCCGTGCTTGCGCCCGGCCCCGCGATGAGGAGATCGGCACGGAGCGACGCCACCATCGCGCCTTCGCGTGGGTCGAGCGATTCGCTCGGCCCCAGGAACGCCACCACGGTGCGGTGGTCGGCGACCCGGTCGAGCGTGCCGAGCGGCCGCCGATGCCGCTCCACCCGGACGCCGAGCCGGATGAGGGCGTCGGCAAAGCCGCGGGCTCCCGCGGGTCCGGCCAGAAAGGTGGACCGGCGCGGGTCGGCATCCGTGAGGCCCGCCCGACCGAGCCCGAGGAATCCCGATGCCACGGCCAGCGCCACCACGAGCAACGCGCCCAGCGCGAGCTCAGCCCGCGGCCGCATGCCAGGGGGCCGCGGTGGCCTCGCGCCAGCGGCGGTAATCGTCGGCGCCGCACGCGCCCCCGCCGAACGCGCAGGCGTAGAGCGTATGCACCAGCGCGCGAAGCCGCAGCCGGTCCTCCGGCGCGAGTCGCGCCTCGCGGGCACACTCCGCGGGCGTCTTGCTCGGGTCGTAGCGGAGCAGTCCGTCGCTCTCCAGACCCAGCGCGAGGCCGACGAAGGCGAGCTGGAGCGCCTCCGCGATCCGGCCCGCGGCCGCCGCGCGGTCGGCCGCGCGCCGGTACCAGGCTGCGTCGCGCGGCTCACGGGCTGCGAGGGGGGTCGCGCCCCCGCCCGGCACCGCCGCCCCACGCACCGTTCGCCACACCACCCAGGCGCCGTGCGCGATCACCGCAATGAGCACGACGAGGAGCGCGAGCAGGAGCAGGCGGAATGCGGCGGGATTATCGGCCCTGAGGCCCCCCAACCAGTTGCCCAGGCGCTGCCACCACTCGCGCAGGAAGCGCTCCGGCGCCGGCATCTCGGCCCAACGATACGCGGGCGAGGCGAACACGCTGTCGAGCGCCGCGCGGAAGGCGGCGGCCGTGGTGTCGGCCGCCGTGGCCTGCGCCGTCACGCCGTCTGAAGCTGCGAGGCCAGCAGCTCCAGGTCGAAGCCTTCCTTGCGTACGCGGAGATCGTAGTAGGTGACGGTGAGGACGCAGTAGAACAGCGGATAGATGAAGATCTGCACCAGTCCGCCGATGGCGAGGCCCACCACGGCTCCCACCATCGTCGGCCCGAGGCCGCCGCCCAGGCTGCCGGGGAGCGCGAGCGCGATGAGGCCGCTGATCGCGAGCACCGGTACGTACAGGAGCACCAGCAGCGTCACCCCGAGCCCGAACATGCGCCAGCGCGAGCCGCGAGTCAGCTCCCAGGAGCGCGAGAGCGCCCCGCTCGCGCTGAGCCCGGGCTCGAGCACCACGGCCGGAATGGCGAGCACCAGGCCGACTGCCAGGATGATGCCCGGGAAGAACAGCAGGACGAATCCCAGTCCCACGGCGAGCGTCATCAGCAGCGAGCACGCCAGCACCCGTCCGATGTACGGGGCGGCCCGGTCGAGCGCATCGCGCGGGCCGATCGGGCGGCCCAGATAGCTCTCCGACACGATGAACACCGTGGCCGCGGTGGCCACGAGATTGAGCACTACCAGCACGATCAGGTAGAGCAGCGCGAGCGTCAGGTTGGCGAAGAATCCGCCCGAGGCCTGGAGGAACAGCCGCAGCACGAGCGGGATCCCGGTGCACACCAGCGCCACCGAGGCCAGCGCGGGGAAGTGCCGACGATAGAGTGTGAACGACACGTCGAGGATCTCGCCCGCCGAGAGCGGCCGGAGCACGGGAGGCGCCATGGGCGCAAAGATATTACAATCGCCGCATGCCCGCCCCGCACGCCGTTCCCGCCGATTACCGCCAGCACCTGGAGATCGAGACGCCCGAGCACGTCGTGCTCGATCTCGAGATCGCGGGCATCGGATCGCGCACGCTCGCGGCGGTGCTCGACCTGCTGATCCTGGGGACCGGGTTCTTCGCGGTCGCGATGACCGTGGGCATCCTCGCGGGGTTCGGGCTCACCTTCGGCCGCACCGGCGCGCTGCTGCTGCTGCTCGGCGGCTTCGTGGCGGGCAACGGCTACTACATCCTCTTCGAGGGGCTGCGCCGCGGCCAGACGCCGGGGAAGCGGCTCGCCGGGATTCGCGTCGTGATGGACACGGGACATCCGGTGACGCCCGGCGCGGCCGTCGCGCGGAACCTGCTCCGCCTGGCCGACTTCCTCCCGCCACCCTATCTCATCGGCACGCTGCTCGTCGCGTTCCACCCACGCGGGAAGCGGCTGGGGGACATGGTCGCCGGAACCGTTGTCACGCGAGATCGCCCCGAGGAGGCGGCGGCGCGCCCGCGTCAGCCCGCGCTGGTCCAGGAGGCGCCCTCCATCCCGGAGCTGGACGACGAGGAGTTCCGGCTGCTCGGCCAGTTCGCCGGCCGGCAGGCCGATCTCTCGCCCGCGGCGCGGGTGCGAGTGGCGGCGGGGCTTGCCGCCCGGCTGGTGGGGCACCCGCCCGAGCCGGGCCAGAGCGATCTCGCCCATCTGCTCGCCCTGCACGCAGCGGAGCTCGCCCGGCGGCAGGGGGGCCTCTCCGCGCGCGGGGCGGCCGGAGCCGGGACCCGGTTCGCCGCGCAGAAGCGCGAGCGGTGGGACGCCTTCGAGCGGCTGGCCGACCGCGCCGCGCGACAGGGGCTCGACCGCTTCGCCTCGCACGAGCTGCCCGACTTCGCCGCCCGCTATCGGGAGGTCGCCGCCGACCTGGCGCGCGCCCGCACGTATCGCGTCGACCCGGCCACGCTGTCGCGCCTGGAACGGCTCGCCGCGGCGGGCCACAACGCGCTCTACCGCGACGAGCGGAGCACATGGCGGCGGCTCTGGGTGGTGCTGGCCCGCGAGTGTCCGGCCGCCGTGGTCGAGGCTCGAGCCTACGTGCTGCTGGCATGTCTCACCTTCATGGTTCCGGCAGCGGCGGGCTTCATGCTGCTGCACGAGCGGCCGGCCCTCGCGGCCGAGCTGTTGCCGGAGGTGATGCTCCAGCGGGCCGAGGCGGGCCAGTCACGGAAGGCTGCCGGCCAGGGCTACGTGGACGTGGCGGCTGAGGACCGGCCGCTCATCGCATCGGGGATCATCACCAACAACGTGCGGGTGGCAGTGGCTTGCTTCGCGGGCGGAATCTTCCTTGGAGTCGGGTCGCTCGTCCTCCTCGCCTTCAACGGCCTCTCGATCGGGGCCTTTGCCGGCCACTTTGCCAACATGGGGCTGCTCGACTATCTGCTGACCTTCATCCTTGGCCACGGTGCGCTCGAGCTGTTCGCCATCTGGGTGGCCGGCGCGGCCGGCTTCCTGCTCGGCCGCTCGGTCGTCGCTCCGGGTGACGTGAGCCGGGCCGACGCCCTGGTCGCGAGCGGGCGCGTGGCGGTCCGGATGCTCGGCGCGACCACCCTGCTGCTGGTGGTTGCCGGCATGGTCGAGGGGTTCATCTCGGCGGGGGGAGTGGGCCTGGGCACCCGGCTGGGCGCCAGCGCGGCCAGCCTGGTGCTGCTGGCAGCTTACCTGGGGAATGGCGTCAGGGCTCGCGCAGCATCGATCGCATCCGGATCGCCAGCGCCTCGATCTCTCGCAGGCTCGTGACCGTGACGGGATCGATCCGGGTCTCCTCCAGCAGCAGGAGCTGCACCTCCGCGAGCAGCGCGGAGAGCGGGTTTGAGAGGTCGTGACGAAGTCTGCCGAGCCGTTCGGCGTCAGACATGTGATCCAGGCCCACGACAGGAAGGGGTCGGGGAGGCGATCATAGCCGCCGCCGGTCGGAGAGTTGAAGAGTCAAACATTGTACCGGCATGGGAGTTATGCAATGCGGCCACCCCCTCTTGACTGCGTTCACCGCTTTCTCTAAGTTGAAGCGCTTCTCGGGTCGGCAGGAAACTCCCCGTCACAGTCCGTACCGCTCGCTCCGTACTCCGGGGCCCACCATACATCGTCCAGCCTCTCTAGGTGCACCTCACTTCCCACCGCCCGCCGCTCGCCCGGTCGGGCCCGCTTGTCTGGAGTCTCGTCCGTGGATATCGCTGAGCTGAAGCAGAAGTCGGTCGCGGAGCTGCACACGCTGGCTGAGCAGTTGAACATCACCAACTACTCGGGCCTCCGGAAGCAGGACCTGATCTTCCGCATCGAGCAGTCGCTCCTGGACTCCGACACGGTCATCCGGGGCGAGGGTGTGCTGGAAATCCTGCCTGAGGGCTACGGGTTCCTCCGCAGCCAGGACTGGAACTACCTCTACGGCCCCGACGATATCTACGTCTCCCCCAGCCAGATCAAGCGGTTCGACCTCCGCACCGGCGATACGGTCATGGGGCAGGTCCGGCCGCCCAAGGAGGGCGAGCGGTATCTGGCGCTCCTCAAGGTGGAGCAGGTCAACTTCGAGGAGCCGGAGAAGACCAAGCACCGGATCGCGTTCGACAACCTGCGGCCGCGCTACCCGGACGCCCGGATCCGGCTGGAGCGGAAAACGGGCGACCTCTCGATGCGGGTGGTGGACCTGCTCTCGCCCATCGGCAAGGGGCAGCGCGGCCTGATCGTGGCGCCGCCCAAGGCGGGCAAGACGATTCTCATGCAGAAGCTGGCCAACGCCATCAGCGAGAACCACCCCGAGATCGTCCTCATCGTGCTGCTCATCGACGAGCGGCCCGAGGAGGTCACGGACATGGAGGAGAACGTCAAGGCGGAGGTCATCTCCTCCACCTTCGACGAGCCGGCCGACCGGCACGTGCAGGTGGCCGACATGGTCATCGAGAAGTCGAAGCGCCTCGTGGAGCACGGCCGGGACGTGGTCATCCTGCTGGACTCGATCACCCGTCTGGCCCGGGCCCACAACGTGGTGGTGCCGCACTCGGGCAAGATTCTCTCGGGCGGTGTCGACGCCAACGCCCTGCAGAAGCCCAAGCGCTTCTTCGGCGCGGCCCGCAACATCGACAAGGGCGGGAGCCTCACCATCATCGCCACCGCGCTGATCGACACGGGCAGCCGCATGGACGAGGTCATCTTCGAGGAATTCAAGGGCACCGGCAACATGGAGCTGGTCCTCGACCGCCGCCTGGCCGACCGGCGGATCTACCCCGCCATCGACATCCAGCGGACCTCGACCCGCAAGGAAGAGCTCCTCATGGACAAGGACGAGCTCAATCGGGTCTACCTGCTCCGCAACTTCCTGGCGGACATGCCGCCGGTCGAAGCCCTCGAGTTCCTGCTCGAGCGGATGAAGCGGACCAAGAACAACAAGGAATTCTTCGCGACGATGGCACAGTAGCGGTGAGAGGTGAGCGGTTACCGGTGAGAGGTGGCGCTGAGGCGCGGCTCTTACTCCCCCACCGCTCACCTCTTACCGCCCACCTCTGACCTCTTACCGCTTATCGCTCATCGCCCACTTCATGCTCCCATCCAGCGGCCGCCTGCTCGCCGTCGACTGGGGCGACCGGCGGATCGGCCTGGCGCTGAGCGACGAGTTGCAGGTGCTCGCCTCGCCGCTGGCGACGCTGAGCCGGCGGCCCGGGAAGCGGTTCCCGATGCCCCGCCTTCTCGAGCTCGTGGCTGAGCACCGGCCGGTCGGGGTCGTGGTCGGGCTGCCGCTCACCGGCGAGGGCGCGGAGGAGGGCAGCGCGGTCGCGGCCCGTGAGCTGGCAGCGCTGATCGAGCGGCGCACCGGCCTGCCGCTCGAGCTCTGGGACGAACGGATGAGCACCGCGCGCGCCCTGGGCGTCATCCGGGAGCAGGGCGGCAACACCCGCGGCCGTCGCGAGGAGGTGGACGCCCTGGCCGCGGCGGTAGTGCTGCAGGGGTTTCTGGAGGCGAGGAGAGTCCGGAGGACAGAGCCGGCGGAGGGCACGGACCGGTGAGACCGAGCAGGGTAGGCGCCGCGGCGCTCCTGGGACTGACGGCCTGCAGCGGCAGCAACGGCGCGCCGGAGCGCGTCACGCTGCCACCCGGCGCCAGCTTCGCCGCCGTGACCGATACGCTGGCCGCGCATGGCGTCATTCGGAGCGGGCGGGCGTTCAAGCTCCTCGCCCGCGTGCGGGGCGTGGACCGCGCTGTCCAGGCCGGGGTGTACGAGTTCCTGCCCGGCACCAGCTCCTGGAAGGTGCTGGACGTACTCGCCAAAGGCGCAGCCGTCTCGCGGAAATTCACCGTTCCCGAGGGACTCACGATCCCGGAGATCGCGGCCCTCGCCGCCGAACGGCTCGGCGTGGCCGAGGACACGGTGCTCCGTGCGGCGAACGACGCCCGGGCTGCGACCGCTTTCCTCGGCTACCCGGTCAAGTCGTTCGAGGGCTTCCTCCGCCCCGAGACCTACATGCTTCCCGTGGAGACGCGCGGCCCCGAGCTGGTACGGATCATGGCCGAGGCGTTCAAGGCCGGCTGGGACCCTGCCTGGACACGGCAACTCGACTCGCTCGGCCTGACCCAGCTCCAGGTGGTCACCCTGGCGTCGATCGTGGAAGGCGAGGCCCGGGCGGACGAGGAGCGCGAGACGATCGCCGGCGTCTACCTCAACCGGCTCCGCATCGGAATGGCGCTGCAGGCCGATCCCACCGTGCAGTACGCGCTCTCCCTCGCGACCGGGAAGCGGAAGCCCCGACTGTACGAGAAGGACTACCAGTTCCCCTCACCCTACAACACCTACCTTCACCCCGGTCTTCCACCCGGTCCCGTCAATTCGCCCGGGCGCCGGAGCCTCGAGGCCTCGCTCCACCCGGCGCCGGTGCCGTATCTCTATTTCGTGGCCGGCCCCGACGGCCGGCACCTGTTTGCCAGGACGTACGCCGAGCATCTGCGGAACATCGCGAAGCTGCGGCATGGCCGGTAACGCTGCCGGCCGCCCAGCCGCCCGAGGCGATTGGTTGTTCAGCACAGCGGGTGGGGTGTTCACCACGGCAGGTTCGTCGTTCACCACAGAGGCACAGAGGGCACGGAGCACCACAGAGGACAGCACACATTGGCTGTTTTCCTCCGTGGCCTCCGTGCCCGCTGTGGTGAAGCGAAGTCCGACGCACCACCCGCGGCCGGGAGTCAGGACGAGCCCCCGAGCGCCCACGCCTCCACATACCTGGCCGTAGACTGCAGTACGTCCGGTCCGCCCAGGATACCGGAGACCACCGCCACCCCGCTCCCGCCCGCCCGCCGAACCAGCGGCACGTCCGTGGGCTGGACGCCCCCGATCGCCAGGCACGGCCGGCCGCGGGCCAACCGCGCCAGCCGGCCAAAGCCAACCTCGCCCAGGCCCGCGCCGGCGTCGGGCTTGGTACCCGTGACCCGCCAGGGTCCGATTCCCCAGTAGTCGGCGTCCCCCGCGGTCATCGCCTCGGCGTCTGACCCGACCGACGCGCCGATCAGGAACGCCGGCGGTGCGATCCGCCGCGCGAGCGCGACCGGCAGGTCATCGGCCCCGAGGTGGACGCCCGCCGCACCGGCCGCGATGGCGACGTCCAAGCGGTCGTTGACCAGCACCGGGATCGCCAGCGCCGCCACCAGTGCCCGCGCGAGTGCGGTCTGCTCCCGGGCGGGTGCGTTCTTGAGCCGGAGCTGCACGGCGTCTGCCCCGCCCGCCTCCGCCGCGAGGGCCAGGGAGACCACATCGCGTCCCGCGAGCAGCCGGTCGTCGGTAACGAGCATCAGCCGAACCGACGCCACTACATTAGGTGCCATGACGACCGCGATACCTCGCCTCCAGGGGATCCGCGGGGCCACTACGGTGGACCGCAACGACGCCGCCGAGATTCTCGCGGCGACCGACGAGCTGCTGCGCACCCTCATCGAGGCGAACGGCCTCGAGCCCGACGACATCGTGAGCGGGCTGTTCACGGTGACCCGCGACCTCGATGCGGCGTTCCCCGCGCGCGCCTCCGAGGAATACGGGTGGAACATCGTGGCCCTGCTGCACGCCTCCGAGATCCCGGTCCCCGGGTCGCTGCCCCGGTGCATCCGGCTCCTCGTCCACGCCTACACCGCACGCGACCGCGCGGAAATCAAGCACTGCTATCTCCGCGGGGCCACCGTCCTGCGGCCCGATCGGGCGTGACGCCGGTCCGGGTCACCGCGCGGGGCGCCGAGCGCTGGGCGCGCGGTCATCCCTGGATATACCGGAGTGATGTGCAGGAGGATCGCGCGCCCGCGGGCCTCGTGCCGGTCCACGATCCCCGCGGGCGCTTCATTGGCCAGGCGCTCCACTCACCCGCCTCCGAGATCCGGCTCCGCCTGCTCGAACGCAGCGAGCGGCCGGTGGACGCGGCCTGGTGGCGCGAGCGGTTTGCCGCCGCGGTCGCGCGGCGGGTCGGCATCGACGCGACCGCGTATCGCCTGGTCCATGCCGAGGCCGACGCGCTCCCCTCGCTGATCGTGGACCGCTACGACCGCTGGCTCGTGGTCCAGCTCCTCTCCGCCGGGCTCGAGACGATGCGCGACACCGTCGTGGATGCGCTCGACGAGCTCTGCCGGCCCGGCGGCATTCTGCTCCGGAACGATGCGGCCGTGCGCCGGCGTGAAGGCCTGGACCAGGCGGTGACCCTGGCCCGGGGCGAGGTGCCGCGCGCCGTTGAGGTGCGCGAGGGAGGTGTTCGCTACCTCGCCGCCCCGTGGGACGGCCAAAAGACGGGCGCCTTTCTCGACCAGCGCCCGAACCGTCTGCTTGCAGGCGCGCTTGCGCGCCCCGGCGGGCGGGCGCTCGACTGCTTTGCGTACCACGGCTCGTTCGCGCTCCACCTCGCCGGGCGGGCGGCCACCGTGCTGGCGCTGGACTCGAGCCCGGAGGCGCTCGAGCGGGGTGCCGCGAACGCCGCGCTCAACGGGCTCGGCAACATCGAGTGGCGCGAGGGCGACGCGTTCGAGGCGCTCCGCGCCTTCGCCCGGCAGCGCGAGCGGTTCGATACCATCGTGCTCGATCCGCCCGCCTTCGCCAAGCACCGGGCCGCGGTGGCGGGGGCCCTGCGCGGTTATCACGAGATCAACCTCCGGGCGATGCGTGCCCTGGCGCCCGGCGGCACGCTCCTCACCGCCAGTTGCTCCTTCCATGTCCGCCTCCCGGAGTTTCTCGCCATGCTGACGGAGGCCGCCGCGGACAGCGGCCGGCGGATCTATCTCCGCCAGATTCTCGGCCAGGGCGAGGACCACCCGGAGGTCCTCACCATCCCTGAGACCAGCTACCTCAAGGCCGCCGTCATCCAGGCCGAGTAGCCCCCACCTTCCGTCCTTCCGCCCTTCCCTCTTTCGATCTTCCGTCTTTCTTCGCGTTGACACCACCGCCCGCGCTGACGACTTTGAAGCACGCTCCATGCACAGCGCCTCTCCCTGCCTCCCGCCCGCAACCGTGACGTCGCGCGCCGTCGGCGCCGAGGCGTCATGCTGAGCGCCGCGCAACTGCGCGCCACCCAGCACCGCAGGCGATCGCCCTATTCCGACAAGCAGTACTATCAGGAGTACATCCTCCAGCGCATCGAGGGCTACAAGAATTCGATCGGCCGCGACGAGCTGCTGCGGCTGGGCGACGAGGCCGCCTCCGAGCTCCAGGCGGCCGCCGAGGGACAGTTCGTCCTGACCGAGGTCCTCATGCTCGAGTCGGTGGACCGGCTCATCATGAAGCGGCTGTCGCTGCGCCCTTACAGTCACTGGCGGCGCCAGTTCATCAAGCTGCGCGTCGCGCAGCGCACCCCGACTCACTGGGGGCTCGAGCCCACCTCGCCCCTGGCCCGCCTGCTGCCCCGGCTCGAGGCGGGTGACGTGAGCCTCGTCGTGGGCAGCGGCGCCGAGCCCGCGGCGTACCTGCTCGCCGCCCACGACGCCGCGGTGACGTTTCTGGCCGGCGAGCTCGGCTGCGTCGAGCGGGTGGAATCGCGCATCGCGGCGGAGGCGCTGGGCGGCGCATTCGAGGGATACGTCGCCCAGGCCGGCCCGTGCCTGCCGGAGTTCCTCGACATCTGTACCGGGTTTCATCTGGTGGTTCTCGACCCCGGAGCGCTCGCCGGCCTCCGCGCCACCTGTCGGCTTGAATTCGTCACCGATCTTCAACAGCGGAGCCGGCCGGGCAGTGTCCACGTCATTCTCCCGACCTGTCCCCGGCTCGCTCCTGAGGCCCTGCTGGCGTTTTACGACGGCTGGACGATCGAGGAGGAGACCAGGCGCCGGCGGCGCTCGGGCGGGGGCCGGCGCCCCGACGGGCTGGTCCTCTCGAAGCCGGCGTGTCCCGCCGACACGGCATAGCCGCTTCGCGCGTCGAAAGGACGCGGACGCACACCAGCCTCCCCCATTCAACTCCTTGCCACATCAAAGCTTCCGCCGCTGATACGGACGGCACGATCGGTGCGCCACCGGGCGACGTCTCTCGAGTCACCCCGGCAGATGAGGATGGCCACCATGCGCGCTCCACTCGCTCCCTCCGAACCCGCCCACGGCATCGTCATCAAGAGCGGCGCGACCGCGCCCAAGCCGGTGCGATTCTGGGCCTACATGTGGGCCGCCGACGAGGATTGCGGCGACGAACATTGGCACCAGCGGGTGCCCACCGAGCACGCCGCCTGAACGAAGGGTCGGGCACGGCGCATCCACGTGCGCCCACTGTGCGGCCCGAAACGCCCTCGGACTCCGGTCCGGGGGTGTTTGTATTTGGAGAGCGGCCCTTGCTCCTGCCATGGGAGCGGTCTAAACTCGAAGGAGACACCTCCTTCCGACCGCAGAATTGGTTCCCATGCCGACTCTTACGCTGAACGGGGCCGCCGTCCCCTTTGAACCCGGCGCCACCATTCTCGAAGCCGCTCGCGCTGCCGGCATCGACATCCCCACCCTCTGCTGGTATCCCAAGCTCCCTATCGTCGGCAACTGCCGGGTCTGCCTCGTCTCGGTTCAGGGACAGGGGAAGCTGCTGCCGGCCTGTGCCACGCCGGCAGCCGAGGGGATGGTGGTGGAAACCGAGGCTCCCGCCGCCGTGGAAACTCGGCGCGGCGTGCTGGGGCTGCTGCTCGAGCGGTATCCGGGCGAGCACCTGTCGAATGGCGGCCGGGCCCACCCGCGGAACGAGTTCGAGCGCTACGTCGTGCAGTACGATGTCCCTGTGCGCGAAACCCGCGAGCTCCCGCTCCGCGAGGGCGACGACCGCCCGGGCGACGTGATGATCCAGCACGACATGAGCACCTGTATCCTCTGTACCCGTTGCGTGCGGGCCTGCGAGGACATCCAGGAGGTCGGAGTGCTCGACGTCGCGCTGCGGGGCGAGCACGCCCAGATCATCGTCGGCGGCGACGGCGACCCGGATCACGCGGGCTGCACTTGGTGCGGCGAGTGCGTACGAGTCTGTCCCACCGGCGCGATCTTCGAGTTCATTCCGAAGCAACGCTTCGGCTCCGAGGCCGTTCGCGAGCCCGATGAGGTGGTCCGGTCGGTGTGTCCGTACTGCGGCGTCGGCTGCCAGATCGATATTCACGTGAAGGCGGGCCAGATAATGCGGGTCACCTCGCCGGACATCGAGGAGTACACGCCCAATCAGGGCTCGACCTGCGTGAAGGGCCGGTTCGGCTACGACTTCCCCATGCACCGGGACCGGCTCATGGCCCCGCTCATCCGCAAGGGGTGGATGTACGACGGCCAGAAGTGGAACTGGACCGGGGAGTGGCCGCGCCATCGCGAGGGCCCGTGGAGCACGGTCGAGGAGATGGGCGAGCGCGACAAGCCGCGTCCTCCGCGGCGCGCCGTCGGCAAGCCGCCGCAGACCGGTGTGCCCCGGCAGGAGGAATACGACGTCCGCGACCGCGCGGCGACTCCGCCCGGATGGTACAGCGCGTTCCGCGAGGCCACCTGGGAAGAAGCCATGAGCCTCACCACCCAGGAGCTGCTCCGGATCCGCGACAGCACCGGTCCCCGGAGTCTCGCCGCCCTCTCCTCGGCCAAGTGCAGCAACGAGGAGAACTACGCCTTCATGCGGATGGTCCGCGCGGCGTTCAGGACCAACAACGTGGACCACTGCACCCGGCTCTGCCACTCGAGCTCGGTGGCGGCGATGAGCCGCGCGCTCAACACGTCCGCCGCCTCGGGCTCGATGCGCGAGCTGGAGGAGGCCTGCGACGTCATCTTCATCTCGGGCGCCAACACCACCGAGACCCACCCGGTCTTCGGCGCGCTGATCAAGCGGGCCGTGAGCAAGGGCGCGAAGCTCATCGTGGCCGACGTCCGCCGCACGGAGCTGGCGGAGCTGGCCGATCACCACCTGCAGATGCTGCCCGGCACCGACGTGGCGCTGTACAACAGCATGCTGCACCACATCATCGCGTCGGGGCTGTGCGACGAGGCGTTCATCGCCGCCCGGATGCACGACTTCGAGGCGGTGAAGGCGAGCGTGGCGGCATACGCGCCCGAGGTTGGCGCCAAGATCACCGGCATCCCCGCGGAGACGATTCGGGCGGCCGCCGAGCTCTACGCCCGAGGCCCCAGGACATCGACGCTCTGGGCCATGGGCCTGACCCAGCACAATACCGGCACCGACATCGTCGCCAGCCTGCTCAACCTGATGCTCGCCTGCGGCATGATCGGCAAGTGGGGCGCCGCCATGATGCCGATCCGCGGGCAGAACAACGTCCAGGGCGCGAGCGACGTTGGCGCCATCCCCTACGCCTACACCGATTATCGCCCGGTGACCGATCCCGCCAATCGCGCCGAGTATGCCCGCGCGTGGGGCGTGCCCGAGGAGCAGCTGTCGCTCGAGAACGGGATGATGGTCACGGAGATGGTGCAGGACGACAGCCCCATCCGCGGCTTGTACGTGTTCGGCGAAAACCCGGTCATCTCGGACCCGAACATCTCCCACGCCGAGCACTGGGTGCGGGGCCTGGAGTTCCTGGCGGTCCAGGACCTGTTCCTGACCGAGACCGCGCGATGGGCAGACGTGGTATTCCCCGGCTCGTCGTTCGCCGAGAAGTCGGGCACCTTCGTGAACACCGACCGGCACATTCAGCTCACCGAGGCCGCGCTCCAGCCACCCGGTCAGGCGCGGCGGGACCTCGATATCCTCATCGAGCTGAGCAACCGGCTCGGACTCCCGACCGCCTGGCGCGGGCCGGGTGACGTGATGCGGGAGATCGCCTCGGTCACGCCCTCCTGGCGCGGCGTGAGCTACGAGCGGCTCGAGCACCGGCGCTCGATCCAGTATCCGGTCCTTACGCCGGACTCCGACGGCACCGCCTATCTCTTCGCCAACGGCTTTCCCACCGGGGACAAGCGCGGCCGGTTCGTTCCGGTGGAATTCCTCGCGCCCGACGAGCTGCCGAGCGATGAGTATCCCTACTTCCTGAACACCGGCCGCCAGATGTATCACTGGCACACCGGCACCATGACGCGGCGGTCCGAGGGGCTCGACTCGCGCGAGCCGGTGCCGATCGTGGACATGAACCCGCGTGACGCGCTGGACCTGGGTGTCGGCGAGGGCGACCAGGTCCGGGTGACCTCCCGCCGCGGCAGCATCCTGATCGGGGTGCGGATTTCCGACCGGCAGGCACGCGGCCAGATCTTCATCCCCATGCACTACCGCGAGGCCGCGGCCAATCTGCTCACCAACCCTCAGCTCGACCCCTACGCCAAAATCGCCTCGTTCAAGGTGAGCGCGGTCCGGATCGAGCCGGCCCGGGAGGCGGCGGGGGTGCGGTAAGCGGTAAGAGGTGACCAGCAAGAGGTGAGCGGTAAGAGGTGAGCGGTAAGAGGTAACGAGTAGGCGTTCGGGACGGAGCCGCGAGCGAGGAACACCTCTTACCGCTTACCTCTTACCGCACACGAGTCACCTCGGTATCTCCCACATCCGAGGTTCGATGCGCGCACTCGTCAAGGCAGCTCCGGGTCCCGGCATGGTCCTGCAGGACGTTCCCGTGCCGCGCTGCGGCCCCAGTGATGCCCTGATCCGGGTCCACCACGCGGGCGTCTGCGGCACCGACCTCCACATCTGGGAATGGGATCACTGGGCGAGCGGCCGGCTCCGGCCCCCGGTGGTCGTGGGCCACGAGTTCGCCGGCGAGATCGTGCAGCTCGGCCGGGAGGCCGACGCGGCCGGGCTGCTCGCGGTGGGCGACCTGGTCACGGCCGAGGGACACATCGTCTGCGGCCACTGCCTGCAGTGCCGCCTCGGCGCGGGCCATCTGTGCCAGCGCACCCAGATCATCGGGGTGGACCGGGACGGGGCCTTTGCGGATTACATCGCGATGCCCGCGTCCAATGTCATGCGGCTCGACGGGATCCCCACCGAGATCGGCGCCATCATGGATCCGATGGGCAACGCGGTCCACACCGTGCTCGAAGCCTCCGTGCCGGGCAGTACCGTGCTCGTGCTCGGCTGCGGGCCGATCGGCTGCTTTGCGGTGGGGGTGGCCCGCGCGGCGGGCGCCTCGCTGGTCATCGCGAGCGACTTCAATCCCATGCGGCTCGACATCGCGGCGCGGATGGGCGCGCACGTGACCTTGAACGCCGGCAGCGACGACGTCCTGGCCCGCGTCCGCGAGCTCACCGGCGGTGATGGCGTGGACCTCGTCTGCGAAATGAGCGGCCATCCGAGCGGCCACGCCCAGGCGTTCGCCGCAGCCCGGCTGGGCGGACGCGTCAACCTGCTCGGCACGCCGAGCCGCGCGACCGAGGTCGACTTTGCGCGGGACGTCATCTTCAAGGGTCTCACGCTCTACGGCGTCACGGGCCGGAAGATGTATCAGACCTGGCACCAGATGCGCCGCTTCCTGCGGGCCGGCCAGCTCGACCCCCGCCCCGTCATCACTCACCGCTACCCGCTCGAGTGCATCGCCGAGGCCATCCAGGTGATCAAGGCCGGCCAGGCGGGCAAGGTCATCCTGGACATCGCCACATGAGCAGCGCCTTCGAGCAGCGGCTCGAGCACGAGCTCGAGCAGTTCATCAACGACGGCGTCTACAAGCGGCTCAATTACCTGGAGACGCCCCAGGACGCCCGGGTGACGATGGAAGACCGGGGCGAGGTCATCATCCTCTCGTCGAACAACTATCTCGGCCTCTGCAACGAGCCCGAGGTGATCGCCGCGGGCAAGGCCGGGCTCGAGCGCTACGGGGCGGGAACGGCGTCGGTGCGGTTCATCTGCGGCACCTACACCGTGCATCGGGCGCTCGAGGCCGCCTGCGCCCGACTCGTCGGGACGGCCGCATCGCTGAGCTTCGTGAGCGCCTGGAACGCCAACGAGGCGCTGCCGGCCACGGTGCTGGGCGAGCGGGACATCGTGCTGAGCGATCAGCTCAACCATGCCTCCATCATCGACGCGGGCCGCCTCGCGAAGTCCATCGCCAAGTGCGAGACTGCGGTCTACCGCCACGCCGACATGGCCGATCTCGACGCGAAGCTCGCCGCGGCCAGGGACCGCCGGACCCGCATGGTGATCACCGATGGCGTCTTCTCGATGGAGGGATCGCTCGCGCCGCTGCCCGCTCTGGTGGAGCTCTGCCGGCGTCATGACGCCGTGCTCGTGGTGGACGACTCCCACGGCACCGGCGTCCTCGGCGAGCACGGCCGCGGCACCGCGGAGCACTTCGGGCTCCTCGGGGAGATCGACGTCATCACGTCAACGCTCGGCAAGGCGCTCGGCGGCGCCGCCGGCGGCTTCGTGGCCGGATCGGCGGCCCTGTGCGACTACCTCACCCAGCGCGCCCGGCCGCAGCTCTTTTCCAACGCGCTGCCGCCCACGGTGGCCACGAGTGCGCTCGCGAGCGTCGAGTTCCTGGAGGCGCACCCCGAGCGCGTCGCCACGCTCCGCGACAACGCCGCGTATTTTCGCGCGCAGCTCCTGGAACTCGGCTTCAGGCCGCTGCCCGGGGAGACGCCCATCATCCCAGTGATCCTCGGCGAAACGGCCGCCGCCATCCGGATGAGCGAGCTCCTCCTCGCCGAAGGGGTCTTCGTGACCGGCTTCGGCTACCCGGTGGTTCCCCAGGGCGAAGCCCGCGTCCGCTGCCAGATCTCCGCCGCCCACACGCGTGACGACCTCGATCAGGCGCTCGCGGCGTTCAGGAAAGTGGGGGAAAAGCTCGCCCTGATTTGAGGCCCGTCGCTCCGCCCACCGCCCCACCCCCGTTGGCCCCGACCTTGCACCCGCACCCCCTCCGACGGGTGGGGAAGGCCCGCTAACGGCTTCAATAAGCTGCCTAGCAGCAAGCAGTTAGCCGGGCCGCCGCTCCCCCTCCCTTCCCGCGAATTCCCGCAATGCCACGCATTTTGACGGACCGTGCCGACCTTACGGAGGTAGTCTGTGATGCGCATGCTCATGCGAAGCATCCCGGCCGCAGCGCTGCTGCTGGGCCTGGGCGCGGCCGGACTGGCCGCCCAACAGCCCGGCAACGGCAACTTCCAGTGGTATATCGGCGGGCAGGGAGGCGCGATGTTCTTCAAGACGCCGACCCAGGGCCGCTCCGGCATCCCGACCTTCGGTGGTCAGGCGCTGATCGTGGCGCGGCGCACCGGACTCATGCTCTCCTTCGAGGAGGGGGTCGGCTCTAACGAGACCAGCGCCTACACGGACGCCGGTGGCCTGCAGAACGTCACCTTCAATGACATCCGGAAGTACTCCGCGATGCTCATGGCCTTTCCGATCCGCTCCGCCGCGCAGCCATACCTCGGGGTGGGCTACGGCATCCTGCACGTGGTGAATCCCACTCCCGCGAGCGCGGCTGCGTTCCAGAGCGACGCCGCCGAACTCGGCTCGTTCGGCTTCGGGAGTTTCGTAGGTGGTCTGCAGTTCCAGGTCGGCCGCTTCATGGCGTTCGGCCAGTACCAGATCACCACCAGCCCCTCCCAGAAGACGGTGAGCGCCAGCGACGGGACGCTGCTCGCGGTAGGCCGGCTGCTCGACGGCCCGACCCACACGTTCAGCGGCGGTCTCCGGATTGGCCTCGGCAGCGCTCGCGAAGGCGTCCGGAGCGGAGGCTACTGAGCCGGCACCCCGCGGGAGGTCCAGGGCGACGCCTCCACGACGAATCGGAGGGGCCAGTCGGCCGCCTTGGTGATTCCGATCCGCGGTGTGACCACCGCGGGCGGCGGGCCGGCTCCTTCCGATCCGAAGACCTTCACGGCCGATCGCTCCATCAGGGCGCCGTCGAGGTCACGGGTGATCGCCAGTGCCTGGCACAGCTGTCCGGGTCCTGAGCAGAGCTGACGGTCCGCTGTTACCCCCCGGCGCTCCCGCATCGTCTCGAGCCCGTTGACGGGCTCGAGCGCGCGGAGCAGAACCGCGCTCGCCTGCCCCTCCGCGCCGCACACCAGGTTGGCGCACCAGTGCATCCCGTAGGAGAGATACACGTACCAGGTTCCCGGCGGGCCGAACAGCGCTTCGTTGCGCGCGTGGCGCCGATTGCGGTAGCCGTGCGATGCGGGGTCGTCGCGGCCGAGGTACGCCTCGGTTTCGACGATACGCCCCGCCGTCCGGCTCCCTGCCGTCGAAACCACCAGCGTGCCCAGCAGCTCGCGCGCGACGATCTCGGCCGGCCGGTCGAAAAAAGCGACGGGCAGCGTTGCTGCCCGTCGGGTCGAGCTCACTCCGCCTTCTTCTTCGTTCGGGACCGCGGTCGCCTGGGCGCCGTGGTGCTCGGTTCGGCCGGCTCGGAGCGGGCCGCGGCCGCCGGCGAAGCGGCCGCCTTCTTCCGGGGTGCGCGTGCCCGCGTCGGCTTCCGGGCGGGTTTGGTCCCGGCCACCGTGGTCTCGCTCTCGGCGGGCTCCGTCGCCGGCTCCGTCGTGGGTGCAGGCGCCGGTGCTGGCGCCGGTGCATCGATCTGAACGACGCCCACCAGCGGCACCTCTCCCAGCCGGGCGGGCCCGCGCGAACCGCGCCGGAATCGCAGGCCCAGGCGCTGTCCATTCTCCCGGCTGCCCGACTCCACGGCGGGTTCCGCCGCAACGCCTGCCGCCTCTGTGGCCGGCGCTGCCGCCGCTGATGCGGCCGGCGCCGCGATGGACGGAACGGAGCCGGCGCGATGGGCCGACACCTCGTACTCGTCATCTCCGACCTTGCGCACGTCGGCGACCTCGGCATCGTTGGCCTGGCGCAGAAGACGCTGGAATCGCGCGGCATCGAGCAGCGCATCTTCCCGTCCGTGCAATGCCACCATGCGAAGGCGCAACGCCTCGTGCGGCACGGGACCCCGCAACTCGGAGAGCGCCTGGGTCATCAGCTGAAACGCGCGCGACAGCGTGAGCGTGCCTTCGGCGGCGCGGGCCGCCCGCGCGGGCGGCGCTTCCCGTGGGGCGGTTCCACCAGCCGCCGACTCGTCGGCTCGCTCGCGCGCAGGGCCCCGCTCCCGGCCGCGGCCGCGCCGGCTGCGCCCGCGGCGGCCGTTCTCATCCCGCGGTCCCTCGACGGCCTCACGCGGCCGGCCCGTCGATGCGGAGGCGGCCGGCGCCGCGGCGCCATCGGGCGGAGCCACCTCGTACTGGCCATTGTCGAGCTTGATCACCCGCACGACACCCTTCTGCCCCGCCTCGACCACGAACTTGCTGAAACGGTTGAAGCCGGCGTTCCGCTCGTCGAAGTTCGGGTCGATCTGCTGCATCACCTGCTTCAGCCGGTCGGAGCGCATGACGTCGCCGTTGCGCGCCATCTGGGCCGCGGCCTCGCCGGCCAGCTCCCACGGATCCCGCTGGATGGACGGGGTGTCGACCTCCTTGGTGAGCCCGGCCAGGTCGTTGTACGAGTAATACTCGTCGCAGTTCTGGATCAGCAGATCGCTCGCCGATTCGCGGATCCCTACGCCGATGACGTACTTCCCGTACTCCTTCAGCTTGATCACCATCGTGGAAAAATCACTGTCGCCCGAGAGCAGGATGAAGGTCCCGATCTCGGGCCGGGTGAAGACCAGCTCGATGGCGTCGATGGCGAGGCGGATGTCGGTTGCGTTCTTCTTGCTCGAGCCGAAGGCGGGCGCGAAAATCAGGTCGATCGAGGACTCCGACAGCGGCACGATATACTGGGGATAGCGGCGCCAGTCGGCGTAGGCGCGTTGCACCGCCACCTTGCCCTTGATGATGTCACTGTTGAGGAGGGTCCGGAGCTCCTTGGTCAGATCCTTCTGGACGCCCAGGGTGACGTTGTCGAAGTCGATGAGGAGGGCGGCATTCGGGGCGTGCACTGGAGGCTGGCTCAAGTGCCGAGCGGGCCGAATCAGCGGTCGGTTCACGTAGCGCTCAATTCCGGGCCCACGACGTTCGCACGGTCCCCTCGACGCGCCTGGCCGGACCCGGAAAGCGGCAGGGCAACGAGGAGAGCGCGAGGTCGGGAGCCCACACAGGGGTCGTCTCTCGGCCGCCACCGGGTGGGAACGGAGTGGTCAACGCTCGGGGGCGGGATCGGCCGGGTCGCCGGGCCCCGCGGGCGGAATCGTTCCGGAAGTGGCTAGCCACAAGAATTTATGCGGACTTGGGGACCGCGGGTAGTGGGCGGGTACTCAGCCGAACTGGGGCTCCCCGGCGAGCGGCAGGTCGAGGGCGAAGTGGAATCGCGTCCCGTACCCCGGGGCGGTCTCGACCTCGAGCGTCGACCCCATCGCCTCGACCAGTTTTCGGCAGATCGAGAGCCCGAGCCCGGAGCCCGAGAACGCGTACTCCCCCGGCTTCCGGCGGCGCCGGAACGGCTCGTACAGCGTCGCCATGCTCTGGGGCGGAATGCCGCGGCCGGTGTCGCGCACCGAGAACTCGACGGCCCGAGCCCCGGACTCGCGGGCGATGACCTCGACGAACCCCTCGGCGGTGAACTTGAGGGCGTTGGTGGTGAGGTTGAGCAGCACGCGGCTGAGGGCCACCGGGTGCCCCACGCGGAAGTCCGCCTCCGGCGTGGTCAGGCGGACGGTCAGGCTCTTCTCTTCCGCGATCGGCTGGACGATGTCGCGCACCGACTCGAGGATGTCGGCGACCGAGAACGGGATCGGGTCCAGGTCCACCAGTCGGTCGCCGCCGCGGGCGAGCTCGATCACGTCGCTGGCCACCGAGCTCAGGCCGAAGGCCGCGCTGTAGATCAGGCCGAGCTGCCGTTCCTGCACCGGGTTGACGGGGCCGCTCCGCGCACGCTGCAGCGTCTCGGCCAGGAAGAGAATCGACGTGAGCGGCGAGCGGAGATCGTGGGCCACCTCCACAACGAGCTCCAGTCCGTCGGGTCCGGAGAGTCGGTCGGCGAAGTGGTGCGACCAGTCGGCCTCGAGCCGCTCGCTCACCCGCTCGAGGGCGCCGAGCACGCGGAGCAACTGGCCCGCGTCGGGCGAGGGGAGCGCCTGCACGCGCTCGACGAACGCCGCCCGCATGAGGCCCACCAGGCGTCGGGACAGCGCGTTCCGCGGCAGTGCGGCGAGGTCGGGGCTCTGGCCGCTGGCCTCCTCGCGCACCGCCTGGCACAGCTGGGCCAGGTGGGCCGTGACCTCCTCCATGCCCGCGGCGTGCTCCACCGCGCGCTCCCACTCCGACTGCGCCCAGAACACCGACTCGCGCAGCGCGTCCCAGAGCGCGGGCGCGATCGCACCGTCCGACGGACCGTCCGGGTCCCACACGCGCGCCGGCGCGGTGACCCCGGGTGCGGCTCGGCGGCGCTCGCCGCTGGTGGTGCCGGGCAGCGCGGCCTCCGGTATCACTCAGCCGACCCCGAGCCCTCGTCCCGGTGGAAGGCGTGCTTGTCCATGAGCCGGTAAAGGGTGGTGCGATCGATGCTCGCGAGCCGCGCCGCCTTGGACATGTTGCCGCCCGCGCGGGTGACGAGGCGCGAGAGATACTCCTTTTCGAACTGGGCCACGACCCGGTCCTTGGCACTATGGTAGGCTTCGTCCATCATGCCCGGGCTCACCGGTCCCTCGACCGGCCAGTCCCCGCCGTCATCGTAAACCGGGATGTCGTTGGGCTGGATGGTCTGGTCCGGCTCCGCGAGCACCGCGACGTGCTCGATGACGTTCTGGAGCTCCCGAACGTTGCCTCGCCACGGGCGGGAGCGCAAGAAGCCGACGCTCGCCTCGCTGAGCCGCGGGATGCGGTCACCCACCTGCCGATGCCGCTGCCAGTACACGGTAAGGAAGTGATTGGCCAGGATCGGAATGTCCTCCGGGCGCTTGCGCAGCGGCGGGAGCTTGATGGGCACCACCCGGAGCCGGTAGAACAGGTCGCCCCGAAGGGCGCCCGTGTCCACCGCCTCCTGCGGCTCGCGATTGGTGGCGGAGATGAAGCGCACGTCCACCACCGCGTCCTGCTGCTCGCTCCCCACGCGCCGCACGACACCGTCCTGCACCACACGCAGCAGCTTGGCCTGCAGCGGCATCGACATCTCGGTGAGCTCGTCCAGGAACAGCGTGCCGCCGTTGGCCGTCTCGAGCAGGCCGGGCTTGTCGCGGTCGGCACCGGTGAATGCGCCCTTTCGATGGCCGAACATCTCGCTCTCGAGCAGCGGCTCCGGCAGCGCGGCGCAGTTGATCGGCACCAGGGTACGGCCGGCCCGCCGGCTGTTCTGGTGGATGAACTGGGCGATGACCTCTTTCCCGGTGCCGCTCTCGCCGCTTATGAACACCGAAGCGTCGGTCGCCGCCACCTTCCGGGCCAACTCCACGGCCTGGCGGAACAGCGGCGAGATCCCGATCAAGGCGATCTTGTCGCTGTGCCCGTTCTGCTTCATCAACTGGACCCGGAGATCCTGGGCCTCACGCGCCATCATGACCGCGTGGGATGCGCGCCCGATGAGCACCTGCAGGTGCGTGGCGCTGAACGGCTTCGGCAGGTAGTCCCAGGCTCCTGCCCGGAGCGCTTCGATGCTGCTCGTGACGCTCGGGTTGCCCGTCATCACCACGACGATCGTGTCCTTGTACGCCTGGAGGGTGGCCCGGAGAATGTCGAGGCCCGAGACCTGCGACATGTAGAGGTCGACCAGGATGATGTCGAACTTGCGCCGCCGGACCGTGTCCTGCGCCTCTTCACCGCGGCCCACCAGCGTGACGTTGTAGCCGTCCATCTGCAGCACGCTCGCGCAGCTCTCGCGCAGGGTGCGCTCGTCGTCGACCACGAGCACGCGGATGCTTGCCTTGACTTCGCTGGGGATCGAAAACGGATCGCGAGACGCCGCGTCGGCCGACGCCGTGCCCGACCGGTCCTGCTGGACGAGCGGATTGGACATCCTGGACTCCTGGGGCGGGACCGCGACGCGGTCGATGGATTCCCTCCGCAGAGTGCCTGGGAGGAAGTAACTCTTCTACTACAACCTGCGGCTTCTGTCAACCAATTGCCGTGTCCTCACAACACCTCGGGGCCCAGCTCACGCCACATACCGTGGGGGTCGGGCTACATTTGTCCGGGTTGGATCGCTAGCTGGGGTACTGCAGGGGCACCTGCTCGAACGAGCGAATCCGCTCTCCCTCGCCGCCCCGCCGGAGATCGCGGAGCGCGGTCGTGGCGCGAAGGAGGAGCTCGGCCGCGTCCACCGGCGACTCGGCGAAGTCCGGCACGGCGCAGTAGCCGGCCCTGATCCGCACCGAGCGCTGGCCGCCCCGGACGGGAATGCGGGTGGCCTCGACCGCGCCGCCGAGCCGGTCCACCAGGCGGACGGCGCCCTCGGACCCGGTGGCGGGGGCGATCACCGCGAACTCGGCCGGCCCCAGGCGCCCGATGGCGTCGGACCCGCGGCCAACCTGCCGGAACACCGCGCCGACCTGGTCGGAGAGCCGCACCAGTTCCTCATCGGCGGCCTCCTCTTCGCCCTCGTGCTCGGCTTCGGGCGCGAACACCACGCACGCGAGCGCCTCACGGCGGCGCACCGCGTCGGCGCCGATCTCTCGCGCCCGCCGGGCCAGGCCGCGCATGTTGTAGAGGCCGGTGCCCGAGTCGAGCAGATTTTCCTCGCGGAGCACGTCCACCTGCTGCTTGGACTGGAGAAAGGTTCCCAGCTTGAGGAGCAGCGCCTCGCCGTCGAGTGGCTGGCCGAGGACTTCCCAGGCGCCCGCCCGATACGCCTCGAGCCGCTGGGTGCGGCCGGAAGGCCCGGACGTGGTGATGACAATCGGGGTCGTGGCGCTGAACCGGGGATCATTGCGCAAGGCGCGGCAGACGTCGAAGCCGTGCATGTCGGGCATCTGCGCGTCCAGGATGATCAGGTCGGGCTGCGAGGTGCGCGCCCGCTCGAGCGCCTGCTGGCCCGTATAGGCACGCACGACCGAGTAGCCGCTCGGGCCGAGGATGCTCTCCAGGGATCGGGCCGACCACTCCTGGTCATTGGCGATCAGCACCAGCGGAGCGGCAGGAGCCTTGTCTCTATTTGCCATTGAGTTGAGCCACTGATGGTGAGGGACGGCGACGCGATCCGGTTTCCTGAGTGCAGGATGCGTGCGTGACTGTCGGGAAGCCGCAAGCTGCTACGGCTGAATGTCTTGGAACTTGACACCGGACGGGGGATGGCCGGCATCGACGGAAACATGCCACAGTTTGCCGGAAGTCGCGCCACGCCGGGCGCTGTGGCGCGGCACCTCGACCCGATGTGGCCCTGCAGCAACGCCCGCTCCAGTGCCCAGCCGGGGGTCAGGTGTAATAATACAGGACAACATTCGAGGCATCAATAGGTTACATTGGTGGTGCCAAGTCGTGGTCCGGGCGGGTGGGCCGGCAATTTTTCCGGCGCCATCCTTGAACGGAGGGTGGCCAGCCCCCTCCACCCACCCTGAACCACGCGGACACCGACCGGCATGACTGACGAACCAGGACCCGATCCGTCACTCGCGCGGGGTGACGGCACCAGCGAGGAGTCTCTGCCGGCCGCCCCGGCGAGCGATCCTGGCAATGAGCCCGCAGTCGAGCGGTCGCGGTTCAGCCAATGGCTGGCCAGCTTCGGTCTCGGTGAGCTTCAGCACCCGTTGCTCACCCGTGCCCGTCCGCCGCAGCCTCGGCGTCCGGCGACGTGAGATGTTTCACGACGTGAGAAGCGTCACAGGGAACTCAGCGCACACGCTATAAGCTACGGATGAAGCGGCTCCAGGATGGAGCGGGCTTCCGACCACATCAACTGAAGAGACGAGCCGACGACATCCATGGGAACTGCAACTTCCGGGGTCCGCCGACGACATATCTCGGGATCGTACGCCGCGCCGGGCCGGTATCGGCCGACGTGGTCCCGCGCGTACACCCGAGCGGTTAATCACGTCGGACGTGCGGTGCCCGGGGAAGCCCGCGAGTGGGCGCACCGCACCGTGAATGTGACGCTGGCGTTGCTGGCGGTGCTGGCGCTGCTGCCGGTCTTCGTGCTCCTGGCCGTGCTGGTCCGGCTCACCAGCCGCGGCCCGGTCTTCTACCTCCAGGAGCGCGTCGGGCTCGACCGCCGGCTGCCGGGGCCGGGGGCCCA
>JAICLE010000152.1 GCA_025927545.1 Gemmatimonadales bacterium
ATCAGGAGCGCCAGGCCGGCAAATGCGCACGCCCGCAATGTTCGCCCCTGGCTATGCCAGAGGGCCGCGGACCGGTAACAGACTTCGACCACATCCTGCCGCCGGTCCCCCCATGACGTCCGATGCCCTTTCCTGAACTCCTCCCAGCTCAGGTCCCCGCCCGCCGCCCGCCGCGCGATCCGCTCTCGAACGAACCTCGCCTCGAAGTTGATCCTGAGCCGCTCCCTTGCCATCGCGCTTTCCGGGTGGACTCGGTAGCTGCCCAGTACCGCGGGGAGGCATTGTAGTGGCCCCTCCGAGGCCAGTCGCGACACGAAGTCCAGGTCTTCCGATCCGGCGTATCGAAAAGTCTCGTCGAAGAGGCCCGCTCGGGCCAGCGCCGTCCGCTCGACCAGCAGGCTCGACATGGGGAACGGAAACAGCTCCCCCGCCGCGACTCGCCTGAGATCGGCGGGTTTCAGCACTTGACCCGTCTCCCCGAGCACCCTTCCGAAAGAGGAGACGTATCGCATGAAGCACCCCGCGGCCACCAGCTCCGGATTCGCCTCCAGATAGCCCGTCTGCTTCAGCAACTTGTCCCGGTCCCACCAGTCGTCGGCGTCGAGAAACGCCACGTACCGGCTGGCCCGGGCGGCGCGGCAGCCCAGGTTCCGCGCGTACGCGGGCCCGTGGTTCGTGTCACTGAACACTCTGAGCCTGGGGTCGGAGACTTCGCTGAGGCGGGCGACCGTGTCATCCGTGGACCCATCGTCCACGACGATGACCTCCAGCTCTTCAAGGCTCTGCGCCAGCACTGACCGCACCGCCTGCAGGATGTAGCGCGAGGCGTTGAACGCGGGGATCACCACGGTGACGATTGGGGCGGACGGCGGAGAGTTCGGCACGGAGGGGGTCCCCGGCATCTAGCCCGCCAACGGAGAGTGGTGGCGCAGCAACTCCCACCAGACCGCCAGGTCCTCTCGCAGGCGGCTGCGCTGTTCTACCGAGCGGGCGGCGGAGTACCGCACGCCGTCCCGCAGCAGCCGGCCGGCGGTCAGGGCGTACTCCGCCGTCAGCCCGGCCGCGAGCGGGATGCCCCGATGGTGCCGCCGGTAGAACTCGAGCGAGCTGAGCCGAGTGCGCAGCAGCATCTGCGCGCGGCGCTGCCGGGTGCTGGCCCCGACCAGGTGGATTACTTCCGCTTCGGGCGTGAAATGAGTTTCCCATCCAGCCTTCCGTAGCCGATAGGACAGGTCAACCTCCTCGAAATACATCTGGTACGATTCATCGAACCCGCCCACGGCTTCGAACGCGGCGCGGCGGATTGCGAGGGCCGCTCCCACCACCCAGGGCACCGGTCCGGCGCGGCCATGCGGCAGGGACCGCGCCCCGGACCGGGTGAGCGGCCGGAGCGGCTGCGGAAAGGGGAAGCAGGACGCCTGGAGCGTGCCGTCCGGATGCACCAGTCGCGGCCCCACGATGGCCGCTCGCTCGTGGTGGTCGAGGTACCCGCGAAGCGCGACGAGAGCTCCCGGCCGCACCCGGGTGTCGCTGTTGAGCAGGAGCACGTATTCCGCCGAACAGCGGGCGAGGGCCCGGTTGGCCCCGGCACCGTAGCCGGGGTTCTCGGGGTTCACAACCAGGGTGACGGAGGGAAATTCCCGCCGCACCATCTCCACGCTTCCGTCGCCCGAGCCGTTGTCCGCCACGACGAGCTGGGCCGGCTCCTCAGCCGAGACTGCGGCAAGGCACGTACGGAGGAGGTCGCGGGTATTCCAGTTTACGATGGCAACTGCCATGGCGGTCACGAGATGGGCACCGATCGAATAAGGGGGTTCCCGCTCCGTCCAGGCGCAGAACGTCCGAATACTATAGACGCGGCCCGGGCGCGCCACCATCGCGGGTGCCACGCTGCGGCTGGACAGTCGGGCCGATCCGGGCGAGCTTACGGTGCAAACATCGCCTCTCCCCACTCACGAACGAACCCGGCCCACGCCCGCCGGCCCACTCCGCCCGCCAGAGCGAACCCACATGGGACTGCCTGATGCGTCCGCCTTGCCAGGGGTGCCGGCCATCCCGCCGGGTCCCGCTTCCGCCGTCGTTCGGGTGGCGCCGGCGGGCGCCTGGCCGGGGTTCGACCTTCCCGAGCTCTGGCGCTACCGCGGCCTCCTCTTTTTCCTCGTATGGCGGGAGATCAAGGTCCGCTACGCCCAGACGGTGCTCGGAGCCGCCTGGGCCATCCTGCAGCCCTTGCTCACCACGGTCGTCTTCACGGTGATCTTCGGACGCTTCGCCCGGCTGCCGTCGGACGGCGTGCCCTACCCTCTCTTCTCGCTCGCCGCCCTGGTGCCGTGGACGTATTTCAACACCGCGGTGTCGGGAGCGAGCAACAGCCTGACCGCCAATACCAGCCTGGTCACGAAGGTCTACTTTCCCCGGCTGGTGATTCCCGGTGCCGCGGTACTCGCCGCCCTGCTCGACCTCGCGGTCTCCATCGTCGCCCTCCTCGTCCTGATGCTGTTCTACCACGCGGCTCCACGCCCGGCAGCGGTGGTGCTGGTGCCAGTCTCGGTACTGATGATGGTGCTGACCGCGGCCGGGATGGGATTCTGGCTTGCCGCGCTGAACATCCAGTACCGCGACGTCAAATACGTGGTGCCCTTCTTGCTGCAGCTCTGGATGTTCGCGTCCCCCGTGGTCTATCCGCTTTCGCTCGTCCCGGACCGGTACCGCCTGGCCTATTCACTCAACCCGCTCGCCGGCGCGATCGCGGGCTTCCGCTCGGCGCTGCTGGGTGCCGGCGGCCCGACGGGGGTGGAGTTCGGGGTGTCACTGGGCATGGCGTGCCTCATCTTCGTCGGGGGCGCGGCATACTTCCGTCGAACCGAGCGCGTCTTCGCCGACGTCGCCTGAGGCGCCGACAGTGTCGGAGACAATGATCCGGACGCGAGGGCTGGGCAAGCAGTATCGGATCGGCGCGGCCCGGAATCGTCCCCGGAGCTTTCGCGAGGCGATCGCCCGGTCGGCCGCCGCTCCGTGGCGTCGGCCGGAGCCGGCGGAGCTGGTGTGGGCCTTGCGCGACCTCTCCATCGAAGTGGCATACGGCGAGGTACTCGGCGTCATCGGCCGGAACGGCTCGGGCAAGAGCACGCTGCTCAAGCTGCTCTCCCGGATCACCAACCCGACCACCGGGTACGCCGACATCCGCGGCCGCGTCGGCTCGCTCCTCGAGGTCGGCACCGGATTCCATCCCGAGCTCACCGGACGAGACAACGTCTACCTCAACGGCTCGATTCTCGGCCTCGATCGCGCGAGCATCGCCCGCCGCTTCGACGAGATCGTCGCGTTCGCCGAGGTGGAACGCTTCATCGACACGCCCGTCAAGCGCTACTCGAGCGGCATGTACCTCCGGCTCGCCTTCGCCGTGGCGGCGCACCTCGAGCCCGAGATCCTGCTGGTGGACGAGGTGCTGGCCGTCGGCGATGCCGCGTTCCAGCGGAAATGCATCGGCAGGATGGGGCACGCCGCGGAGGAGGGGCGAACGGTCCTGTTCGTCAGCCACAACATGACGGCGCTGCAGGGCCTGTGCTCGAGGGCCATCTGGCTGAAGGATGGAACGCTGGCGGAGGAGGGCGCCCCGGGCGTGGTGGTGTCCCATTACCTGCAGGACGCGGCGGCGACGCGTCCGCACCAGTTCTGGCCGGACGCCGGTTTGGCCCCGGGGAATGATCGCGTGCGTCTCCGGGCAGCGCGGGCCCGCCCGGCCGACTCGAACCCGGCGGAACCCATCACCACGCGCACGCCTGTGCTGGTGGAGTTCGAGTACTGGAACCTGCGGGAAGGCGCCCAGCTCAGCCTGACGCTCCATCTCACCAACGAGGACGGAGTGCTCGTGCTGGCGGCCGGGCCGATTGACGGCCGGCAATCCCAGATCCGGCCCCTGCCCCGCGGGCTCTTCCGGGACACCTGCCTCATCCCGGGAGACCTGCTGAACGACGGGCTCCACCGGGTGGAGGTTCTGGTCGTCGACCGTGACACCGACCTCGTGTACCGGCACACCGATGTGCTGGTCTTCGAGGTTCGGGACACGCCGGACCTGCGCGGCGGCTGGTTCGGCAAGTGGAAAGGTGCCGTGCGGCCCATCCTCGACTGGACGACCGAGCACCTGGATGCCGGAGTTGCCGCGCCACTCTCGACGGCCCCGTGATCTTGTGGACCGGGATGCGAGCGGCTACGCCCACCCTGGATATGCGGATTCGCTCGCCGAGTTCGGGTCGCCCCGCCTCCTGCCCGGATGCGGCGGCTGGCTGCTCGAGCGACAGATCGGCGGTGGACCATACCGGGACGCGATGGGGTGCTACCCGCTGTTTGCCTGCCGCGACTGGTCCCGACTGCCGGAAGATCTCGACGCGCTCGGCCGGGCGCTGGTGAGCGTGGTGCTGGTGGCGGATCCCTTCGGCGCTCGAGATGACGGCCTGCTGCGGCGCTGCTTCGACCGGGTCGTCCCGTTCAAGGAGCATTTCGTGGTGGATCTCACCCGGCCGGTGCCGGGCAGCGCCTCGACCCACCACCGCCGCTACAGCAAGCGCGCGCTCCGTGAAGTCAGCGTGGAGCGCGTCGAGCGCCCGGCGG